>NZ_CP048410.1:1645000-1993333 GCF_019357415.1 Gramella sp. MT6
GAATATTGGTAGGACTCCTCCCGTTATCATTATCCGAATCTAAATAAGTATCCCAAATACTATCCTTAATAAATCAATGAATTTTAACCAATGCGCTTAGTGGTGCACAAAATCAATTTTTTATGCTATTTAAGAATTTAAGTAGATTCGGATTATTATTAGGATTAATTTTATTTGTTTCTTGCTCTGAAGATGATTCCATGGAAGAACCAGATGGTTCGGGAGGAGCAAATGCTACGACCATTTATTTAACAGATTCCCCTGTGGATGATACAAACGTTGAAGCTATTTTTATTACCATATCAGAAGTGAAAGTTAATGGAAAAGCTATTGAAAGTTTTGGCAAAACTACCGTTCAGATAAGTAGCCTAACCCAGGGTAAAACGGAACTTTTAGGTGAATTGGAATTAGATGCCGGTACAACCTCAGATATAACATTAATGCTCTCCGAAACGGATGCGTCTGGTGATGGCCCCGGTAATTATATAATGACTACAGATGGTGGGAAACAAGAGATATCTACGGCCACCGAACTTAATATAAACGACCAGGTAGAGATATTTGGTGACACTCAAAATGAAATTGTTCTTGATTTTGACCTCCGCAAAAGCTTAATAGCAGAGGGGGGAAATTATTCATTTGTTTCTGAATCGCAGCTTGAGAACAATATTAGAGCGGTAAACAAAATGAACACTGGAATTTTGACAGGTAACGTTGAAAATACTAGCGAAGCTGACGGGGAAGTAGTTGTTGCCTACGTTTACGAATCAGGTTCTTTCAATGAATCGGAAAGTAATGCGAATAACGAAGGAGTTAATTTCTCAAAAGCTGTTAGTAGTGCGGTAGTTTCAAATTCAAGCGGTGATTTTGAAATTCACTTTCTGGAAGAAGGGGATTATGAACTTCATTTTGCGTCCTACTCTGATATTGATGATGACGGTCATCTTGAATTTTCCAGAATGGTAAATGCAAGTACGGCCAGTAGCATCGATCTAAGCGGATTTACGGTTGAAGCTAATTCAGAAGTAAATCTTCAAATTTCATTTGCGGGCCTATTAGGTTTATAATAAAATAGAATTATAGATAAAAAAAGCCCCGTTTTAACCGGGGCTTTTTTATTAAGGTGTTGGCAGATCGCCTTCTCCTTTAATGGGAAGTTTAGAACTACCCATTAAATATTTGTCTACATTATGAGCAGCTTCTCTACCTTCAGATATTGCCCACACTATAAGTGACTGGCCTCTTCTCATGTCACCGGCAACGAATATATTTTTCACGTTCGTGCTATAGTCTTTCTTGCCCTTGATATTAGTTCTCTCATCTATTTCAAGGCCCAGTTTTTCGCTCAAAGTCTTTTCTGGACCTGTGAATCCAAGCGACAGTAAAGCAAGGTCACAGGGCCATTCTTTTTCTGTTTCCGGAACTTCTTTTAATTCCGGACGTTGTCCTGGTCTTTTTATCCATTCTACCTGAACAGTTTTAAGCCCTTTTAATTTCCCTTCAGAATCTTTTACAAATTCTTTTGTCTGTATGCTCCAGTTCCTTTCAACGCCTTCTTCATGTGAAGAACTTGTCTTCAAAGTAAAGGGCCAGTAAGGCCATGGGTTTTCTGAAGATCTTTTTTCAGGCGGCAATGGCATGATCTCAAAGTTAGTTACAGACTTTGCACCATGACGGTTTGAAGTTCCAACACAATCGGAACCAGTATCACCACCACCAATCACAATAACATCCTTTCCTTTAGCGCTTAATCTTTCTTCAACTTCATGAAGACCATCTACTGCTTCGTTATTATGCTTTAAGAATTCCATTGCCTGAACCACACCTTCGGCATCTGAACCTGGGATCGGTAATTTTCTCCTTTCGGTAGCTCCACCGCAAAGAACAACCGCGTCGAATTTCTTAATTTCTTCTACAGAATAGTTTTTACCGACTTCAGTATCGGTTTTAAACTCGATTCCTTCAGCTTTCATTATATCTAAACGACGATCTATTACTTTCTTTTCCATCTTGAAATCTGGAATACCGTAACGAAGTAACCCACCAACTTTAGAATCACGTTCAAAAACCGTTACAGTATGGCCGGCACGATTTAATTGTTGTGCCGCAGCTAAACCAGCAGGACCCGATCCTATTACCGCAACTATTTTGTCTGTTCTGTGAGCGGGCGGTTCAGGCTTTATCCAGCCCTCTTTAAAGCCGCGCTCCACAATATACTTCTCGATCATTTCAATGGCAACAGGAGGCTCTATTATGCCTAGTACGCATGCCGACTCACATGGCGCAGGACATAATCTTCCCGTAAACTCTGGAAAATTATTTGTAGCATGCAGGATCTTTAATGCTTTCTGCCATTCATTCCTGTAAACGGCGTCATTAAAATCCGGGATTAGATTTCCCAGGGGACAACCGCTGTGACAAAACGGGATCCCGCAGTCCATACATCTTCCACCTTGTTTCTTTAATTCTTCGGTTGGAAGTTCTTTATGAAATTCTTTATAATTCTTTACCCTTTCTTCGGGTTTTATATCTTCTTCCTGAATACGATCGTATTCTAAAAATCCTCGTAATTCACCCATTCTTATGCTGTTTTAAGATCTACCTCTTCTTCTTTTCTTTTTTCTTCTTCAAGTTTTTGCAATGCCTTTTTATATTCGGTAGGCATAACCTTAATAAAGCCTGTTGAAGCCTCCTCCCAATCATTTAAGATAGCCTTGGCTACTTCACTTTCGGTATATTGATAATGATTAACGATCAACTCTTCCAGTTCCTGAAGGTTTTCTTCTGAAGGAGCTTCAAGTTCTATCATTTCCATATTAAAATTATTACGATCCAGCGTATTTTCAGGATCATAAATATAGGCCACACCACCGCTCATTCCAGCGGCAAAATTCCGACCTATTTTTCCGAGTATTACGGCCACACCACCGGTCATATATTCACAACCATGGTCACCAATACCTTCGATCACTGCTTTCGCTCCTGAATTTCTTACGCAGAAACGTTCTCCACCAATTCCGTTGATATAGGCTTCACCGCGAACTGCTCCATATAATGCGACATTACCTATGATAATATTTTCATTGGATTTGAAAGTCGCTTTTTTCGGTTTTCTAATGGAAAGAACGGCTCCGGAAAGGCCTTTCCCGAAATAATCATTGGAATTACCTTCAATATTTAAATTCAAACCTTTAGCGGCAAAAGCGCCAAAACTTTGTCCAGCTGAACCATGAAAGTTCAGGGTTAAAGTGTTTTTAGGTAAACCGATGGAACCATGAATTTTTGAGATCTCATTACTAATAATCGCTCCCGTGGTTCTGTTGGTATTACTTATTGGATAACTAAGGGTTACAGGTTCTTTTCTATAAATGGCTGGATGAGCCTGTCTCAATATTTCGAAATCAAGTACTCCTTCAATATTATGTAACTGCTTTTCGGTATTTGAAAGCGGTACACCATCCTTAATATCTGGTTTATAAAGAATATTCGAAAGATCGATTCCCTGCGCCTTGTAATGCTTAATAGCGCGATTCATGTCCAGTTTCTGGCATTGTCCTACCATTTCCTTCATATTTCTGAAACCTAACTGAGCCATGATCTCTCTCAATTCCTGAGCGATGAAGTACATGAAATTGATCACATTTTCAGGTGTCCCTTTAAAGTTCTTACGAAGTTCCGGGTCCTGGGTGGCTATACCCACAGGGCAGGTATTTAAATGACAGGCACGCATCATGATACAACCTGTAGCTACAAGAGGTGCAGTTGAAAATCCGAATTCTTCAGCACCCAGTAAACAGGCGATCGCAACGTCACGGCCTGTCTTTAACTGACCGTCGCATTCCACAACAATTCTACTTCTAAGATTATTCAATAATAATGTTTGCTGAGCTTCAGCAATTCCTAGTTCCCATGGTAAACCTGCATGTCTTAAGGAAGTTAGAGGAGAGGCTCCTGTTCCACCGTCATAACCTGATATAAGCACGACATCAGCCTTGGCTTTTGCTACCCCGGCGGCGATCGTACCTACTCCCACTTTTGAAACAAGTTTCACATTGATCCTTGCTTCGCGATTGGCATTCTTTAAATCGAAAATTAGCTGCGCAAGATCTTCGATAGAATAAATATCGTGGTGTGGGGGTGGAGATATCAATCCAACATAAGGTGTCGAATTTCTTGTTTTTGCAATATCGGGATTCACTTTTGGGCCGGGTAATTGTCCGCCTTCTCCGGGTTTTGCTCCCTGGGCCATTTTTATCTGGATCTCCCGGGCATTGGTCAAATAATCTATACTTACACCAAAACGACCGGAAGCGACCTGCTTAATAGCTGAATTTCTCCAGTTTCCATTAATATCCTTCTGAAAACGATCGGCATCTTCACCACCTTCTCCAGAATTACTTTTACCCTTGATCCGGTTCATGGCAATTGCCAGGTTCTCATGAGCTTCCTTACTTATAGATCCAAAAGACATGGCGCCGGTCTTGAACCTCTTTACGATCTCGGTCCATGGTTCAACTTCTTCAATAGGAATAGGATTCAATTCTTTGAATTTGAACATTCCTCTTAAGGTCATGAGCTTTTCATTCTGCTCATTGATGATTTTTGAATATTCGGTATAAGTTTCGTAGCTATTTTGTTTTACGGCCTGCTGGAGTTTTGCAACGCTGGCAGGATTAAAAACATGTCTTTCTCCATTTCTTCTCCAGCGATAATCCCCACCCATTTCAAGGTCCAGATCGGTCTCTGTTTCTGGCGGAAAGAAAGCATGTTGGTAACGCTTCTGAATTTCTTTTTCAATTTCATATAAACCGATACCTTCAATTCTGGTAGGAGTATTACTGAAATATTTATTAACGAATTTTTTGTTCAACCCTAGAATTTCAAAGATCTGAGATCCACGATAGGAGAGTAGTGTTGAAATTCCAATCTTGTTCATGATCTTGATAATTCCCTTCCCAATAGCAATATTGAAATTTTCAACAGCTACTTCCGGGTCTTCAACATCGATCTCTTTTCTTTCAACAAGATCATAGATCACTTCGTTTACCATATATGGATTGATCGCACTCGCCCCATAACCAAAAAGAGCAGCAAAATGATGCGGTTCTCTTGGCTCTGCAGATTCGATTACAATTCCGAAGCTAGATCTTCTATTATGATCCTTGGCCCTATGATGCACAAATGAACATGCAAGTAGCGAAGGGATTGGAGCCAGTTTAGGGTTCACATTCCTGTCTGACAGTATGATCACATTACAGCCATCATCTACGGCATTTTTAATTTCAGTGATCATTTCTTCGAGACGGTCTTCCAGGCCATTCATTCCTTTTTCAGCTTCGTAAAGCATGGAAATAGATCTGGCTTTAAACCCCGGATAATCTATATATTTTATCTTGTCCAGGTCTTCATTCGAAATAACCGGATTCTGAATTTTTAGTTTTTTAGCCTGTTCAGGTATGATTTCGAATAGGTTGATATCCTCACCTACAGAAAGACTAATGTCTGTAACTATTTCCTCTCGAATTCCATCAAGTGGTGGATTGGTTACCTGCGCGAAAAGCTGTTTGAAATAGTTGAATAATAACTGTGGTTTATCTGAAAGAACGGCAAGCGGAATATCCGTCCCCATAGAGCCTATCGCTTCCTTGGCCTTGGATGCCATAGGAGAAATAATAGTAGTGATATCTTCATAGGTATAACCAAAAAGTTTAAGCCTGGTCATGTATGGAATATCCTCTACAGGAGTCTGATTCCCGGTATAAGGCACTTCCGCTAACGGCAATAAATTATCTTTAAGCCAGTTTCTATAGGGCCTTTCTGAAACTATTTTTTCTTTTACTTCTTCATCTTCAATAATTCGTCCTTCGATCATATCTACAAGGAACATTCTTCCCGGTTCCAGTCTTCCATGTTTCAGAACATTTTCAGGCTTAATGTCAAGAACGCCGGTTTCAGAAGACATGACTACATATCCGTCTTTAGTGACGGTATACCTGGAGGGCCTCAGACCATTTCTGTCCAGAAGAGCACCTATATAATTTCCATCGGTAAAAGGTATGGAGGCTGGCCCATCCCAGGGCTCCATGATACATGCGTTGTACTCGTAAAATGCTTTTTTATTATCCTTCATCGAAGGATTCTTTTCCCAGGCTTCGGGCACCATCATCATGATAGCTTCCGGTAGGGATCTTCCTGTTTGTAGCAGAAGTTCCAGGGCCATATCCATAGATGCCGAATCGGATTTTCCATCCATAATCACCGGAATGATCTTTTTCATATCCTCGCCGAAAATATCTGATTCGAAAAGCTCTTCCCGCGCCTTCATTCTACTAAGATTCCCTCTCAAAGTATTGATCTCACCGTTATGGCACATATACCTGAAAGGCTGCGCCAGATCCCAGGTAGGGAAGGTGTTGGTAGAAAATCTTTGATGAACCAGGGCCAGTTTTGTGATCACATCTGGATCGTTAAGATCTTTGTAATAGTCATTGATATCCTGAGGCATCAATAGTCCCTTATATATTATGGTATTGGTAGAGAGACTCGAAAAATAGAAATATTCACTTTGAGCAAGGCCAGAATGCTCCACGGTATGTTCCGCGATCTTACGGGCCGAATATAATTTAGCATTGAAAAATCTGTCTTCAATATCCTTTGGTTTAGCTATAAAAACCTGCTCGACGGCAGGTTCCACGTTACTGGCCATTTTTCCCAGGCAGGAATGATTCACCGGCACATTACGCCAGCCCAGGATCTCTAATCCCTGGTTTTTTACTTCATCTTCAAAAGTGGTTTTGCAGATAAGGGCCTGGTTTTTATTCTTGGGAAGAAAAAGCATCCCTACAGCGTATTCCCGTGTACCGGGTAATTCAAATTCACATACTTTTTTAAAGAAATCATGTGGAACCTCAATTAAGATACCTGCACCATCACCCGTTTTACCATCGGCACTAACTGCACCTCGGTGTTCCAGGCGTACCAGAATATCAATGGCGTCATGTATTATTTTATTACTTCGTTCCCCTTTCAGATTACAAATAAACCCTGCTCCACAATTATCTCTTTCATTCTGAGGGGAGTAGAGCCCCTGTTCTTTTATTTTCATACCTGTTCCTTCTGAATTATTCTTTTAAAGTTAAACAAAAGCAAATCAAACTTGAAAATATTAAAGGTCTTTAAGTCAAGTTTTTGGGGATTGATAATTTGAAGAAAATTTAATGCGGATTTCAGAAAAATATGAAATTATTTTACGAATTAAATAATGAAGTAATTGATAAATTTCATGGGTAGGGTAAACCCTTAATTTTTGGTTTTTATAACATTTGTTTATCAATGGACATAAATAAACCTTAATTTTAGGATAGTATAAATGGCGTTTTAGGATAGTAATCAGTATTTGTTAAAATTGAATTAGCCTTCTTTTTTATTAGGTATTGGTCCTTAGTTCTAAAACGCCATTTTTTCTTTTTACTCCTTATTCAATTTTTCTATCTCTTATAATTTTGATTCAGTATTTTAGTTTCATTCCTTCAGGCGTAGAATAGCGTTTTTACATATTAAATCTCTAATAACTAGTTATTAATAATATTTTTTCACTTCAATTATGCATTCTTCTATGGGATTCAATTCGAATGGATATTCCAAAAGATAGAACTGATTTTAATTTATTCTGGATTCAAATCCCAATTCCATTTTTTACAGGAAATCCCCCATTATGATTTAACTCATATCGCTTTAAGATAATCTCATTTTAAATTAACTTTAAGAGATTTTAGCGGCAATTATTGCGGCTTATGGGCATTAAACAAATTTGAGTGTTTTTTTAGGTGAACCAATTTATCGCGCTCAGATTTTGGTAAATAAGTTATTACGATAATTTGCATTCTTCAGCTTCTGAAGATATGAGATTTACCCCCCTTTCCTAATATTATTAGATTCTTCTAATTGTGCCCCTCCATTACTTCTCCGAACATATGGTTAAATAATTCATCTAACCTAAAATAAACCATATGGAAATTATTACATCGTGGATAAGAACTCTTGTAGTTCTTATTTCAATTGCAAAAGACAAAGAGCTATTTCAGCGCTCATTGATGAGAAGAAGGTTTACCAAAAGTTACGTGCTTTTAATTGCAGTATTTCTTTCTTTTGGATTTCAGGTAAATTTATTTGCTCAAAACAACATTCAAGGGGTGGCTCCACTGTTACAACCTAAAGGTGGTCTCGCTGTTGACGGGAATGCTTACGTGCGTTTACCTGGAGATGATCCTGATGCCGGAGACTGGTTGTTTGAAAATGGAACCGATCCGGAAAATGCAGACCCGGGAGGTGTTTTTCCTCCTTCAGCGTCAGATGGAATAGCTGAGGGAATACCTGATCAACCTTATCCTGACGATTTTTATTTGTATCCCGATCAAACTACATTTTTCAGGGATAATATCACTAATAACGATCCTACCATTTTTACTAGTTCTAACAAGATAAATGATGATCCGAACACCTATACCTGGGGAACTGGTTCATCTCCTAATAAGAACGAGATCCAAAATGCCATAGCGCATTTTTCATTTGCAGATCCTACGATTCAGTATGGTCAGGAAGGAGATCTGTGGCTGGCTTTTGCCGCAGACAGGCAGGTGACCAATGGTAGTAGTTATATAGATTTTGAGATACTACAGGCTCCTTTAACCTTGAATAATGACGGAACCGTTACTTCTGCTGGTCCAGATGGCGGTAGAACCGTATTGGACTTACTTATTACCATTGAATTCACCAATGGTGGTGGAGCTGCTAGTGTTGTGGTTAGGCAGTGGGGGCCAGATGGCTCGGGAGGTTTTATCTATAGTATTATAACTCCGGAAACCGGTACCGTCTTTGGTACTGAAAATGATGTTGAAACCATTGTGCCTTATTCTATTTATAACCAGGATCCAATCAATGAGGCTGGATTCTATCAATATTCTATTAACCAGTGGGCAGAAGGTGCCGTAAACGTATCTTCATTTTTCCCTGAGGATGCCTGTGTTAACCTAAGTACCCTGTTCGTAAGAACCCGGACTTCAGGATCTTCAAGCCAGTCTGAATTAAAAGATTTCCCTGGTAAACCAATAGATATCGAGATCGATCTTACACCAGAGGCTCCTGAATTAACAGACCAGGCAGCATGTGATTCCTGGGATGATACCCTTACAGCAGAAGGTTGTGAAGGTACTGTTACCTGGTATGATCAGGCTGAAGGAGGTTCAGTACTTGAAACTGGAAATACTTATTCACCTGGAGAAATTACTGAAACAACCTCTTTCTGGGCAAGTTGTACCGTAAACGAATGTGAAGGCCCCAGGGCAATGGTCACAATTACCATTTATGAATCACCAGATTTTGATGTAACCGATCTGGAAGCTTGTGAAGAAACAGATACGGGAGCTCAATCTTTCGATCTTAATGATGCCATAAGTAATGAAGAGGAGGGGACTTTAAGTTTTTATGCTTCTGAAGCAGATGCCATCGCGGCTACAGGCGCTATTGGCGATCCAACTTCGGTGAGTGTAACTTTAGAAGAAAGTCCGAAGCAATTCTGGGCGAGGCTGGATAATGATGATGATGGCGAGGAAGATTGTAATACTATTAAATCATTTATGGTTTCGGTTTATGATAATCCAGACCTTACGGTTCAGGATCTCGAAGATTGTGAAGATGCAGATACCGAAGCTCAAACCTTCGACCTGAATGATGCGGTTACCGATGCAGATGGTGGAAGTGTAAGTTTTTACGGATCTGAAGCTGATGCATTGGCAGAATCTGGAGCGATAGCTTCACCAGAATCATATAGCGCAGCTCTTGGTACTATAACCTTATGGGCACGAAGTGATAATGATGAAGATGCTGAAGAAGGGTGCTTCACCATAGCTTCTTTTGATGTGACCGTATATGATAACCCAGACCTGACAGTTCAGGACCTTGAAGATTGTGAAGATGAAGATACCGAAGCTCAAACCTTCGACCTTAATGATGCGGTCACCGATGCTGATGGTGGAAGTGTTAGTTTTTATGGATCTGAAGCCGATGCATTAGCAGAATCTGGAGCGATAGGATCTCCAGAATCTTATAGTGCAGCTCTTGGTACTACCACATTGTGGGCACGTAGTGATAATGATGAGGATGCCGAAGAAGGGTGCTTCACCATAGCTTCTTTTGATGTGACCGTGTATGATAATCCAGACCTTATGGTTCAGGATCTCGAAGATTGTGAAGATGCAGACACTGAAGCTCAAACTTTTGATCTTAATGATGCGGTTACCGATGCTGATGGTGGAAGTATAAGCTTTTATGGATCTGAAGCCGATGCATTAGCAGAATCTGGAGCAATTGCTTCACCAGAATCATATAGCGCAGCTCTTGGAACAACAACCCTTTGGGTACGTAGTGACAATGATGAGGATGCCGAAGAAGGTTGCTTTAGTATTGCTTCTTTTGATGTATCGGTTTATGATAACCCAGACCTGATGGTTCAGGATCTTGCCGATTGTGAAGATGGAATTACAGAAGCTCAAACCTTCGATCTAAATGATGCAGTCACCGATGCTGATGGTGGATCACTTAGTTTTTATGGATCTGAGGCAGACGCATTGGCAGAATCTGGAGCGATAGGATCTCCAGAATCTTATAGTGCAGCTCTTGGTACTACCACACTGTGGGTGCGTAGTGACAATGATGAAGACGGTGAAGAAGGCTGTTTCAGTATAGCATCCTTTGACGTGACCGTTTATGATAATCCAGATTTTGATGTCGAAGATCTTGCTGCCTGCCAGGCTGAAGATGTTGAGACTGCCGAGTTCGATTTGAATGATGCTATTAGTAATGAGGATGCAGGAAGTTTAAGTTTCTATTATTCAGAAGCAGATGCACTTGTTCCTCAAAATGCAATTTTAGATCCAACCATGGTAAGTGTTGGCCAGGAAGGCGATACCTTCTGGGCGCGCCTGGATAATGATGATGATGGGGAAGAAAATTGTTACACCATCAAATCTTTTGATGTATCTGTTTATGATAATCCAGATTTAATGGTTCAGGATCTTGCAGATTGTGAAGATGGAGATACAGGAGCACAAATCTTTGATCTTAATGATGGAGTTACCGATGCCGATGGAGGTACCATTAGTTTCTATAATTCGGAAGCTGATGCTCAAAATGCATCTGGCGCTATCGCCAACCCAATGTCTTTTAGTGTAAGTATAGGATCAGATCAAATTTGGGTAAGAAGTGATAATGAAAGTGATGGTGATGAAACATGTTTTAGTATAGAATCATTAATGATCAATGTTTATGATAATCCAGATTTGATGGTTCAGGATCTTGAAGATTGTGAAGATGGAACTACCGGATCTCAAACATTTGATCTTAATGATGGAGTTACCGATGCCGATGGCGGTTCAGTTAGCTTCTATAATTCTGAGGCAGATGCAATTGCAGCTTCAAATAGTATTGCATCACCACTAACTTATAGTGTAGACCTGGGTTCAGAAACTATTTGGGTTCGAAGCGATAATGATAATGATGGGGAAGAAGGATGTTATACTATTGAATCTTTTGAGATCACAGTTTATGATAATCCAGATTTGATGGTTCAGGACCTTTCAGATTGTGAAGATGAAGATACCGGTGCACAAACCTTTGACCTTAATGGTGGCGTTACCGATGCTGATGGCGGAACTTTAAGTTTTTATAATTCTGAAGCTGACGCTATTAATCAAACTGCCGCCATAGGAAATCCATTGTCATTCAGCGTAGCCATTGGCTCAGATCAAATTTGGGTACGAAGTGATAGTACCACAGATGAAGATGAGGATTGCTATACCATAGCATCATTCATGATCTACGTTTATGATAATCCCGATGTTACCGCAACAAATCCAGATACTATCTGTAACGGTGAATCAGTAGATCTTTCATTATATGTGTCTGCTGATGGTGGAAGCCTGTCTTATCACACAACCCAGGAAGATGCTGATAGTGGTATGAATGCTCTCGGAAGCAGTATCGTGAGTCCTGGTGTTGGAACAACTTCATATTATGTAAGAAGTGAGACCACCAACGGAGATGATATTTGTTACGGAACTGCTGTAATTATGGTAACAGTCGAAGAATGTGACCAGGAAGGATGTACCCTTGGTTACTGGAAAAACCATACAGACAGATGGTGTGATGCATACGCGACCTGTGATATTTATGGCGATATATTTGTCAATGCACCGTCAGAGCTGGCAGATCTTACTTTATTAGAAATACTGAATATTGAAGGAGGTGGCATTTATAATCTTGGAAGACAATCTGTAGCCGCATTGCTTAATACATGTAGTTCAGAAGTTGACTTTGAATATACTAATGTTGATGGTTTAATAAGTGATGTTAATGATGCCTTTAGCGGTGGAACAGCAGGATCATTTGGTAATTATCTGGATATGCTTAACATGGCTGGATGTCCATTAGGAGGTTCAGTAGCAACCACAGAACCTTCAGATTCCTGTCCATCAATTGTAGCTGCAGCATCTAGTGAGGCCATTAGCGGATTTAGTGTATCACCTGTTCCATTCAGGGAAAACTTGAATGTGAAATATAATTTCGAATATACTTCTAATGTAAATATTCAGATCTTCAATATTAACGGTCAGATGTTACAAAACTTTCAATTTAAAGGAGTGACAGCCGGAGATATCAATACTCTCGAGCTTGGATTTACGGTAAGACCTAGCCAGGCATATATAATTAAGATGAATACAGATAGAGAAAGTTTCTCTAAAACGATCATCTCATCAGAGTAATAATTTCAAAATAATTCATTTTAAAAAGCAGCCGGAAGGCTGCTTTTGCTTTTTTATATGTTGATCTCAAATAATGTTAATGGGTGAAAACCAGTAATTTATGTATCAAACTGTTGTTTTGAACCCTCGATAGCTTGCTAATGGATTTTTGTTAAATGTTTTTTAATATATTTGATTGTAACTAAAGATTCAGAAGTAATTCCAACTCTTCAATTTAGTTATTCCCTGCCCCCTATAATGTTAATTTATTCCCCCCGAATCGAAACCAGTTGAGGCTATTTATTTGATAGTTTATATCTGGTGTTTTCAGTGCGTACCTGCATATTTGGATATCTTATCCTGCAAACCGGTGCGTAATAATTATATAAAAGAAGTGATTCTTTAAACAGATTCTCCAAATCGATAATTTTTCTTCCCCCCGGTAGATGGCATGTCTTTAAGGTATGCCCCTGATCATTTAGGTCAGGTTAGACCCTATTTTATTTATTCAAAAATATCGTCCCCCTTTCTACAGAACCAAACAGGTCCTATTTGTGTTTGGCCTAATCTTAATATTGATTATTATGAAAAAAGTTACACTCTCTTTACAAACAAGGAGCTTAGGTGTTAGCCGTTGGTTCGGTTTAATGGCTTTGTTTTTCCTTATTTTTTTCTCATTTGAATCCCAGGGACAAATTCTGCCGGGTTTCACAGATGGGGATTGTTTTAGTAATAGTCCCGATCCCACCACCTCTATAACGAATAGGGATGGTGAATTAGATTGGGAAGATGTTTATAATGGTAATGTATTTAACACCTACCCTAATAGTATTTCAACCGGTATTAGATTTGATGACGGAACTACGGAACCTGATCGAAGCTTCATCGGTGGTAGTACCAAAGACCACATCGATATTCCTGAATGGCAAAACCAGGCAGGAACTTCCAGTGATAAAAGTGATATAGGGCAGGGGGGAGCGATTTTAATTAATGGCGTGATTTACTTTTTTGGAAACCGTCTTTCTTCAGAGGGAACTACAAATATTGGATTCTGGCTATTTCAACAGGATGTACAAAGTGAAATAGGTTCTTTTTCTGGCGCTCATGAAGTTGGTGATGTATTAGTTGTTGTCGAGGTTACCCAAGGTGGGGCTATAGGTACGGTGAATGCATTTAGATGGGTAGGAACTGGAAATGGAGATATTCCTCAAAGTACTAAATCGCTGGTTCAGATCAATACTGACAATAGCACATTAAATGCGTATTTGAATACAAATAATGAACCTACTCCCTGGCCGCATCAGGTGAAAAATGATCCAACAGCAGATAACATGCCTCCAGTTACCTTTTTTGAAGGTTTTATAGATATCGCAACTTTAAATTTAGCTCAAACATGCTTTTCTTCTTTTCTTATAGAAACCAGATCCTCGAATGTCGTTACCTCTATTCTGGAAGATTATATTGGGGGTGGATTTAATGTAGAGCCTGAAGTTACCATTGATGATATTACCGATTGTGAAAGTGAATTTCCTAAGGATTTGGTGGCTTCAGTCGAAGGAGGTATACCACCTTTAATATTTGAATGGAAGAAAGACGGAGTTGTTATTCCAATGGAAACGTCGTCAAGTATTTCTGTATCTGAAGCAGGTACTTATTCAGTTATCGTTACAGGAAGTGGAATAGGAGGTGGAACTTGTAGTTCTGAGTCCGATTCGGCAGAGATCACAATAGATCCGTCTCCAACTCCGGCAGATCCAATGATCGTAATCTGTACCGATGAAACCAGTACAGATCTGAATGATTATGATTCCACTGTTCTGGATGGTGAGACCGGCACGGTTGCCTGGTATGACGGTGATCCTGATTCCGGTGGTAGCTTGATCGATCCAGACAATGCGGTGAATTTAAATAATATTACCGATCTATTTGCTCAGGTTACCCTGACCGCAAGTGGATGTTCAGCCTCAGTTGATGTTACCGTAACTATAAATCCATTACCAACTCCGGTAGATCCAATGATCGTGATCTGTATCGATGAAACCAGTACAGATTTGAATGATTATGATTCTACTGTTTTAGATGGTGAGACCGGTACGGTTGCCTGGTATGATGGTGATCCGGATTCTGGCGGCAGCTTGATCGATCCTGATAATGCAGTGAATTTGAATAATATTACCGATCTGTTTGCTCAGGTGACACTAACTGAAACCGGATGTATAGCTTCAGTAGATGTTACGGTAACTATAAATCCATTACCAACTCCTGCAGATCCAATGATCGTGATCTGTATTGATGAGACCAGTTCAGATCTGAATGATTACGATTCCACAGTTTTAGATGGTGAGACCGGTACGGTTGCCTGGTATGATGGTGATCCGGATTCTGGTGGCAGCTTGATCGATCCTGATAATGCGGTAAATTTGAATAATATCACCGACCTTTTTGCTCAGGTGACATTAACCGAAACTGGATGTATAGCGGCCGTTGATGTTACGGTAACTATAAATCCATTACCAACTCCGGCAGATCCAATGATCGTTATTTGTATCGATGAGACGAGCACCGATCTGAATGATTACGATTCTACAGTTTTAGATGGTGAGACCGGTACGGTTGCCTGGTATGATGGTGATCCGGATTCCGGCGGTAGCTTGATCGATCCTGATAATGCGGTGAATTTAAATAACGTTGCCGATCTATTTGCTCAGGTAACGTTAACTGAAACCGGATGTTCAGCCTCAGTGGATGTTACGGTAACTATAAATCCATTGCCAACGCCTGCAGATCCTATGATCGTAATCTGTACCGATGAAACAAGTACAGATCTGAATGATTACGATTCCACAGTTTTAGATGGTGAAACCGGTACGGTTGCCTGGTATGATGGTGATCCGGATTCCGGTGGCAGCTTGATCGATCCTGATAATGCGGTGAATTTAAATAATGTTGCCGATCTGTTTGCACAGGTGACACTAACTGAAACCGGATGTATAGCTTCAGTAGATGTTACGGTTACTATAAATCCATTACCAACTCCGGCAGATCCAATGATTGTGATCTGTATCGATGAGACGAGCACCGATCTGAATGATTACGATTCTACAGTTTTAGATGGTGAGACCGGTACGGTTGCCTGGTATGACGGTGATCCAGATTCTGGCGGCAGCTTGATCGATCCTGATAATGCAGTAAATTTGAATAATGTTAGCGATCTGTTTGCTCAGGTGACACTAACCGAAACTGGCTGTATAGCGGCCGTTGATGTTACGGTTACTATAAATCCGGAAGCAGAACCAGCAGATCCAATGATCGTGATCTGTGTCGATGAGACGAGCACAGACCTGAATGATTATGATACTACGGTCTTGGATGGTGCTTTAGGAACAGTTACCTGGTATGATGGTGATCCGGACTCGGGCGGCAGCTTGATCGATCCTGATAATGCGGTAAACTTGAATAATGTTGCCGATCTATTCGCAAAAGTTACTTTAGGTGATACAGGTTGTGAAGGTACTATTGACGTAACCGTTACTATAAATCCATTACCAACTCCGGCAGATCCAATGATCGTTATTTGTATCGATGAAACCAGTACAGATCTGAACGATTATGATTCTACAGTTCTCGATGGTGAGACCGGCACAGTTGCCTGGTATGATGGTGATCCGGATTCCGGCGGTAGCTTGATCGATCCAGATAATGCGGTGAATTTAAATAACGTTGCCGATCTATTTGCTCAGGTAACGTTAACTGAAACCGGATGTTCAGCCTCAGTTGATGTTACGGTAACCATAAATCCATTACCAACTCCAGCAGATCCAATGATCGTGATCTGTATCGATGAGACCAGTACAGATTTGAACGATTATGATTCTACTGTTTTAGATGGTGAGACCGGTACGGTTGCCTGGTATGATGGTGATCCAGCTTCAGGTGGCAGCTTGATCGATCCAGACAATGCGGTAAACTTGAATAATGTTGCCGATCTATTTGCTCAGGTGACACTAACTGAAACCGGATGTATAGCTTCGGTAGATGTTACGGTAACTATAAACCCATTACCAACTCCTGCAGATCCAATGATCGTGATCTGTATCGATGAGACCAGCACAGATCTGAATGATTTTGATTCGACTGTTCTGGACGGTGAGACCGGTACGGTTGCCTGGTATGATGGTGATCCGGATTCTGGTGGTAGTTTGATCGATCCTGATAATGCGGTAAATTTGAATAATGTTAGCGATCTGTTTGCTCAGGTAACACTAACCGAAACTGGCTGTATAGCGGCCGTTGATGTTACAGTAACTATAAATCCGGAAGCAGAACCCGCAGATCCAATGATAGTGATCTGTACCGATGAGACTAGTACAGACCTGAATGATTATGATACTACGGTCTTGGATGGTGCTTTAGGAACAGTTACCTGGTATGATGGTGATCCAGATTCCGGCGGCAGTTTGATCGATCCTGATAACGCGGTGAATTTAAATTTAGTTACAGATCTATTCGCAAAAGTTACTTTAGGTGATACAGGTTGTGAAGGTACTGTTGACGTAACCGTTACTATAAATCCATTACCAACTCCAGCAGATCCTATGATCGAGATCTGTATCGATGAAACCAGCACAGATCTAAACGATTATGATTCTACTGTTTTAGATGGTGAGATCGGTACGGTTGCCTGGTATGATGGAGATCCGAATTCCGGTGGTAGCTTGATCGATCCTGATAATGCAGTGAATTTGAATAACATCACCGACCTGTTTGCTGAGGTGACATTAACCGAAACTGGATGTGTAGCCAATGTAGATGCAACGGTTAAAATTAATCCACTGCCAACTTTTGAAACTGAAGAACCACAGCTAACTTGTTTGGGTGAAGCTCCTTCTATAGCAGTTACTTCAGATACTAGTGGATTAGAGTTTAGGCTAGTAATAAAAGGTCAGTCTGGTACATTTGCAGATTATTCTGGACCATTTACAGACCTGGAATATGATACAGACTATGTATTAACTGCAAAGGATAAAACTACAGGTTGTGAAACAGACTATGAGTTTACCACTCCAGTTCAGTTAGATATTCCGTCTAGCGTAACTTTAATGGTAAATGATCCAACTTGTGATACTTACGATGGTTCAACATATTACGGTAGTGTTCAAATTACCAATCATGTGCCAGGATATTCATATGCGGTTGTTCTTCAATCGGAATTTACTACAATAGAAGCAGTACCTGCGTCAGCTTATATGAATTACGATGCAAGTAATGGGTTAATTACGGGGATTGCAGTGGGACAGTATTATGTAATTTCAAAAAGTCCTGATGGATGTTTATCAGCCATTGCTCCTGCAATTCTTATTGAACCAAATTGTATAACCTGTGAAACCGCCTTTGCGAAAGACGCTTCCAGCTCAAATTGCTTTGATCAATATCCAGATTTAATTCCAAATGATAGTAGATGGGGCTGGACCAATTATTATTCCACCGCAGGTAATTATTCTTTGGATCTTTACGCCGGAGCAGGTCAATGTGATATTTCCAAAGGAGCACTTGTAGGAGAAGTTAATATCTTTGATAATGGAGATGGAACAATTGATGTTCAGTTCGTTGCAGATCCTGGTTATATTATGAGTTCTGTACATCTGTATGTTGGATGTGAGCCACTTCCTTATAAGCAAAAAGGTAAAACTTATGATTATACTGTGGCTCCTGGCCAATACCCTCAGAATCCACAGGGAAGTATTGGATATGTGACCGATTATACAATTGAGAATATTAGCGTTTCAGATGATTTCTACCTGATAGCTCATACAGATATCTGTACAAGTGAGAATGCAGATTTGATCACTGAAATTCGCAGTGAAAGTACTCCAATAGTTTATACACCTAAGAAAAGGTTTAGTGCTATGCAGAGTTGTATTAACTCTAATGGACCTAAGAACACATCAACTAAGATAAGTTCAGAAACTCAGTCTACGGTAGATTCTTCTGAGCCAATGTTTAGTGTGGCACCGGTGCCTTTTAAAGATGTGTTGAATATTGGATACTTGTTTGATTATACTTCAGATGTTACCGTACAGATCTTTGATCTTAATGGTAGACTCTTAAGTACGTATCATGATAAAGCGGTAAATTCAAGTAGTATCTCGACATTCAATGTAGATTTCAGGACCAAGCCTAATCAGGTATATGTGGTGAGAATGATTACAGATCGAGCGATCTATACTGCAAAAGTTATTGCAGATAAGTAAAAATGAACATATTCTAAAAAATGAAAGAGCAGCCATTTGGCTGCTCTTTTACTTTATATAAATTTCAAAAAATTAATCCTTTAGGATACTTCTTGAAATTACGATCTTCTGGATCTCAGAAGTTCCTTCGTATATCTGTGTGATCTTAGCGTCTCGCATTAATCTTTCAACGTGATATTCTTTAACATATCCATTTCCTCCATGTACCTGGACAGCTTCTACCGTCACATCCATAGCTGTTTGTGATGCATGAAGTTTCGCCATGGCTCCTGAAAGATCATAGTTCTGACCCTGGTCTTTGTCCCAGGCAGCTTTCATTACCATGTGGCGCGCAGCTTCTATCTGTGTATGCATGTCTGCAAGTTTGAAAGCGATTGCCTGATGGTTACAGATCTCTGTTCCGAAAGCTTTACGTTGTTTGGAGTAATCTTTTGCCAGCTCATATGCTCCAGAGGCAATTCCTAAAGCCTGTGCCGCAATTCCGATTCTTCCTCCGGAGAGGGTTTTCATGGCGAATTTAAATCCAAATCCATCTTCGCCTATCCTGTTTTCTTTAGGAACTTTTACATCATTAAAATTCAATGAATGTGTATCACTACCTCTAATTCCTAATTTTTGTTCTTTTGGGCCAATTTCAAATCCTTCCCAATCCTTTTCAACGATAAAGGCATTGATCCCTTTATGCTTTTTCTCTTTGTCGGTTTGTGCTATCACTAGGTAATAATCTGCAGAGCTACCGTTGGTGATCCAGTTCTTGGTACCGTTAAGGATATAGTGATCACCTTTATCTATCGCTGTAGTTCTTTGAGAAGTGGCGTCACTTCCAGCTTCTGGTTCAGAAAGACAAAAAGCACCCAGTTTCTCTCCAGTAGTAAGTTTTGAAAGGTATTTCTTCTTTTGTTCTTCATTTCCGAAGGTGTCAAGACCCCAGCAAACTAAAGAATTATTTACAGAGACCATTACAGAGGCGGATGCATCAATTTTTGAAAGTTCTTCCATGACGAGCACATAAGAAATAGTATCCATTCCTCCACCGCCATATTCTGGTGATGCCATCATCCCAAGAAATCCAAGTTCCCCCATCTTCCTGATAAGTTCCTTCGGAAATTCCTGCTTCTCATCTCTTTCGATCACCCCTGGTAAAAGTTCTGCTTTCGCAAAATCCCGGGCTGCATCACGTATCATTATATGTTCTTCTGTAAGTTTGAAATCCATCTGAAAAATTTTTAGAAAAAACTGATTTTTGGACGGCAAAGATAGCTTTTTGATAGCTATTTTTCAATTGATATTAAGTATTTTTACGAATATGGAAAAAACGGAATACAGAGTTATAGGAGTTATGTCTGGAACTTCGCTCGACGGTATCGACCTGGTTTTTACCGAAATAAGTTTCGAAAATGAGGTCTCTTTTTCAATTTTAGCTTCGGAAACGTTTTCATATACCGCTGAATGGAGAGAAAAGCTTTCTAATGCTATAAAGCTCGATGCACCAGAATTAACGAGTCTGGATAGTGAGTATACCGACTATCTGGCTAATGTGATTAGTGAGTTCATCACTAAATATGATATAGACCTTTTAGATGCAGTGTGCAGTCACGGTCATACAATAAAGCACCGCCCAAAAAAGGGCATTACTCTTCAAATAGGAAATCTCCCTAAATTAGCTAAAGCATTGAAAATTCCGGTAGTTTGTGATTTCAGGGTTCAGGATGTTGAGCTGGGAGGACAGGGAGCTCCGTTGGTTCCCATTGGAGACAGATTGTTTTTCCCTCAATATAAATATTGTATCAACTTAGGTGGATTCGCCAATGTTTCTCTGGAAAGAAACTCTCAGAGAATTGCCTATGACCTTTGTCCTGTTAATACAGTCTTTAATTATTTCATGAATAAGGTTGGGAAGGAATACGATGAGGATGGTCAGCTTGCCCGGTCTGGAAAAATTAATGATGAACTTCTTCAAGACCTTCACTCCCTGAGTTTCTACAAAAAGGATCCGCCAAAATCGTTAGGAATAGAATGGGTGAATTCTGATATAATTCCGTTAATAGAAAAATATGATCTTAAGATCCCCGATATATTAAAAACCTTCGCGGTTCATGCTGCAATTCAGATAGCCGATAGCCTTGACAATGATAACGCATCTGATGTATTACTAACAGGTGGTGGGGCCTTTAATAATTTCTTTATTGAGCAATTGAAGTTAAAGTCTGCCTGTAATTTTATTATCCCTGAAAAGCAGTTGATAGATTTTAAGGAAGCATTGATTTTTGCTCTTCTTGGAGTTCTAAAATTAAGGGATGAAGTAAATGTCCTTTGTTCGGTTACGGGTGCTAAAATGGATCATTCTTCTGGCAGGATTTACGAACCCTGAATATTTTGCCAAATTCCAAATGTAGCCTGCTTAGTTTTTTATATTTGCTTCAAAATAATTCAAAAATGAAAGAATTACTCAAAGTATACGAGAATAAAGAACCCGAAATTGTATTTAACTGGAAAGATTCTGAAACGGAGGCTGAAGGCTGGACGGTAATTAATTCTCTTAGAGGAGGTGCTGCCGGAGGAGGAACCAGAATGAGAAAAGGTTTAGACCAGAATGAGGTGCTTTCACTAGCAAAAACAATGGAAGTGAAATTTACCGTTTCTGGACCTCCAATTGGAGGTGCAAAATCCGGGATCAACTTCGACCCTGCAGATCCACGTAAGAAAGGAGTTTTAGAACGTTGGTATAAGGCGGTTTCTCCACTTTTGAAAAGTTACTATGGTACAGGTGGGGATTTAAATGTTGATGAGATCAATGAAGTTATTCCGATTACTGAAGATTGTGGAGTATGGCATCCACAGGAAGGAGTTTTTAATGGACATTTTCAGCCTACAGAGGCTGATAAAATTAACAGGATAGGTCAGCTTAGACAGGGTGTGATTAAGGTATTGGAGAATACAAATTTCTCGCCTGATGTGACCAGAAAATATACCGTGGCAGATATGATCACCGGTTATGGGGTGGCAGAAGCCGTTCACCATTATTACACTATTTATGGTGGGGATATTAAAGGAAAGAGAGCGATAGTACAGGGCTTTGGTAATGTAGGTTCTGCAGCTGCTTATTATCTTTCTCAAATGGGAGCGAAGATAGTGGGGATTATAGATCGCGCTGGTGGATTGATCAATGAAGAAGGATTCAGCTTTGAGGAGATCAAACAGATGTTTCTTGATAAGGACGGGAACGCTTTAAGACACGATAATGTGATCCCATTCGAAGAGATCAATGAAAAGGTTTGGAAACTTGATGCAGAGATCTTTGCACCATGTGCAGCTTCAAGACTAATTTCAAAAGACCAGATCACGAATCTTATAGATAGAAAATTAGAGGTTATTTCCTGTGGAGCTAATGTGCCTTTTGCAGATAAAGAAATTTTCTTTGGCCCCATTATGGAATACACCGATGAGCGTGTAAGTTTGATTCCAGACTTCATTTCGAATTGTGGGATGGCAAGAGTATTTGCCTACTTTATGGAAAGAAGAGTTCAGATGACCGATGAGGCCATATTTAACGATACTTCAATGACCATTAAGAACGCTATTCAGAATACATTCGACAATAACAGCAGTAAAACAAATATCAGTAAAACAGCTTTTGAAGTTGCTCTAAAACAGCTTGTTTAAAAGTTTGTGCAAACATTTTTTCCTTTCAGGTAAAAGCCTAATGCTGATTAATTAAATTTGGTTGACAATTAATATCATTAAAGCACGTTACATTAAAAAACCCATTTATACATATGCTTAACTTTTTTCAGCAGGACGAGGTAGCCGAAGCTGCACAGACGGCAGAGCCGATCGTAGAAGAAAAGACCTTATCATTATTCGACCTAATGTTTAGTGGTGGTCTTGGAGGTCAGATTATTATAATCATTCTTTTTGTTCTCTTATTCGCAGCGGTTTACATTTATTTTGAAAGATTGTTTGCCATCAAGGCGGCAAGTAAGGTAGATAAGAACTTTATGCTCCAGATCAAGGATAGCGTTCTAAACGGGAATATAGAATCTGCCAAGATGCGCTGCGCTCAAAGTGATTCGCCGGTAGCAAGACTAACCGAAAAAGGAATCTCCAGAATTGGAAGTCCTTTGGAAGATATCAATACTGCTATAGAGAATGCTGGTCGGCTTGAAGTATATAAACTTGAAAAAAATGTTAGTATTCTGGCAACTGTTGCCGGTGCTGCGCCAATGATCGGGTTCCTTGGAACTGTGATTGGTATGGTGCTTGCATTTCATGAATTGGCTACAAGCAGCGGCCAGGCTCAAATGGGGGCCCTTGCAGAAGGGATTTATACAGCCATGACCACTACCGTTGCAGGTTTAATTGTTGGTATTATCGCTTATATAGGTTATAATCACCTGGTTGTGAAAACCGATAAAGTGATACATCAAATGGAAGCTACCGCGGTAGATTTCCTTGACCTTTTAAACGAACCTGCTTAATATGAATTTAAGAGGAAGAAATAAAGTAAGCCCAGAGTTTAGCATGAGTTCGATGACAGATGTGGTTTTCCTGCTGCTCATCTTTTTCATGCTAACCTCGCCGGCAATAACCCCTGAGGCTTTGGACCTTATTTTACCAAAGGCCAAAGGTAAGACCACTAGTAAGCAAACACTTTCGGTGAGTATTACCAAAGATCTTCAGGTGTATATAAATAGTGAAAGAATTAGCAATAGCGCACTCGAGTCTACTCTGAATACCCGCCTTGCCGGTGAAGAGAATCCTACCATTATTTTAAGAGTGGAAGAGGGGGTGCCTATAGAGAAAGCGGTAAATGTTATGGATATCGCAAATAGAAATAGTTACAAGATCGTATTAGCGGTTAAACCTGAATAGAATGTCTTTGCTGGAAACTAAACATGAGAAGAAATCTTTTACCATTACAGTAGTGCTCCATGTACTGCTGATACTTCTTTTGATATTTTTCGGCCTTACTTATTTAGACCCGCCACCAGAGAGCGGTATTGCTATTAATTTCGGAACTTCAGAAGTTGGATCAGGAAATGAGCAACCTAAAGAGCCGGTTAAGTCTGCTCCCAAAAAAGTTGCTGCGCAACCTGTAAAGTCTGAACCAGTGATCGAAAAAGAGGTGGTTACCCAGGATATTGAAGAAGCGCCGGTGATCGAAAAGAAGAAGAAGGAGCCAACCCCCGTTGAGACCAAGCAGCCTGAACCTAAAAAGGAGCCTGAACCGGTTAAAAAACCTGAACCTAAGCCTGATAAATCGACGAATGATGCTTTAAGTAGTATCCTTAATGGTCCGGAAAGATCAGGAACTGCTACCGGCGGTGAAGGCAATGATAATGTAGCCGGAGATAAAGGTAGTCCAGATGGTGATCCTAAGGCCAGTTCGTATTATGGCCAGGGAGCCGGATTAGACGGCGATGGCAACTACAGGCTTGGAGGAAGAAAAGCATTGAATAAAGAGAAATTCGTGCAGGATTGCAACGAATCAGGGATCGTAGTGGTTAAGATAGTTGTAGATCAGTCTGGTCGTGTAATTAGTGCACAGCCCGGGATGAAGGGGACTACGAATAGTGCTGCCTGTCTTTCGGGTCCGGCAAAAAGAGCTGCGCTGGCTACAAGATTTAACAGCGATTCCAATGCGCCTGCTACACAGGTAGGAACGATTATCTACGATTTTAAACTCACGGAATAAGTGAAAACGTATCAAGAAACTGTTGACTGGATGTTTCAACAGTTACCGATGTTTCAAAGAATCGGTAAACAAGCTTTCAAAAAGGACCTTTCCAATACAATTAAACTTACCAAACATTTAAATAATCCTGAAAAGGGATTTAAAAGTATTCATGTTGCCGGAACCAACGGGAAGGGTTCTGTTAGTCATATGTTAGCTTCAGTATTTCAATCTGCAGGCTACAAAACTGGTCTGTATACTTCACCTCATTTAAGAGATTTCAGGGAAAGGATCAGGATTAATGGTCAAGTAGTACCTGAAGCGAATGTGGTTGCATTCATTGAAGGGAATCAGGTTTTTCTGGAGGAGAACAAATTGAGCTTTTTTGAAATGACCGTGGGAATGGCCTTCGATTACTTTGCTAAAGAAAAAGTTGATATTGCCATCATCGAAACGGGTATGGGAGGTAGATTGGATTCCACCAATATTATTACTCCCGAACTTTCAGTCATAACTAATATCGGCTTAGATCACACTGCCTTTCTGGGAACTAATCTTTCCGAGATCGCAGGTGAAAAGGCTGGGATTATTAAAGAAGGAATCCCGGTAGTTATTGGGGAAAAACAAGAGAAAACAATTCCTGTTTTTCGATCGAAAGCGCACGAAAAAAGTGCCAAAATATTCTTTGCTGAAGATTCTAACTTTCCAGATTATTCTACAGATCTGCGAGGAGACTATCAGCAGAAGAACTTAAGGACTGTTTTGTCTTCTTTAAAGGTTTTGAAAGAACTTGGCTGGGAAATAGATGAAAAAGCTATTGAAGATGGACTTAAAAATGTGAAATCCAATACCGGGCTTAGAGGCCGGTGGGATATTCTCCATGATGCTCCAAAGGTGATCTGTGATACGGCACATAATGCCGAGGGGCTGCAATATGTCCTGAAACAATTGAAAAACGAAAACTACAGGCAGTTACACATGGTGATAGGGGTGGTAAATGATAAGGACCTTTCTACGGTTTTGCCTTTATTTCCTAAAGAAGCTGAATTTTACTTTTCTAAGCCAGACGTACCAAGAGGGTTAGATGCAAACTTACTACAGGCAGAAGCTGCGAAATATGGGCTTATCGGGCAAGTGTATAATTCTATACCTAAGGCCTATGCTGCTGCTAAAGATGTTGCTTTAAACGAAGATCTGATTTTTATTGGTGGAAGCAATTTCACCGTTGCCGAAGTAATCTGACCAAAAATTAGGTGGAAAAAAAAATTGGTCTATCTTTATAAAGTGTTGTTTAACAATTAACTAGATTTTCCCCCGTTCTACGTCTTAACCTTCCTTTGTTATTTCCCATCCCTACTTTTGAGTTGACTCTTTAGCTGTGAATAATTATTCACTATTAAAATCAACTAAAAATGAAGACAATTGCAAAACTATTAGTTTTGGTGATATTGATTTCCCTAAGCGGAAATGCAATATGCCAGGAAGAAACAGATCAGCCTTATAAGCCTGTTTACATTACCATGACCACTACCCATTGGAGTGGAAATCCCGATACAGATTTTTCTGATTGGCTGGATACTGAAAAGGAATATTTCGATAAGGTAACCAGTAAGAATGATCTAATTTTAAGTTCTGGTGTTTATACACATTATTTTACTCCAGATAATTCAGAGGTCGTACTTGTAAACGTATATAAGACCTGGGCCGATATTGAAGAAGCTAATGAGGTAAATCAGAAGCTTATTGAAGAAGGCTGGCCAGATGAGGATGCCAGAGATGCATTTTTTGAAAAGCAAGCCAGTTATTATGCGCCAGACCATAATGATGAGATCTACCAGTCTATGAACTATATGATCCCGGAAACAGGTGATACCAGCAAGTCTCGTATCTTCTATGTTCGAAGCAGTGATCTTGCCATGGATGGAGAAGGTTCTCCCGAAAAATTCCGCGAGTATTACGAAAAAGTTACCAAAAAGAGCAAAAAGCTTAAAGGCTATTATACACACAGGCATCTATGGGGGTCTAATAGCAGGGAAATGAGCGAGGTATTTGTATTTGACAACCTTGGAGAGATAGAAGAATTTTTTGATGAAGAAGGAAAGATTGCAGAATCTGTGTGGGAAGATGAAGGAGAGAGAACGGCCTTCATGGAAGAAATGGGTAAATTGTTTACTGGGAAACATGCAGATTATGTTTACAGGAATGTACCTGAGCTTATGAAATAAAAAACTGGTCCTGAGCTTATTAGTTCAGGACTTTTTTTTGATCCAGCATTTTATTTCCGGCTTGAAAAATTAATTCAATTTTTCGCTGAAATTGTTTTGTGTAATTGAAAATCTAGTCTATATTTGCATCCGCAATCAAGCAAGGGCGCGTAGCTCAGTTGGTTCAGAGCACTTGGTTTACACCCAAGGGGTCAGGGGTTCGAATCCCTTCGCGCCCACAGAAAAAGAAAAGGTTTCCAGAAATGGAAGCCTTTTTTAATGCCTGAAATTTTAATTGAAAATCATTAAAATTTTATACTTGTGGTAATTGAAATTTAATATATTTGCATCCGCAATCTTGCAGGGCGCGTAGCTCAGTTGGTTCAGAGCACTTGGTTTACACCCAAGGGGTCAGGGGTTCGAATCCCTTCGCGCCCACAGAACGAAAAAAGCTTCCAGAAATGGAAGCTTTTTTATTTTCCAGAGTCTTCGAGCATTTATGTTTCGGGATAATTCTTTTTAATATATTTGATCTCCGAATGGAGTGTTAGCTCAGTTGGTTCAGAGCATTACCTTGACAGGGTAGGGGTCACTGGTTCGAATCCAGTACACTTCACATCATTAAACCTCGTTGATCTAACGAGGTTTTTTAGTTTCTGAAATTGAAGTATCTTGAACTCAACAAAAATTCAATTATGAAAAAAATACTCTTAATTTACTTTATTGCTTTTTACGCTGCATACTGATGCACAGAATTCTACAGATGAGAAACAATTAAAAGATTTGATACAGAATTCCTTTGACGATATTTTCTCAGAAATGCAGTTAGAAAGGCTTGGTGATTATTATACCAGCGATTTTTTACTTCTTGAGGCGGGAGAAGTTTGGGATATGAATAGAATAAAAAGTGAACTAGCTTCGTATGATCTTCAAGGTAAAAAGCGGATTAACCGTTTTGAATTTATCGAAGTGAAGGTGAAAGATGATACAGCATGGATTGCTTATCATAACACCGCTACCTTTGAAAAGGAGGAAGAGATCGTTGGAAAGCTTCAATGGCTTGAAAGTGCTACAGCTATAAAGACAGGAGATGGATGGAAACTGGATATGTTACATTCCACCAGGGTTTCTTCGGAATAAGCTTAATTATTGCTTCTGGTATAAACCTGTAGGCTTTCCAAAACTCTTTCCATAGCCATTCCTCTTGATCCTTTAATAAGGAAATAGCAATTTTGGAAATCGCTTTCATCAAGGTGCTCTTTTAGCTTCTCAAAATCCTTAAACTTGAAAATAAAGTCACTGCTGGTATCAGTAAGTTTGAAGTTTTCGCCAAGGAGATAGGATTCAGAAAAATCACTGTTGGATATATAATTAGCAATCACCTGGTGTTCTGTCGCAGCGGCGCTACCTAGTTCGAACATATCACCCAATATCACTATTTTTTGTTTGTCAGTTCTAAGGTTTTTAAAATTTTCTAAAGCGGCAAACATGCTTGTTGGATTGGCATTATAAGCATCCATGATAATTACATTATTCCCGGTTTTAATTACCTGGGATCTATTATTGCTAGGTGTATAGTTTTCAATAGCGCTTTGAATTTTCCCAAATTCAACCTTAAAATAGAGACCTATACATAAAGCAGCGGCGATATTGGTAGTATTGTAATCCCCGGTTAACTGGCTTTTGAAATCTGTTTGATTATAATGTAGCTGAGCATGTTCAAGTCCCTTCTGGTACTTTATTTTCACATCTGCGAGCCGGCTTTCCCCAAAGCTAAAAGTATGGCTGTAATTTTCATGTTTTTTCTGAATATCATCATCAAGATTTAGGAAGATGAGTTTGTGGTTTTCCTGGAGATATTTATATAATTCAGTTTTGCCTTTTATGACGCCTTCTACACCACCGAAACCTTCAAGGTGAGCTTTTCCGAAGTTTGTTATATATCCATAATCTGGATTAGCTATTGTGGACAGGAATTCGATCTCAAGCAGGTGGTTAGCGCCCATTTCAACGATCCCGAATTCAGTTTGATCATCCATTGACAGGAGAGTTAAAGGAACTCCAATATGATTGTTTAAATTACCTTTTGTAGCAATGGTTTTGAATTTTTGAGAGATAACCGAATGTACCAGCTCCTTGGTGGTCGTTTTCCCGTTGCTGCCCGTTATTGCCAGGATGGGAATTCCTAAATAATTTCGATGAAAGATAGCCAGCTTCTGAAGTGTTTCAAGAGCGTTCTTCACCACAATATATTCTTCCTTGTTCTTCGCGTATTTCTTGTCGTCTATTATGGCGTAACGTGCTCCTTTTTTAAGTGCATCTTCAGCGAATTCGTTCCCGTTAAAATTATCGCCTTTAAGGGCAAAGAACATACTATCTTTTCTAATTTTTCTGGTATCTGTGTCCGCACCTGAGCAAAGTAGAAATCGTTGATGGAGTCTGGCTGTATTCATAAAATTAAAGCTATAAAAAAAGCCCTAAACATGTTAGGGCTTTAAGTATAATTTATGCTGAAATTATTAATTACTTCTAGCGGTCTTGTTTTTATCTAATGATTTTGATCCAACTCTAGACATAGCATTTCTAAATCCAATATAGTCTGTTGCCATATCCTGTGGGAAGTAACGTCGCTGAGCAGGGTCCAGCCAGTAAGCGCGGTCTTTCCAGCTACCACCTTTATAAACTCTTACTTCATCACTAATAAGGCTTGTTCTCTTTTCTTTATCGTAACCTCTTGAAGTAATTCCTCCTTCTGCAGAACTATCTGCATAAGTGAAATTATCATAAGTTGGAGAGTTATACATTCTTTTAGATGGATCTTCTTCCATTTCCTGAAATGGTTGGTAATATCTACTTGAGCTTTTATCACCATCTCTAAAGTCTCTCTGATCACTTTCTGTAAAGTTAGTTCTCATGTAGGTGTCTTCTTCGGTCACTGGTACCTGGGCGATCTCACCAGGAAGGTTTCTTGCTACTAGCTTACCATTGCTTAAAGTGTCATATACTACATCATCGGTTCCTACTACTTTTACCGTACCGTCTTCATTTATTGCGTGTTTAGTATAAACGTTTCCACGGTAGTAGTTGAAGTCATTAAATTCATCATCAACGATTGGACGATAAACATCGGCTACCCATTCAGAAACGTTTCCAGCCATGTCATACAGACCAAAATCGTTAGGCTCGTAGCTTTTTACTTCAGCAGTAATATCGGCGCCGTCATCACTCCATCCAGCGATTCCACCGTAGTCACCATCTCCTTGTTTGAAGTTTGCTAACTGGTCTCCCATTTTCTTAACATCACCGTTTCTGGTGTACTGTCCATCCCATGGATATTTTTTTCTACCTCTATAGGTGTTGTAATTTCTAATTCCAACTAATCCAAGTGCAGCATATTCCCATTCAGCTTCAGTTGGAAGTCTGTACTCAGGATAAATAAGTCCGCTTTCACGACCAGGGTAAACTTTTTTCACAGGGTTACCTGCTTCGTCGGTTTCACTTAATCTGTCCTGGGATTCATCTCCACCCTGGCTAATTTCGGTATTTCCGCCGTAAGCTTTGCTAGGGGTGTGGATGTAAGTTTCTGTGTTGAAAGTTGAAGATGCGCTGGCATCAGTAATATGTGCGCCCTCTTTAATAAAGCCTTCTTCTTCAAGACGGTGTTCGTTAACCCGGTCTGTTCTCCATTTACTGAATTCTACAGCTTGGATCCAACTAACTCCAACAACAGGGTATTCGGCATAGGCAGGGTGACGTAGGTAATTAGTTACCATGGTCTCATTATAACCTAATCTATTTCTCCATACCAATGTATCTGGTAGTGCACCGTTGTAAATATTCTTATAGTTATCTTCCTCTGGAGGGAAAACGCGTCTCAACCAGTCAAGATATTCAAGGTACATCTTGTTGGTTACTTCGGTCTCATCCATATAGAAAGACTGCACGTGTTGTTGAGTTGGAGTGTTATTCCAGTCGTGCATAGGGTCATCCTGAACACGTCCCATAGTATAGGTTCCGCCTTCAACAAAAACCAGACCCGGAGCAGCTTCCTGTTCCTTATAATCTGTATTGTACTGGAATCCACCTTCGTCAGAATTTATATCCCAACCGGTGGCTCTGGAGGTGTTTTTGTAATTATTGGATTTATTACAGCTAAGTAAACTAAGGCCGCAAACTACAGCAATAACGCCTTTTAAAGCTACATTCAAATTCATATTATTTCCTTCTTTATGATAGAAATTTAGGCTTTGCAATATACTAATTAACGATAAATGTACAAGATTATTTTGTTAATTCTGAAAGTCCGGAAATTCCTATAACTCTCTGATATGCTATAACCTAACTTTGTTTTATATTCGGTTTATTTCTAAGCTTTTATGGTATGCAAAACCATGACGAATTTAAACGATAAAAATTTCGGGAAATTGTCTTCACTTGTAAATTTTACCGAATTTTTATACCTCTCGTCTTTTCTCTGCAATAAATTCAATTAAATTGAGTTATATTCAATAACCCTTAATTTATTTATCATTTTGATTTTACAGCATTTATCTGGTTGAGAAAGCTTTTTCAAGCATTGGTTCTTTCTTAACAGGAATATTACTATATATTTGTTTATCATTAACTACGATAATGAAAAAAATTACATTCTTTTTGATAACGGCAATTTTGTTCGCCGATTTTTCAGTTTTTGCACAGGACGACAGGGATAGGGTTATTACAACAGCTGTTCCATTTTTATTAGTAGCTGCCGATGCTCGTGCTGCCGGAATGGGAGATCAGGGCGTTGCCAGTTCCCCAGATGTGTTTTCGCAGCAGTGGAATCCAGCGAAATATGCTTTTGCAATCAGGGAAAATGGAGTTGCTGTGTCTTATACTCCTTATTTAAGTGAGATCGTAAATGATATATTCCTGGGAAGCTTAAATTATTATCATAAGCTGGATGACCGAAGTGCTCTTTCTGCAAGTTTGAGATATTTTAGTCTTGGTAATATAGAAACAAGAGAGACTTTTGAGCAATTTCCTAATACTGTTAATCCAAATGATCTTACCCTTGATCTCTCTTACTCACTAAAATTAAGTGAAACCTTTTCCATGGCAGTTGCTGGTAGGTATTTAAGATCAGATCTGGGATTACAGGATTTAGAGGATCTTGGAGCTGCATCTACCTTTGGGGTTGATGTCGCTGCGTATTACGAAGGGGAACAATTAGTTCTAAGTAATTTCGATGCAAGGTGGAGATTAGGTGCAAATATTTCAAATATTGGGCCTAAAATGAAATATGATGATGCAGGGCAGGAGAACTTTATTCCTACTAACCTGAAGCTCGGAGCTGGATTTGATTTTATTTTCGATGCAGATAACCGTTTAGGGACTTATGTTGAATTCAATAAATTATTAGTGCCAACTCCTCAGGATTTCGATGGTGATGGCGATATAGATGCTGAAGATGACCAGGAGTATAATGAAATTGGGTCTATCGAAGGTATCTTTAAGTCTTTTGGCGATGCTCCAGATGGATTCTCGGAAGAAATGAAAGAAATTACTATAGCTTTAGGAGCAGAATACTGGTATCAGGAGAAATTTGCTTTGAGAGCTGGTTACTTCAATGAAAGTGAAGAGAAGGGTTTCAGGAGATTTTTCTCCATGGGAGCCGGGTTTGCTTATGAGTCTGTTGTGATCGATGCTTCTTATTTGTTTTCCACTTCTTCGGTACCAAGTCCATTAGAGGGAACTTTGAGGTTCGGACTTAGTTTTAACTTTGGTGACAATTACTCTAATTAGAAAAAGCATATTTCTTAAAACTATCTTATAAGGACCGGAAACCCGTTAGGTTTCTGTTATCTTGTCTTTCCAATTATTATTTATGAAGCCACTTACGATTACTTCACGTTTAGAAGTTTACGATTCTATTGATGAGGTCCCTGAAGATATTCAGGAATTAATGCAAAAAGCGGTTGAGGTTAGAGATACTGCCTACGCTCCTTATTCCAGGTTTAAAGTAGGAGCAGCCATTTACCTGGAGAATGAAGAAATTGTGGTTGGTAGCAATCAGGAGAACGCCTCCTATCCATCTGGCTTATGTGCTGAAAGGACGGCCGTTTATTACGCCGGAGCAAAATTTCCGGAGACAAAAATCCTGAAGATCGCAATCACTGCAAAATCTTTGCGGCATAAAGTAGTTTCGCCAGTACCACCATGCGGTGCATGCAGGCAGGCTTTAGCCGAATATGAAGTAAAGCAGGAAGAGCCTATAGAGCTATATTTTATGGGGGAAACCGGAAAGGTTGTAAAGGCCGATTCTGTAAAGGATCTATTGCCTTTAATTTTCGATAGTTCCTGTCTATAAGGTTTTCGTTATTTTTTGCTACAAAACTGTTTTCGTTTCTTAACGAAAATAGTATTTTTGTTATCCGCTTGGCAAAACCAATCTGTCTGGCCTTTAAATATAAATTTTAGATGAAGAAAATTACAAAAGCCACATACTTAAAGTGGTACGAGGATATGTTGTTCTGGCGCAAATTCGAGGATAAACTTGCGCAGGTTTATATTCAACAGAAAGTTAGAGGGTTTTTACATTTATATAATGGGCAGGAAGCTATCTTAGCCGGTGCACTTCATGCAATGGATCTTGAGAAGGATCGTATGATCACCGCCTATCGTAACCATGTTCAGCCAATCGGGATGGGAGTAGATCCTAAAAGAGTAATGGCAGAGCTTTATGGTAAGAAGACAGGTACATCTATGGGACTTGGTGGTTCTATGCACATTTTCGCTAAAGAGCAGAGATTTTATGGTGGTCACGGAATTGTAGGAGGTCAGATACCTCTTGGAGCCGGGCTAGCATTTGCAGATAAATATCACAAAAGAGATAATGTGACTCTTACCTTTATGGGTGATGGTGCAGTTAGACAGGGTTCTCTTCATGAAACATTAAACATGGCCGTAAACTGGAATCTTCCGGTAGTTTTCTGTGTAGAAAACAACGGTTATGCAATGGGAACTTCAGTTGCCCGTACTTCTAAAGATACTGAGATCTGGAAGTTGGGTAATGGTTATGAAATGCCTTGTGGTCCGGTAGACGCGATGGATCCTGTGAAGGTTGCTGAAGCTCTGGACGAAGCGATCACAAGGGCAAGAAAAGGAGATGGTCCTACATTCCTGGAATTAAAGACCTATAGATATAGAGGTCATTCTATGAGTGATGCTCAAAAGTATCGTACCAAGGATGAGGTTGCTGAATATCAAAAACTGGATCCTATAACTAAGGTTCGTGATATTATTAAGGAGAAGAAATACGCTTCAGATAAAGAAATTAAAGAAATCGATAAACGCGTTAAGGAAAAGGTTGCAGAATGTGAGAAATTCGCAGATGAATCTGACTTCCCTGACAAGAATGTTATGTATGACGTTGTTTACGAACAGGAAAATTATCCGTTTCTAGCACATAAATTAGACTAAACTATGGCAGAAGTAATCAAAATGCCACGTTTGAGCGATACCATGGAAGAAGGTACTGTTGCAAAGTGGCTGAAACAAAAAGGAGATAAAGTAGAAGAAGGAGATATTCTTGCCGAGATCGAAACCGATAAGGCGACGATGGAGTTTGAATCTTTCTATGAAGGTACTTTGCTGCATATTGGTGTTGAAGAAGGAGACGGAGCGCCGGTTGACGCACTACTTGCTATAATTGGTGAGGAAGGTGAAGATATTTCAGACCTTATCAAAGAAGCTGAAAGCGGTGATTCTTCAGATAAAAAAGATGAGAAATCTGAGGAGAAGGATTCAAAAGAAGAATCTGGGTCTGATGATGAATCTGATGATTCTGAAGATTCAGATGATTCCGAAGGAGGAGATGGAGATCTGCCAGAAGGTGTTGAAATTATAAAAATGCCTCGTTTAAGTGATACCATGGAAGAAGGAACCGTGGCAGCATGGCTTAAGCAAGAGGGAGATAAAGTAGAAGAGGGAGATATTCTTGCCGAGATCGAAACCGATAAGGCAACGATGGAATTTGAATCTTTCTACGATGGTACTCTTTTAAAGATCGGTATACAGGAAGGTGAATCTGCGAAGGTAGACAGTCTTCTTGCGATTATTGGTCCTGAAGGAACCGATGTTTCTAAAATTGATACTTCAGGCGGCGGAAGCAAAAAGTCAAAGAAATCTGAAGATTCTGGAAAAGAAAAAGAGACAGATTCTTCAAAAGATTCTGAAAAGCAGGATGCTGAAGAGAAAAAATCTGGTAGCGATTCTCAGGCTAAAGATGGTGCAAGAATATTTGCTTCCCCTCTAGCTAAAAAAATGGCAGAAGATAAAGGTATCGATCTTTCTGAAGTTTCAGGTTCTGGTGAGAATGGAAGAATTGTAAAGAAAGATATAGAGAACTTTAAAGGTTCAGAGAAAAAACCTGCTGAAGCAAAAGCCGATTCTTCGGAAAAAACCACAGCAACAGCACAGCCTTATACTCCTGCAGGAGAAGAAAGCTTTGAAGAGCGTAAGAATTCTCAAATGCGTAAGGTTATAGCTAAGCGTCTGGGTGAATCTAAATTCACTGCACCGCATTATTATCTTACGATAGAAGTAGATATGGAAAATGCCATGGCTTCACGTAAGCATATCAATGAAATGCCAGATGTTAAGGTTTCTTTCAATGATATGGTGATTAAAGCATCTGCTATGGCTCTAAGGAAGCATCCACAGGTAAATAGCCAGTGGACGGGTGATACCATGAAGATCGCCAAGCATATCCACATGGGAGTTGCTGTAGCGGTTGACGAAGGTCTTGTGGTTCCGGTTCTTAAGTTTGCAGATCAAATGTCGCTTACTCAAATTGGTGGTAATGTAAAAGACCTTGCTGGAAAAGCAAGAAATAAAAAGATCCAGCCAGCTGAAATGGAAGGAAGTACTTTTACTGTTTCCAACCTGGGAATGTTCGGAATTGTAGAATTCACGAGTATTATTAACCAGCCGAACTCTGCTATCCTTTCAGTAGGAACTATTGTTGAGAAGCCGGTGGTTAAAAATGGAGAGATCGTAGTTGGTAACACAATGAAGCTTACCCTTGCATGTGATCACAGAACAGTAGATGGCGCAACGGGAGCAGCATTTTTGCAAACCTTAAAAACGTATCTTGAAAATCCAGTGACTATGCTAGCTTAATTCAAGCTTCTAATAATATTTTGAATCCCGCTTAATCGCGGGATTTTTTTATCTTTAGCAGTATGAGAAAATATAAGATTAGACTTCGCTTTAACGCATTTCTACTAATGCTGTTCTTGTTTCAAATAAGTTTAGCCCAATCTTCAAAAACCAACTCGAATAAAGTTTCAGTTGAGGAAGTTCAGGAAGATCTTAATTATTTGTCTTCAGACGAACTTGCCGGAAGAGAAACTGGCAGTGAGGGTATTGAAAAGGCTGCTAAATATATTGAGGAGCATTTCACAGAGGCTGATATTGAACCTTATTTTACTACTTATCGGGACGAGTTCCAGGTAGATGATCGCAAAGGATATAATATAGTTGGGTTGCTGGAAGGAACAGATGAGGACCTCAAAAATGAGTTTATTCTCATTGGAGCGCATTATGACCATATTGGTCATGGAAAAACTATAGATGGTGATGATATTGCCAATGGAGCAAATGATAACGCAGCAGGAACCGTTGGAGTCCTTCAGCTGGCCAAACAATTAGCCGCCAGTGGTGATAATAAGAGAAGTATAATTTTTGCTCTTTTTTCAGGAGAAGAATTGGGCTTGAAAGGTTCGGAGCATCTTGCAAAAAGATTAAAGGAAGATGAGGTCGATCTTTATGCTATGATAAACTTGGAGATGATTGGGGTGCCTATGAAGGCCAAGGATTATAAGGCTTATATTACCGGTTTTGATAGGTCTAATCTGGCTGAAAAGTTCAATGAATATTCCGGAGGGGAGCAGGTCTTAGGTTTTCTTCCTCAAGCTGGACAAATGAACCTTTTTAAAAGAAGCGATAATTATCCATTTTATAAAGAATTCAATGTGCCGGCCCAGACTATTTCTACTTTCGATTTTTCAAATTATTCCTATTATCACCATGTAGATGATGAAGCTGAATATCTTGATGCCCGGCATATGGCAGAATTAATTGAAGACCTTATTCCCGGAATTCAAAAGATAGCGAATACGGCTGATAAGGAAATTAAAATGAATTTATAATGAAGAATATAGTAATTACCGGGACAAGTAGGGGAATAGGTTTTGAGCTGGTTTCTATTTTTGCCGGGATGGGACATAACGTACTGGCACTTTCCCGAAATGAAAAGACGGTATCAGACCTATCATTAGAAAATGTAAAAGCATTCTCTTTTGATATTACAAATGAGGACAGCCACTTGAAAGCTGAAAGTTATATTACTCATCATTGGGATTCAAAAGTAGATGTTCTTATTAATAATGCCGGCGCTCTTTTAAATAAATCGTTTGCAGATTCTCAATGGGAAGATTTTAGTAAAATCTATAAAGTGAATGTTCTCGGCGTGGCTGAGGTCACCAGGAAACTATTGCCTTTTATGCATAAAGACTCACATGTTTTAAATATAAGTAGCATGGGGGGAGTCCAGGGTAGTATGAAATTCCCGGGACTGGCTGCATATAGCAGTAGTAAGGGAGCTGTTCTTACTCTTACAGAATTACTGGCGGAAGAATATAAGGAAACAGGACCTTCGTTTAATGCGCTGGCATTAGGTGCAGTTCAAACCGAAATGCTGGAAGAGGCATTTCCGGGTTATGAAGCACCGGTTTCTGCCAAAGAAATGGCAGAATATATTGCAGATTTTAGTTTGAAGGGACATAAACTATATAATGGTAAAATTTTGCAGGTGTCTAACAGCACGCCATAGTCTATGAAGGATATCCTTGCCAAATACCTGCCTGCGAATGCCGTGGAACCAGTATCAGCACTTATTAAAATGAACGGTGTTCATCTTAAGATCGTGAACGAACGGGTAACCAGGCATGGGGATTATAGGAGAATGCCAGATGGTTCACAGCAAATAACCATTAACGCCAATTTGAATAAATACAGGTTTTTGATCACAAGTATTCATGAGATCGCGCACCTTATAGCTTTTGAAAAATATGGCAGGAACATTAAACCACATGGGGCAGAATGGAAGCATTGTTTCAGAAGTTTGATGTTGCCTTTTATAAGGCCTGAAATATTTCCGAATTCCCTGCTTCCGGTAATAGCAAATCATTTCAGGAATCCAAAGGCCAGTAGTGATACCGATGCAAAATTATCTGTGGCGCTAAAAAGTTTTGATCCGGAAAATGATAAAAACTATATTTTTGAGATCCCTTCCGGGAGTTTATTTAAGATCCATAATGGGAAAACATTCAAAAAAGGTCCAAAAAAGATCAAAAGATATGAATGTCTGGAGATGGATACCGGGAGAATATATCTTTTTCAGCCTAATGCTGAAGTACATTTAATTAAGGCTTAAAATTATGACGGGGACAAAAAAGGACAATTATTATGCAATTCTTATGGCGGGTGGTGTTGGATCACGATTCTGGCCTTCCAGTAAAGCATCTAATCCTAAACAATTTATAGATATTCTCGGGGTAGGTGAAACTCTTTTTCAAACTACTTTTAAGAGGTTATCTGGTTTGATTCCTGCTGAAAATATTTACGTGCTTACCAATAAGAAATACGTAGATATGATAAAGGAACAGATTCCGCATATTAAAGACGAGCAAATAGTGCCTGAACCTGAGATGCGGAATACAGCTCCAAGTATCTTACTTGGTGCTTTAAAGATCTATAAGAAAAATCCGAATTCTCTCATTGTAGTAGCCCCAAGCGATCACTGGATAAAAGAAGAAGCAGATTTTATGGATGCGATCCAAAGCGCTTTTGATTATGCTGAAGAGGACGACCGCCTTATTACCCTTGGAATTCAGCCAAGTTCTCCGAATACCGGATATGGATATATAAAATATGATAAGGATGCTGGTGAGCCTCTAAGAAAGGTAGAGAGATTTACCGAAAAACCAGGGCTTAAAAAGGCTGAGAAATTCCTGGAAGAAGGTAATTATGTATGGAACGCTGGTATATTTATTTGGAGCACAAAATTTATTGTGGCAAGTTTTAAAGAACACCTGCCTGAAATGTACAGTCTTTTTGAAAAAGGGGATGAGATGTGGAATAAAAAGGAGGAAAAAGCTTTTCTGGAGGAATATTACACTCAGGCTGCAAACATTTCTATAGATTATGGAATTATGGAAAAGTCTGATTCTGTATTTGTGATTCCGGTAAGTTTCAGTTGGAGTGATCTTGGTACCTGGTCTTCTGTACAAAACGAATTACCCCAGGATGAAAATGGAAATACAGCGATAAACTCCAGGCTGGTGGTTCAACAGGCTGATAATAATATTATTTCTACTTCTAATAAAAAGATAGTAGTTTTGAAAGGACTTTCAGATTATATCATCGTAGAGGATAAGGATGTCCTAATGATCGTTCCAAAATCTGATGAACAGGAAATTAAAGAAATACGTGAGAAGGTGATGAAGGAGTTTGGCGAAGACCTTGGTTAAAAATGGCAAATACAGAAAATAAGGAAAAGGTCACTAAGGCCTCTGGAGGTGAGAACCTGCGTGAAGACGCGAAAGAAATACATGCAAAAGCAAGGAGTTTCTTAAGCCGCCTGCTGGATATACGAGAAGATACCGACAGAGAATCTACGGTTGAAGCTGTTCAAAGAGATATTTCGTTTAAAGGGCATAATGCATGGATCCTTATATTTTCCATCTTTGTTGCATCCATAGGACTAAACGTTAGTAGTACGGCGGTTGTTATCGGTGCCATGCTTATTTCACCATTAATGGGACCAATTGTTGGCGTGGGAATGTCTGTTGCCATCAATGATGTAGACACTCTTAAGCGATCTTTTGTGAATCTTGGTATCATGGTAGGCTTAAGTGTATTAACTGCTAGTGTATATTTTCTTATTTCGCCGGTTAAAGAGGAAACGCCTGAACTTGTTGCCAGAACCTACCCAACTATTCTTGATGTACTTGTTGCTATTTTTGGTGGTCTTGCTTTGATCGTTGCTAAAACTAAGAAAGGGACTATTGCAAGCGTTATTCTTGGTGTTGCTATCGCTACAGCACTTATGCCACCATTATGTACAGTTGGTTATGGTCTGGCAAATGCAAAATGGCATTATGCACTGGGAGCTTTGTATCTATTTTCTATTAACGCAGTTTTTATTGCATTGTCAACCTTTGTAGTGGCTAAATTATTAGGCTTTCCTCTGGTTAGATACGCCAATAGTAAAAGAAGAAGGAGAACAGCTCAAATAGCTTCTACCATAGCAGTCATTGTAATGATCCCTAGTGTGATTCTTTTCGTGAACCTGTTAAGGAAGCAGGTTTTTGAAAGTAAAGCACGAGAATTTCTTTCAGAGACAGTAAGGTTTACAGGAACTGAAGCTTTGAAATCTACCAGTAGTTTTAAAGATAAGACCATCGATGTTTATCTTATTGGGAACAGGGTCCCTTACGGAACCATCGAAACCTGGCAGGAAAGAATGGGGGAGATCGAAGCTTTAAAAGAAGCAAAGCTTATTGTTCATCAGGGTGCAGATCAGACTCAGGATATAGACAGACTTTCTACGCAATTAAGAAGTGGGATACTAGAAGATCTCTATGTGAAGAATCAGGAAGCTTTAGAAGATAAAGATAAGCGAATAGAACTCCTGGAATCTGAACTATCCAAGTATAGAGGTGATGCTTTTTCATTTTCAGATCTTAGCAAGGAAGCAAAGATCAATTATGAGAATATAGAGCAGATGGGGTATTCTAATCTTATTTCTACCAATTTTGATCGTCAGGATACGATACCAACATTTACCGTGACCTGGAATTCCAGTTTAAATAATTCTCAGCTGAAAACAGAGCAGGAAAAATTTGAAAAATGGATGAAAGTAAGGTTAAATCTCGATACGCTTGCAATCAAGAATGTGCGTTAATTACATTCCCTGTTGTTGAGCTTTCCTAACCTTTTGGAATAAATTTGATGAATAAACGAATTCGGTGACGGCTTCGTCATCGGTTTTAAAGATCTCTTCTTTGGTACCTTTCCAGGCAAGCACACCTTCTTTTAAGAATGCTATCCTTTCACCTATTTCCAATACAGAATTCATATCGTGGGTAATAAGAACAGTAGTGATGTCATTCTCATGGGTTAATTCCATGATAAGATTGTCAATAACTGTAGCTGTTTGAGGATCCAGCCCAGAGTTAGGCTCATCACAGAAAAGATACTTTGGCTTGTTAACTATGGCCCGGGCGATCGCAACCCTTTTTTGCATCCCACCACTAATTTCTGAAGGCATCTTATTTCCTGTTCCTTCCAAATTTACTCGTTCCAGCACTTCGTGAACCCTTTTCAGCATTTCACTTTTCTTTTGCCTGGTAAACATGGTTAATGGAAACATGACATTTTCTTCTACAGTCATCGAATCAAATAATGCGCCTCCTTGAAAAAGCATTCCCATTTCTGTTCTAAGCTCACGTTGCTCTTCATCAGAAAAACTGGAGTAAGGTTTGCCATCATATTCAATAGTCCCCTTATCTGCCTTAAAAAGACCAAGCATACATTTAAGAAATACACTCTTCCCGGAACCTGACTGTCCAATGATCAAATTGGTCTTTCCTCTTTCAAAAGTATAATTGATACCTTTAAGAACTTCCTGTTCATTAAATGCCTTATGTAGATTTTTTACCTGTATCATTTGTTAGCTTAATAAGAGTTGAGTAACACAATAATTGGTTACAATTAATACCACACTTGTCCAAACGAAAGAGGTTGTTGAGGCCTCTCCAACTTCCAGTGCTCCACCTTTCATATAATAACCATGGTAAGAGGGAACAGTTGCTAAAATAAAGGCAAATAAGAAGGTCTTTATAAAGGCGTAGGTAAGATGAAATGGAGTGAAATCATCCTGTAAACCTGTAATAAATTGATCTGAAGTCACAAATCCTCCCAGAACCGCAGCGGTATATGCACCCGCGATGCCTAGAAACATTGAAATCGCGATGACAAAAGGATAGGTCATCATAGCAACTATCTTAGGGAAAATAAGGTAATTCTTTGAGTTTATTCCCATTACCTCTAGAGCGTCGATCTGTTCAGTAACTCTCATAGAGCCGATACTGGAAGTAATAAAAGATCCAACTTTACCTGCCATAATGATCGAGATAAATGTAGGAGCGAATTCCAGAATAACAGATTGCCTTGCTGCATATGCAACCAGGGTTTTTGGTATAAGCGGGTTATTTAAGTTAAGGGCAGTTTGAATAGCCACAACCGCACCAATAAAAAAGGAAAGGAATGCCACTATTCCTAATGACCCCATGATCAATTCATTGATCTCTTTAAATATGAGATTTCTAAGAACCGAACGTTTAGTCATTCGGCCAAAAACTCCCTTAAGCATTAAAAAATATTCCCCAATGGAGTGCAGGTAGGTCATTAATTGAATTTTGAAAAGCTAAAATACTAAAATTTCGCTCTAAAGTATTTAAGGCTTAATTAAACTTTAGCGTTTGAAGTTTAGTATTTTTGAGGTGTTTTAAATTTTAAATCTTATGAAACGCTATTTTTTTGCATTATTTCTATTTATTGGACTGTCGCCCTTAAAGGCTCAGATTATAAAAGATAACCCCAAATTGGTTGTTGGTATCGTGGTAGATCAAATGCGGTATGATTATCTAACACGATTCTGGGATCAGTTTGAAGAGGGAGGCTTTAAGCGTCTTGTGAACGATGGCTTCACCTTTAAAAATACTCATTTCAACTATGTGCCAACATATACAGGACCGGGACATGCTTCGGTATTTACCGGTACTACTCCTGCATATCATGGGATAATCAGCAATAGCTGGTTTAATAAATTTGAAGATCAGTTTGTTTATTGTGCGAGTGATCCATCTGTGCAATCTCTGGGTACTGAAACCAGGGCAGGAGAAATGTCTCCAAATAGAATGTTGTCTACCACTTTTGCAGACGAGAACAGGCTGCATACACAAATGAAAGGTAAAACCATTGGCGTTGCTCTAAAAGACAGGGGCGCAATTCTACCGGCAGGTCATACTGCCAATGCGGCTTATTGGTTCAATGGAGGAACAGAGGCTAATTGGATTAGCAGTACCTATTACATGGAAGAATTGCCTAAATGGGTACAGGATTTCAATAAGTCTGATAAAGCTGAATCCTACCTTAAAACATGGGAACCTTTAAAAAATATAGATACTTATTCCCAAAGCGGAAGTGATATCAATGAATTTGAAGGTGGGTTTAATGGAATGGAAACGGCTTCTTTTCCTTACGATCTTAAGAAGATCGCTCCTGAAAATGGAAATTATGAGTTGATCAAAGCTACTCCCTTTGGGAATGATCTAACGGCTGAATTTGCAAAAGCGGCCATAAAAGGAGAGGAACTTGGAAAAGATAATATTACCGATGTGCTAACGCTTAGTTTTTCCAGTACAGATTATGTAGGTCACAACTTTGGGGTGAATTCCAAAGAAGTACAGGATACTTATATGAGGCTCGATCTTGCAATAGCAGATGTTCTGAATTACCTGGATGAAACTGTTGGAGCAGGTGAGTATACTGTTTTCCTGACTGCAGATCACGGCGCAGCAGATGTTCCAAATTATTTAAAGTCAAAAAAGATACCAGCGGGTAATTTTCAGGATTCAGAATTGATCATGAAACTTGGACAGTTTGTTGCCGAAGAATATGATTCTGAAGAATTGATCGCTAATATTTCAAATGGTCAGGTTTTCTTTAATTATACAGAATTAAGCAAAGAGAAAGTTGATGCAGATGAATTGCAGGATAAGATCGCGTATTTTTTGCTTCAGCAGGATAACATTTCTAGAACATTTACCAGGAAACAGTTGCAGAGCGGTTCTTTTGATAAGGGAATTGGCAGTTTAATAGAAAATGGTTTCAACCAGAAAAGAAGCGGTGATGTTGTTTACGTGATGGATCCAGGTTATATCGTTTTCCCGGAGACAGGAACAACTCACGGTAGCGGTTTCTCTTACGATACTCATGCACCTCTTATTTTCTTCGGAAAGGGAGTTAAAAAAGGTAGCACCTATAAGCAAGCGTATATTAATGATATTGCTCCTACGATTTCAGCGATGCTGGGGATCGCTTTCCCTAACGCCGCAACAGGTAAACCTCTAAGCGAAATGCTGGATAAATAAACTCTAGGCGATCTTCTTTCGAATATTCGCCCAACGTAATTTTCTAATAAAACGACCTTCTTCTTCGGAAACGAGAAAGGGTCGTTTTTTCTTTTTGGCCTTAAAATATCCCGAGACATAATGAAGAAACGCAAAAGGATTCATTTTCATAGCAGCCAGTTTGGCCGAAGCTATCAGGCTAAGCATGGTGCCATATCTCAATCTGTAAAAGGCTTCTCCCTGTTTGCGGCCAGAATGCTCAAAGTAGTTCATTCCGGTAGGTCTAAGATGTTTTACGAGCAAGCTTTCATCTGTAACAACTTTCCATCCGTGGAATCTTGCCAGTAATTCGTCTGCAGTGTCCCAGCCCATGGCGGGTTTTAATTCTCCTATCTGAATAAAACAATGTTTGCGGTAAGCTTTTAGTGCTCCGCGTATATGGTCCTTACCAGTTAAATTTTCAGGTATCCACTGGTTCTTTCTTTGGATACTGCAAAAGCCGCCGACCATTCCTGCCTTTGGATCATTCGTGAAATGCCCGACTATCTTTTCGAGATAATTTTCTGGAAAAATAAGATCTGCATCGAATTTGCAGATGACGTCAAATTCATCTTCGAGCTTGTAATAGCCTTTATAAAATGCATTTATAACCTTGCTTCCGGGAGCATGTTCGTTTGAAGAATCGTTTCTAACCAGTTCGATGAAAGGATATTTGGAAGTAAACTTTTCGATGATTTCAGAAGTATTATCGGTAGAGCTATCATCAACTACCACGACCTTATTTGGCAATAGGCTTTGGTCTGCAAGAGATTGCAATGTCTGGCTTATAAAATTTGCCTCATTATGAGCTGGTATTACAATATCTATCTTCAAGGAAGGTCTTTTTACTTTGAAGTGCTAAGATAGAATTTTAGCTTTACAAGCTTAGGCTCTTTCCGCGTAAACCGCATAATAGCGCGGAGTAAATTTCCGAAGTATTGGTCTGATCCCTATTTTATTAACAGGATTGGTCCACTTTAAAGTTTCCCTGATCTCCCAGCCGCTTTTCTCAAAAAGCCAGTCGAATTGCCAGTCTTCGAATTCGTGGTAATGCCGGTCCCATTTATCGGTTTTACTGCGATAGGCAGGAGAAAACCATAATTTAAGAGGAACACTTGCCACGATCTTATCTGCTTTTATCTCTCTTAGAATATTATAAGGAGCTAAAAGATGCTCGAATATCTCAAAGGCAGTGACCAGGTCGTAAGTCTCAATCTTTACTGCTGAAAAGTCATTGTCAAGATCTTCACCAGAAGTATTGGTCACTTCATAACCATGTTCTTCCATGATCTCCGAAAAAGGATTTTTCACTCCAAGATCAAGCACTTTTGCCGGTGGAGGCACCAGTTCTTTTAAAAATTCTAAAGTCTTTTGATAACGTTTTTCAGGGAAGCTATTCTCGTACATTCTAGATCTCGTAAGTGATCGCATTTACGTTCATTCCTGCGCCTACACTTGCAAACAGTACTATGTCTCCTTTTTCAAGTTTCTGACCTTCGATCTTTCCTCTGGTAACCAGGTCGAATAGAGTTGGTACTGTGGCAACACTGCTATTACCTAGTTCGTGAATGGTCATTGGCATAACGTCTTCTGGTGCGGTTAATCCGTGAAGTTTATAGAAACGATTAATAATGGCATGATCCATTTTTTCGTTGGCTTGGTGAATGAAAATTTTCTTTAGATCATTAATTGATTTGCCACTGTTCTCAAGACATTCTTTCATTGCATTTGGGACATTGGTCAAAGCAAATTCGTAGATCTTCCTCCCGTGCATTTTGATATACCTGACGTCTTCAGAAGCCTCAGTGCTATTGGATTTTCCAAAGTAAATATATTCAGATTCCTGAAAAGAGAAAGTAGCAGATTCGTGCGAAAGAATTCCAGATTCTTTATCACTGGTAGCTTCGACAATCACAGCGCCTGCACCATCAGAGAAAATCATGGAATCTCTATCATGTTTGTCAACCACTCTTGATAAAGCTTCTGCTCCAATAACAAGACATTTTTTTGCCATTCCGGCTTTAATAAAAGCCTGTGCATGGATCATACCCTCGATCCATCCGGGGCAACCAAATAAGAGGTCGTATCCAACACAACGTGGATTTTTGATCCTTAAGTGGGATTTTACTCTTGTAGCCAGGCTGGGAACGGTGTCACTCTGGTTGGAATTAGATTTAACGTCACCATAATTATGGGCTACTATTATATAATCTAATGTTTCAGGATCTATACCTGAACTTTCTATAGCCTTCTGACTTGCAATTACTGCGATATCTGAGGTGTTGAGGTTTTCGTCTATATAACGTCTTTCTTCGATTCCAGTGATCGCCTTGAATTTCCGAATAGTAGTTTCGTTATCATGGGGGAAATTTGATCCATCAAGATTATAGAACTCATGTTGATCAAAATCTGCATTCTTAGTAATAACATTTGGTATATAACTTCCAGTTCCCGTGATTTTGCAATTCATCAGACTTTATTAAAATTAAGTTTACAATTTAATTAAATACTCCAAAAGAGCTATTAAATTAGGTGAAATTTTGGTCGAAAAAAAACCTGCCAGCTGACAGGTTTTTCTTTTTGTTTCCTTTTGAGTCCTTAGACTTCAGCATATTCTTCAGTTGGAGGACAGGTACACATCAAGTTTCTGTCACCATAAGCTTCATCAACTCTTCTAACACTTGGCCAGAATTTATTGTCGTGTAAATGGCTTAAAGGATATGCCGCTTTTTCTCTCGAATAAGATAACTTCCATTCATCTGAAGTTAGCATATGTATGGTATGAGGCGCATTCTTCAATACGTTATTAGGCTCATCTGAGGTACATTCTTCAATTTCCTTTCTAATTGAAATCAATGCATCGCAGAAACGATCAAGCTCTGGTTTACTTTCACTCTCGGTAGGCTCGATCATCATCGTTCCGGCAACAGGGAAAGATACGGTAGGAGCGTGGAAGCCATAATCTATAAGTCGTTTTGCGATATCTGTAACTTCTATACCCTGTTCTTTAAAAGGTCTGCAGTCTATGATCATCTCATGAGCAGCACGTCCTCTTTCTCCTGAATAAAGAGTTTTATAATGACCTTTAAGTCTTTCTTTAATATAGTTCGCATTCAGGATCGCATATTCAGTAGCTTTTTGAAGTCCGCCTGTTCCTAGCATTTTTATGTAACCATAAGAAATTAAACATACCAAAGAAGATCCCCATGGAGCAGAAGAAATAGCACCAATAGCTTTTTCTCCACCTGTTTTTATAATTGGGTTTCCAGGTAGGAATGGTTTTAATTGTTCAGCAACACAAATAGGCCCAACGCCTGGTCCGCCTCCTCCGTGAGGGATAGCAAATGTTTTGTGAAGATTCAGGTGACATACGTCAGCGCCAATTCTTCCCGGGTTGGTCAAGCCAACCTGAGCATTCATATTGGCACCATCCATATAAACCTGGCCGCCATTCTCATGAATGATATTCGTGATCTCACGAATTGCAGATTCAAAAACACCATGGGTTGAAGGATAGGTAACCATTAAGGCCGCAAGATTATCTTTGTATTTGATGGCCTTTTCTCTAAGATCATCCACATCGATATTTCCATTTTCAGAAGCTTTGGTAACCACAACCTTCATTCCGGCCATTACTGCAGAAGCGGGGTTGGTGCCGTGAGCTGAAGAAGGGATCAAACAGATGTTTCTATGTGAATCCCCGTTAGCTTCATGATAAGCTCTTATCACCATCAATCCGGCGTATTCTCCCTGAGCACCTGAGTTAGGTTGAAGGGAAGTCGCTGAAAATCCTGTAATTTCGGTTAGCTGATCTTCTAATTCTTTTAATACGATCTGGTAACCTTCTGCCTGCTCAACTGGTACAAACGGGTGTAAATTCCCCCATTGCGGGTTGCTTAACGGAAGCATTTCTGAAGCCGCATTCAATTTCATTGTACATGATCCTAAAGAGATCATGGAATGGTTTAAAGAAAGATCCTTACGCTCTAGTTTCTTGATATAGCGCATCAATTCAGTTTCTGAATGATACAGATTGAAAACCTCATGAGTTAGAAATTCTGTCTTTCTCTGAAGGTTCGCAGGAATTGCAGATCTTGTTGGCAATTCTTCTAATTCAGATTTTTCCTTTCCAGCTAATTCAGCAAATACAGCAATTATAGCGTTAAGGTCATCTGTGGTTGTAGTTTCATTTATAGAAATACAGGCGCTTTCCGCATCAGGATAGAAGAAATTGATCTCGTGCTTTTCAGCGATCTCTTTAAGTTTCGAACTATCTGCTTTTATGTGGATCGTATCGAAATATGCTGAATTCAGTTGATCGAATCCTAACTTTTTAATACTATCTTCTAAAGCAACTGCAGATGAATGAACAGTATTAGCTATATATTCAAGGCCTTTTGGTCCATGATAAACAGCGTACATTCCTGCCATTACAGCCAGGAGAACCTGGGCAGTACAAATATTTGAAGTAGCCTTGTCTCTTTTAATATGTTGCTCTCTTGTTTGAAGAGCCATTCTCAACGCGTTATTACCATCAAGATCTTTAGTTATACCAATGATTCTTCCAGGTAGATTACGCTTATATTCTTCTTTGGTGGCGAAAAACGCTGCGTGAGGGCCACCATATCCAAGCGGAATTCCAAATCTTTGGGTGGTTCCAACAACAACATCCACTCCAAGTTCCCCTGGAGCCTGAAGTTTTACCAGGCTAAGTATGTCTGCTGCGAATGCAGTCTTGATATTCGCGTTTTTACAGTTTTCCACGAAATCTGCATAATCGAAAATTTGTCCGAATTTACCCGGATACTGCACCAAAGCTCCGAAATATTCTTCTGAAAAATCAAATTTTTCATGATCACCAACCACCATTTCGATTCCAAGGAAATTTGCCCTGGTTTCCATCAAAGAGATAGTTTGCGGAAGTACTTGTTGAGAAACAAAGAATTTATTTACTTCAGCTTTCTTTTGCTTACGGTCACGCACGGCGTGTAAAAGTGCCATTGCTTCGGCCGCCGCTGTGGATTCGTCTAATAGAGAAGCATTAGCGATCTCCATTCCGGTAAGATCACTTACCATGGTTTGGAAATTCAACAGTGCTTCAAGGCGTCCCTGAGCAATTTCTGCCTGATATGGCGTATAGGCAGTATACCAACCCGGATTTTCAAGAATATTACGCTGGATCACCGCTGGCAGAATAGCCTGATGGTATCCTAGACCAATATAAGTTTTGAAAACCTTATTCTTTTCAGAAAGCTTTTTGATATGTTCTGCATACTGGTTCTCGCTCATTGCCTTTGGAAGGTTTAGCGGGCTATGCAAACGAATATCATCTGGCAGGGTTTCGTAAATTAGTTGCTCTATAGACTCAACGCCGATAGTGTCCAGCATTTCCTGTAGATTTTCTGCTTTAGGACCTATGTGACGTAATGCGAAAGAATCTGTTCTCATTAGAATAAAATAGTTGTGTTTTTTGTGCTGCGAAAATACATAATTTCAAGCTAATTTTTTACAGTTTAGGGATGTACAGTTGTTAAGATTTTAAGGGGAGATTCTTCAGTTTAAATTAATGTGTAATTTCGTAGGATGAAGTATTTAAAAAATGCTTTTGAACTCTATATAAATAGTAGTATTCATGTCTCTTTAGCAGTGGTGGCCTTTACGCTCATCACTTTTTTTGAATACGACCTGCTCATAGACCTCGACCTGCTTTTTTTTATTTTCTTTGCTACTATCACCGGATATAATTTTGTGAAATATGCAGGTATTGCCAAACTATACCACCTAAGCCTGGCCAGAAACCTGAGATATATTCAAGTGTTTTCGTTGTTTTGCTTCTTGATACTTATCTATTTCACCTTCCAATTAAAACTTTCGGTACTAATTGCTACGGCCATACTTGGTGCTTTTACGATCTTTTATGCTATTCCTGTATTTGGTGAGGGTAAGAACTTGCGGAGTCTTCCGGGGTTGAAAATTTTCATTATTGGGTTTGTATGGGCGGGAAGTACAGTTTTATTACCATTGATAAATGCTGAAAAATATCTCGGAATAGATTTGATAGTAGATTTTATTCAGCGACTAATGCTTGTTATCCTGCTAACGCTTCCATTTGAAATTAGGGATCTGAATTTCGATAATGAACGGCTGGGAACGATTCCTCAAAAACTGGGCGTTTACAGAACTAAAATATTTGGATTGATCTTAATTCTTCTGATATTCTCGGCTGAATTACTGCAAAACTCTTTCCGATCTACTGAATTTTTTGCTTTAGTGGTAATGCTAATGGTAAGTGGGGTTTTTTTATGGGGGTCTGGTAAGGATCAGAATAAATATTATTCTTCTTTTTGGGTAGAATCCTTGCCAATATGGTATTTGGTGGGGTATTTAATACTTAGGTTCTTTCTTCTACCAGTTCCTTTTTGATCTCTTCGCGCCATTGGTTTTTCTTTTCTTCCGGGCAGGTTTCGATCTTTGATTTATGTATCAAACCGGTGAGTTTGGAATTATTTGAAGAGAATCTTCTACAGGTCTTGCAGAAGGATAAGTGAAGCAGTAGTTTAACCTTATCTAAAAATTTCGCTTCCTTATATTGGGACTTGTTGCAGCATTCTGCGGCTTCGGAACAGTCTATAAAAAAAAACTTGCTTTTATTACTCATAATTAGAACCAATTTTTTTCTAAACAGGCAGCCAAAGCGGTTCTGGCTCTGTGTATTATAACCCAAAGGTTAGACGGCGTGATATTAAATTCATTACAGATGGCTTCTGTATCTGCCCCGTCAATTGTCTTTCTTTTAAATATTTCAGCGTGCTTTTCATTAATGCTGTCAAGGCATTCAAGGATGGCAAGCCCTAATTCGGTATTCTCCATTTCATCCTCGGCAGTTTTGTCAAATTGATCAGCTACCTGTTCTTCCAGCCATTCTCCCTCATTGTAATCATCAGAATAATTGATCTTGACTTCTGCCTGGCCTTTTCGCGAATTAATTTTGCGATAGTAATCTATGATTTTTCTTTTTAAAATCGAAATTAACCAGGTTCTTTCACTGGCTTCGCCTTTAAAATATTTGGCAGATTTTAGTGCTGCTAAAAATGTTTCTGAAATAAGATCATTCGCTACCTCACGATTGTTCACGCGAACAATCGTGTAATTAAAAAGGTAGTCTGAATATCTATCGACCCATTTATTAGGGTCGAGGTTGTTAGCAGGCATGATTTAAATTTCATCGGTTCTAATCAAAAATAGCAAAAGAATGATTATCAATTGTCTTGTTAAGATAAGAATTCTCTATTATCCTAGGGTTTCCGGTTATTTCGAGATAAGGCCAGCTCTTCTTAATAGAGCATCTGGTTTAGGTTCTTTTCCACGGAATCTTTTATATAGTTCCATTGGATGTTCAGTTCCTCCTTTAGACAAAATATTCTCTCTGAACTTGTCTGCGATGTCCTTACTGAAAATACCGTGCTCTGTAAAATATTCGAACGTATCGGCATCGAGAACTTCTGCCCATTTATATGAATAATATCCTGCGGAATAACCTCCCTGGAAAATATGAGAAAAAGCAGTACTCATACAATTGGTATCAACATCAGGATATAATTTAGTAGGCTCGAATGCCTCAACTTCATGTTTCTTAACGTCGGTGACATTAGAAGGATCTATCGCATGCCAGCTAATATCCAGCATTCCAAAACTAAGTTGTCTTAAAGTCGCGATACCTTCCAGGAAGTTAGCAGACTGCTTAATTTTCGTAATATATTCCTGCGGAATAGCTTCCCCGGTTTTATAATGTTTGGCGAAAAGTTGCAAAGCCTCCTTCTCATAGCACCAATTTTCCAGCACCTGACTTGGTAGTTCAACAAAATCCCAGTAAACATTGGCCCCAGACAGACTTGGATAGGTTGTATTCGCTAACATGCCGTGTAGAGCATGACCAAATTCATGGAAAAGAGTAGTGACTTCATTAAAGGTTAATAATGAAGGTTCCTTTGCAGTTGGTTTAGTGAAATTGCATACTATAGAGATGTGTGGTCGCTCATTTTTATCATTCTGAACGTACTGTTGTTTATAAATAGTCATCCATGCACCATCTCTTTTTCCTGGTCTTGGGTGAAAATCTGCATAGAATAGAGCTACATCTTCTCCGGTTTCATTAGTTACCTCGAAGGTTTTTACATCTGGATGATATTTGTCGATATTAGTAACTTCTTTGAAGTTGAGACCATAAAGTTTCTCTGCGACAGTGAATACCCCATCAATTACATTTTCTAATTTAAAATATGGTTTGAGCTTTTCATCGTCGAGGTCGAAGCGTTTCTGCTTTAGTTTTTCTCCATAAAATGCCGAATCCCACTTTTGTAGCTGATCGATCTTGTCAAGTTCCTTTGCGAAATCTTCCAGTTCCTGAAATTCTTTTTTTGCTGCCGGCTTTGCTTTTTCCAGCATTTCCTTCAAAAATGAATCAACTTTTTCAGGAGTTTCTGCCATACGTTCTTCCAGAATAAAATGCGCATGAGATTTAAAGCCTAACAATTTGGCTCTTTGGTACCGCAGTTTAGCAATTTGAAGAACATTCTCCTGGTTATCCAGTTCGTCATTATGAAATCCTCGCGATCCAAATGCGAGCGCCAGTTCTTTTCTTAACTCGCGATCCTCGGCATATTTCATAAAAGGAATATAGCTTGGATATTCAAGAGTGAAAATCCAGCCTTCTTTATTCTTGGATTCAGCTACAGATCTCGCTTCTTCCTTAAAACTTTCCGGTAGGCCACCTAATCTTGACTCATCGGTAACGTGAAGTTCATGGCGATTGGTTTCTGCGAGCACATTTTCACCAAACTGTAATTTTAGTTTAGCGAGCTGCTTATCTATTTCTCTTAATTCGGTTTGTTTTTCATCAGCCAGATTTGCTCCGTTGCGGGTAAAGGCTTTGTATTTTTTCTCAAGCAGGGTTTCCTGTTCTTTATTAAGGTTTAGAGAATCCTTGCTTTCGAAAACCGTTTTTATCTTCTGAAAAAGCTCTTTATTAAGAATCACATCATTCTTAAATTCAGATAGGACCGGGGAAACTTCCTGAGCAATCTTCTGAATTTCTTCGTTCGTTTCGGCTGAATTGATATTAAAAAAGATGCTGGTTACTCTATCGAGTTTCTTTCCTGAAAATTCCAGGGCTTCTATCGTATTTTCAAAAGTTGGAGTAGCTTCAGACTTTACAATTTCATTTATTTCTTCCTTCGCAAGCTCAACAGCCTTTAAAATAGCCGGTTTGTAATCCTCTGTCTTGATTTTAGAGAATGGGGCATATTCAAAATCTGTAAGTAAAATATTCTGAGAACTCATATATTGGTATTTGTTTTAACGCTATCAATAAAATTAATTAACGCAAATGGTAATTTTTAAGAAATTTTTAATACTTTGGCATTTCAAATGAGTTTTAACTCATAAAGACTTAGTAGTTTACAAAGTTCTGGTTTTATATTTAGAATGGTTAATAAATAATAATTACAGATTACAGTTTACTACTTGAAAGGCCGCAATCGCGGCCTTTCTTATTTTTTGAGCGATTTTGCTCCTTCTATAACTTTCTGCTTCAGGCCTTCTTTATAAACCAGAATCTTATCCAGAACACATTTATCGGAAACACCTATAATTTGTGCCGCAAGAATTCCAGCATTTTTAGCGCCATCGAGGGCGACTGTAGCGACAGGAACTCCACCCGGCATTTGAAGAATAGATAGAACCGAATCCCATCCATCTATGGAATTTCTGGATTTTACGGGAACTCCTATCACCGGTAATGGAGACATAGAAGCTACCATTCCAGGTAAGTGTGCTGCACCGCCGGCTCCAGCAATAATGACCTTAATATCTTTTTCATGGGCTGTTTTGCTGAATTCAAAAAGCTTTTCAGGAGTTCTATGAGCAGAAACTATATCTACTTCTACTTCTATATCAAATCCTTTTAAAATATCTATAGCTTCCTGCATTACGGGCATATCACTGGTGCTACCCATTATTACTGCTACTTTTCCCATGTTATTATTTTTTACTTATCACTTTTATGCTATTCTTTACCTCTTCGGCTACTTTTCTGGCCTTGGCAAGATCTTTATCCACTATGGTCACGTGTCCCATTTTCCTGAATGGCCTGGTAATCTTCTTTCCGTAAATATGAGGAGTTACCCCATCGAGTTTCATGATCTCTTCGATATTCTCATATACAACTTCACCTTCATAATTCTCATCGCCAACCAAATTTACCATTATTCCACCAACTTTACTGTCGGTATTTCCTAGAGGCAGATCAAGTATTGCTCTTATTTGTTGCTCGAACTGGTTGGTGTAAGAAGCTTCAATACTATAATGTCCACTATTGTGCGGTCTTGGGGCAACCTCGTTGATTAGGATCTCATCATCTTCTGTCTGGAACATTTCTACTGCAAGTAAACCTACATGCTGAAAAGCTTCAGATACTCTTTCAGCTGTTTTTCTGGCTTTCTCTGCTACCTTTTCATCGATCCTGGCCGGGCAGATCACATATTCTACCTGGTTGGCGGTAGGATGAAATTCCATTTCCACGACCGGGTAAGTGCGTACTTCTCCAGATGGATTTCTGGCTACGATCACAGCTAGTTCATTTTTAAAGGGAACTAAATTTTCAGCAATGCATTCTCCTTTAGATAAACCATCAAGATCGGCAGTTTTCTTAATTACTGAAACACCTTTACCGTCATAACCACCAGTAGCGCTTTTCCAAACGAAAGGAATCTTTACAGTTTCTTTTTCAACGGCAGATCTTAATTCCTTCAGATCTGAAAAAACTTTAAAATCGGCTGTAGGAATATCATTGTTTTTATAGAACTGTTTCTGAACAGCTTTATTCTGGATCTTTTCCAATGTGTCTGCCGAAGGATAGGTTTTGATACCTTCAGATTCCAGCTTTTTTAAAGCTTCGATATTCACACCTTCTATTTCGAAAGTGACCACATCTGCTTTTCTTCCGAAATTAAGCACGGTTTCATAATCCATGAGGTCACCCTGTTCAAAATAATTACAGGAGATCTTACAAGGAGCTTCCTCGCTTGGATCGAGAACCAATGTCTGGATGTCGTACTTTCTTGTCTCGTACAACATCATTTTACCTAATTGACCACCGCCAAGAATGGCTAGTTTAAAGTCTGAAGAAAAATAATTTACCATAAATTTATTCGGCTTTCCGCAAAAATAACCTATTCGAAATTTCTGCCATACATATTCGGTAAGAAATCGGGCTGTTGAGCTTATGTAGATTCCTTATCTTTGCCACTTAAAATTTGACCATTTTGATAAAACTACATGATCTTGAATTCGAACCTTTTATTTCTGAAGGGGAGATCACCAAGGCAATAGACAGGATTTCAGAAGAATTGAATGCCGAATATGACGGGAAAATACCCGTTTTTATTGGCGTTCTTAATGGGTCTTTTATGTTCGCTTCAGAAGTCATTAAAAGATTCAGAAGTGATTGTGAAGTGAGTTTTGTGAAAATGGGATCTTATGAAGGGACTGAAACTACCGGGAATGTAAGAACACTGGTGGGATTAAATCAGGAGCTTAAAGGTCGCGAGGTAGTGCTGCTGGAAGATATTGTGGATACCGGTAATACGCTGGTGGAGATCGATGAGATATTAAAAAAAGCTGAGGTTGCCAGTTATAAGGTGGCTACTTTGTTTTTTAAACCTGCGGCTTATAAAAAGAATGTTCCCGTACAGATAAAGGGAATCGAAATACCAGATAAATTCATCGTTGGATTTGGTCTCGATTACGACGGATTGGGTAGAAATCTAACACAAGTATATAAACGCAAAGAAAATAAAATGACAAATCTAGTATTGTTTGGCCCTCCGGGTGCAGGCAAAGGAACTCAGGCAACAATTCTAAAAGATAAATATCAACTTGTTCATATCTCTACCGGGGATGTATTCAGGTTTAATATTAAAAATCAAACCGAATTGGGCCTTAGTGCAAAGTCTTATATAGATAAAGGTCAGTTGGTGCCAGATGAGGTTACCATTAATATGTTGAATGCCGAAGTTGAAAAGAATGAAGGTGCCAACGGTTTCATTTTCGACGGTTTTCCGAGAACCGAGGCGCAGGCTGAGGCTTTAAGCAAATATCTTGAATCTAAAGGAACCGAGGTTCATGCTATGATCGCACTGGAAGTTGAAGATGAGATCCTTGTGGAGCGTTTATTGGAAAGAGGTAAAACTTCGGGTAGACCAGACGATGCAGATGAGGCGGTTATTAGAAACCGTATAAAAGTATATTATAATGAAACTGCTATCCTCAAGAACTATTATCAGAAACAGGATAAGTATTACGGAGTAAATGGAGTGGGCAGTATTGAGGAGATCACCGAGCGCCTAAGCAAAGTGATCGACGAACTAATGAAATAATAAGAAAATGACTGAAGGGAATTTTGTTGACTATGTGAAAATTCATGTTTTTTCCGGAAAAGGAGGGAAGGGTTCTGCTCACCTTCACCGGGAGAAATATATCACTAAAGGAGGGCCAGATGGTGGAGATGGTGGCCGTGGAGGTCACGTTATTGTAAAAGGAAACAAAAATCTCTGGACACTGTTTCACCTGAAGTTCAAACGTCACGTAAAAGCTGAACATGGCGAAAATGGAAGCAAGCAAAGAAGTTCCGGAGCTCAGGGAGCAGACGAATATATTGAGGTTCCGTTGGGAACCGTTATTCGTGATACCGAAACCAACGAGATCATTAAAGAGATCACCGAGGACGGGCAGGAATTTATTGTAGCTGAAGGTGGTAAAGGAGGACTGGGGAACTGGCATTTTAAAAGTTCAACCAATCAGACTCCCAGATATGCTCAACCTGGTATAGACGGTCAGCAGATCGATATTACCTTAGAATTAAAAGTATTGGCAGATGTTGGATTGGTAGGTTTTCCTAATGCAGGGAAATCAACCTTGCTTTCTGTAATTACTGCAGCTAAGCCTAAAATTGCCAATTATGAATTCACGACACTTAAGCCAAATCTTGGGATCGTAGAATATCGTGATTTCAAAACCTTTGTGGTTGCTGATATCCCTGGAATTATTGAAGGTGCTGCTGAAGGTAAGGGTCTTGGACATCGTTTCCTTAGACATATTGAAAGGAATTCAACCTTGTTATTCCTGATCCCGGCAGATGCGAAGGATATTAAAAAGCAATATGACATCCTTCTGGATGAATTGAAGCGATATAATCCTGAATTAATAGATAAGGATAGACTTATCGCTATCTCTAAAAGTGATCTTCTTGATGAAGAGCTTAAAGCTGAAATGGCTGAAGAGCTGGACAAGGAGTTAAAGTTACCTTATCTTTTTATTTCTTCAGTAGCTCAAATGGGGCTTACCGAATTGAAGGATAAACTATGGCAAATGCTTAATAAAGAGCCTGTTTAAATCCTGTTAAACGTATAAACTCCCGAATCGATTTTTCTTATTTTTAGTAAAAATCGATTATGCGACTTGTAAAATATTCTTTTTTATTATTATTCATAGCTGCCTGTAATTCACCTCAGGCAGTTTATGATTATGACCAGAAGGTCAATTTCAATCAATATTCCACTTACGCTCTTTTTCCCGATTATCGGCCTGGCTTAAGCCAGTTGGAGGAATCCCGACTTACCGAAAGTTTAAAAACGGCAATGCAGGATAAAGGGTTTTCTATGTCTGAAGATCCTGGCATCTATGTGAATGTTTACACACAGCAATACGAACAGGACAATAGAAGTCGTGTTGGTGTAGGGTTAGGTGGTGGAGGTGGTAATGTTGGAGTAGGGGTCTCTGGAGGCATTCCTATTGGGCAGATGGATACTTACCTTAAGCTAACCTTTGATTTTATAGATGTTGAAAAGGACATGTTGGTTTGGCAGGCCATAGTGGAAAGTCCGTTTAATTTTGATGCAAATCCTCAACAAAGAAAAGAACGTTTCGATAAAATTGTAGCGAAGGCACTGGAGGGTTATCCTCCAAAGAAATAAATTGCAACCTATTTAAATTGAAAAAGCCCGACGCATTTGCATCGGGCTTTTCACTTTTTGATTGGTTAGTTAGTATGGGTTAGAAAACTTAGTTTTCTTCCTGATCATCCATTTCTGAATCTTCCATATTTGTGTCTTCATTCATAGAACCATCACGGTTAGATACTACGAATGCACTTCTACGGTTTTTAGCATATTGCTCTTCAGTACACATGTTAGGCTCTGTACAGTCATTAACTGGTCTGTTTTCACCATAACCTTCAGAAGTAAGTCTAGCTTTGTCGATTCCTTTAGAAACAAGGTAATCTACAGTAGAAGCCGCTCTTCTCTTAGAAAGGTCCATGTTGTATTTATCAGATCCTCTGGCATCTGCATGAGACTCAACTTTCACCTTAATGTTAGGGTAATCGTTCATGTATGTCACAACAGAATCAAGTACTGGTTCAGATTCAGGCTTGATCGTAGCTTTATCAAAATCGAAATAGATCTTACTACCATCGATAGGAATAATATCCTGCCCACTAGTTTCATCAGTTACAGTTGGTGCTTCAATGATCTCATTCTCCTCACGAGTAAATTGGTAAAGGTTATCTGTTCCTCTTCTGTTAGAAGCGAAATAACCCATTTCTTCACTTTCTTTAATTACAAAAGCAAAGTCATCATTTCCACTGTTGATAGAAGCTCCAAGGTTTTCAACTTCTGAGAAATCACCTTCAGTTCTGAAAATATCAAGATTTCCAAATCCCTGGTGACCATCTGAAGTGAAATAAAGAACATCTTCATCACTGATGAATGGGAATTGCTCTCTGTGAGCAGTGTTTACTGTTGGACCTAAGTTCTGTGGAGTTCCGTAAGTTCCGTCTTCATTCACGTCTACAACGTAAATATCGAAAGAACCACTGCCACCTGGCATGTCGCTAGCGAAGTATAATTTACTTCCGTCTGCGCTTAAGCTTGGGTGTTCTACAGAATAGTCTTCACTGCTAAATGGAAGTTTAGTAACATTTGTCCACTCTCCATCTACATTTTCAGCACGGTAAAGGCTAATGTTCGCAACACGAACATCGTTCTCGTTCTTTACGCGGTCTTCATTAGTTCTGTCGAAGAACATAACTGTACCATCCTGGCTGAAAGTCGCAGAGCTTTCGTGCTCATCTGTATTGATCTCATAAGAGAAAAGAACGATATCGGTCATTTCTCCTTCGTCATCCATCTGTGCACTATAAAGATCTAAAGTAGGAAGCTTGTTCCATGGGTAGATTGGACGTTCCTGGTTTCTTGTAGAAGCAAAAGCTACACGGTCACCGTAGAATCCAATTCCGAAGTCTGAAGAAGACTGGTTATTCATTATCTGGTCATAGTTGAATTTGTGAGGAACCATAGTATCAAGTTCGCTTGCAAATTCTTCGTGATTCCAGTTTTCACCAGTCAATTCATTCATAAGTTCATCAGCTTTTACATAGTTACCCGCTGCCATTAAAGCATGGGCATATCTAAACTGATATTCAGGTTCTACTGCTCCTTCATGTCTTAAGAAAAGCAATTCATATACTTCAACAGCATTTTGCATTTGATTTGTGAAGTAGTATGAATCTCCTAAGTTTTGAAGAACCTCCTGAGTTTTATTGTTAACGCTTTCGTAAGCATCGGCCGCATCTATATATGCTGCCTGGGCAAAGAACTTATTTCCATCCCTGATGTCAGACTTTTGTCCGAAAGCAGTGATGCTTACAAAGATTATTAAAAGTGTACTATATATATTTTTCATGTTAGTCTGGTTTTAGAAGAATCTAGGTGATTTGTCATATCCTTTCTTAAGTCCGAATAGATCAAGATCAAATAAAAGCATGATCTCATGTGACCCATCGTTACTTAAATCGTAGGTTGGATAATCATAAGCATATCCAATTCTAAGGCCTGGAGTCACTCTAAAGTTTACCAAACCGGTTATGGTTTCATCAAATCTGTAACCTAAACCTGCTTCAAGTCTATCATATAATAATACGTTAGCATTTACGTCAACAGATAGTGGAGCTCCTTTTACACCTCTTACCATGGTAGAAGGCTTTAATTTAAAGTTCTCACTAATGTCGAATACATAACCACCATTAAGGTAGTAGTGGATCTCTTCGGTTCCACGGTCACGAAGCAATTGGCTATCATCTAAATGATCTGCAGTTAAAAGGTTAGGAGCAGATACACCTAAATAGTGATTATCTCCAAACCAAAACGCTCCAACTCCGAAAACTGGAAATATCTCACTGATATTTCCCATTGCTGGATCGTTAGGATCGTTAACTACTAATCCAGAAAGGTTCGCATCAAAAGTGGTTAAACCAGCTTTTGCTCCAAAGGAAAGGTTAGTATTCTCACCTGTAGGAATAACATAGGCGAAATCGGCAGTAATGTTGTTTGTTTTTTCAACATTTCCAATTTCATCATGAACTACAGTAAGACCAAGTTCAACTCTTTCACTGATTGGGGTGTGGGCAAAGAAGTTGAGGGTGCGAGGTGCACCGTCAACATCTGTCCATTGCATTCTGTAAATACCTCCGAAATTCAACATTCCGGGATCGTCTGTCGCATAAGCAGGATTCATTACACTCATATTATACATGTACTGAGTGAATAATGGATCTTGTTGGGCCATACCTTTAATAGAGAAAAGGATAATGCCTGCGAATAATAAATATTTTGTGATTATTTTTTTCATTTCGTTCTCTTGTTTATCCTAATTATCTACTTAAGTATACTGTTCCTCTTACAGGCTCTGTGCTACCATCATTGTAATCTAGATAGTAGAAATAAGCCCCTACTGGTAGAACTCCGCTTCCGAAAGAACTTTCTGAGCTAAAGCCATCCCAGTCTGGAGTATTAGCATTTCCTTGGTAAACCATGTCTCCGAATCTATTACGGATCTTAAGGGTGAAATTAGGATATTTGTCTCTGATGTTTCTTATTTCAAATGTGTCATTGAATCCGTCTCCGTTTGGCGAGAAAGCTTCAGGGATCGTGATTGGACAGTCATCGTTTATAGAAACAGTCACAGCTAATCTTAAAGAGCTTTCACATCCAGAATCTACATCAAATAGGGTAGCATAATAAACTGTACCATCTTGTAGTGGTGTTCCTTCTGGAAGGGCATTATCGCCATCTGCAGAGTCGTACCAGGTGATATCACCTGTTTCGTTAACCTCTGCTGTAAGATCTGCGATAGTTGCATCGTCAAACTCACAGAATTCCTGAGTTGTATTAGAGATTGTTGGAGTTGCTGCATCGTTAACTGTTACAGTGATTTCAGCTGCTGCAGATTCGCAGGCACCTTCATCATTTCTTTGAGTAACATAGTAAGATCCAGTTTCCAATTCATCCTCTGCAGAAACCATTGTGCTTAGTTCGGCATCTGAATAGTAAGTTAAATTAGTTCCAGTTGCAGAAAGATCTGCTACAGTTGCACCATCAATAGCACAGAAAGTAAAAGGATTCCCTTCAACAGTTGGAGCTCCTGGCGCCTCTTCAACAGTAATGTTGAAAATCGCTGTGTCATCTCCACACTCATTGATTTCTGGTACGGTATAAACAACTTCATAAGTTCCAGCTGCAAAATTGGCTGGATCCATCATTCCGTCTGCAATCACATCTCCATCAAGAGTAAATTCTCCTGTTGTGTCAGCATCTGTAGAAAGGAAGTCGAACAAATTCTGAGTACCTGCATCTGTACAAACGCTTAGATCCATGTCCATACCTGCGAAAGCAGATTCTGTAACGGTGATCGTAAATGTAGCAGAAGCTTCACCTTCAGTACATGGAGAGTCGTCTGTAAGAGTATAAGTAATATCAAAAGTACCTACACCTTCCATTCCCGGGCTGAAGATTCCATCCTCATATCCTTCGAATGTTCCATTAGGATTAGCATCGGCAGGAAGAAGATCAACTAAAGTTACGTCTTCTGCATTTCTGCAATAAGTCTGGTCTTCGATATCACCGATTTCGGCTGGTATTGAATCGTAAACGTTAATAGTAAGTTCAACACTATCCGAACATACACCATTTGTAATGGTATAGATGGTAGTGAATTCTTCCTGCTCTGGATTTTCTCTGTATTGTACAGTTAGATCATTAATAGAAGGGCTGAATGTCCCATCCGTTGGTGTCCCATCACTTAAAAGATTTAAATAGTAGTTTCTAACCGTAGTGTTATTAGGAAATATTTCGTCAACATTAGCACGACAAACATCTCCACTATTTGGTTCTCCAGCATCAACACCTTGATTTACAAAAACTGTGAATGTTACAGAGTCAACCGTTCCTGGTGTCACACAGTCAGCTGAATCGTCTACAGTATAAGTTACGTCATATCCTTCTTCATTTGGACCAACGCTAGCATCAAACATTCCGTCAGCTACATTATCTCCGCTGAAAGTTCCACCTGTAATAGAGTCTTCTCCTAAGAATATACTTAGGTCGACCATTCCGTCGGTTTCGCAAACATTTTGATTTGCAATGGTACCTGCTTCAGCATCTCTTAGATCATTAATAGTGATAGCGATATTTACCGTTCCATTTGAACACTCATCAATTTCAGATTCATCGACATAGCTAAAATTAAAAGTCTCAGAATCTGAAGGGTCTGATATAAAGGCTAAAAGTCTTTGGCTTTCTAGAAGGTCTTCTGCACCAAATCCGTCAGGATTGAAAGTTTCTACTCCGGCTTCCGTAAGTAAATCGTTGAAGAAAATTTGCAAAGCAGTTTCATCGTTTAAAAGAGTTTCTGCTTCGGTAATGCAAAGGGTGCGATCTAGATTTGCGCTAACAGGTCCATCAACAACTGTAATTGTAAAAGTAGTTGAATCCTCTCCTATTACACAAGGAGCAGTTTCATCAACAAAATAAGTTATGGTAAATGTACCTGCACCAACCGATGGGTCAAACATATTATCTGATACGCCTTCTCCGGAGAAAGTTCCTCCCCTCGAGTAGTCAGGATCATTGTTCATAAGACCTGTAAGTGAGATCATTTCATCGTTAGAGCATACATTTTCGATATTATCAAAGGTTCCTGCATTTGCAGGTCCTTCTTCTATTACTCTGATGGTAAGATCTACAGAATCTGAGCATTCTCCAGATTCTATGGTGTAAGTAACTGTAAAATCTCCAAGACCATCTTCATCATCGGCATAAATGTCAATGATTCCTTCAATGGTTGGGTTGAAAGTTCCATTTCTGTCTACACCTTCATCCAATAGGTCTAAATAGTATTCTCGAACTTCTCTATCATTAGATAGTTCAGAATCTAAATTAGAAAGACAAACAACTCCTACATTGTCATCACCTGCATTACATGAAGGGAAATTAACGGTAACAATTGCAGAATCTGAACAATCTCCGTTGGTGACGGTATATTCAAATTCTCCAGGGCTGTCTGTTGCAGGATCAAAAGTTCCGTCGCCAGGAGACCAAGTTCCACCGGTTTCAGGTGATCCGCCCAGGTAATCAAAAAGATTTACAGGAGCATCTGAAGGACTAAGTTCGGCAACTCCATCTTCTCCGGCATTCGCTTCTCCTACGAAAATTGTAAAAGTAGTGGAATCTGAAGTTCCAGGGTTTACACAGTCTGCAGAATCATCAACCGAATAAGTTATTTCATAACCATCTGAATTTGGACCAACAGTGGCATCGAACATTCCATCTGCAACATTATCTCCACTAAAACTTCCGCCTGTAGTAGCATCGCCGCTTAAAAACGCAGATAAATCAACCATTCCGTCAGATACACAAACATTTTGATCTGCAATTGTGCCAGCTTCGGCGTCTGAAAGGTCGTTTACTGTTATGGCAATATTTACAGTTCCACTAGAGCATAGATCGGAATCAAAATCATCACTATAGCTAAAATTAAATGTTTCTGATCCTGATGGCGAGTCTATGAAATTAAGTAATCTCTGACCTTCTGCTAAGTCGGCCGCATCAAATCCATCAGAATCAGGACTGTCCACTCCAGCTTCTGTTAAAATATCGATTAAAAAGGCTTCCAGTGCAGTAAAATCGCTAATAAGTGTTTCAGCTTCCGTAACACATAAGTTTCTGCTAACATTAGGATCAACCGTTGCTTCCTCAACCGTAACTGTAAAGGTTGTTGAATCGGTTCCAGTAATACAAGGAGCTGAAGTCTCATCTACTGTATAAGTAATTTCATATTCTCCAACGCCAACTGCAGGGTCAAATTGATTGTCGATTACACCTGTACCAGTAAAAGTTCCACCCATGGTGGCTTCAGGGTCATTATTAGTTAGATCAGTTAAATCAATAGGTTCTTCTTCAGGACATACATTTGGTATATCATCGAAATTTCCTGAATTAGCTGGAGTTTCCTCAATTATTCTTATGGTTAGGTCTACCGAATCCTGACAATCTCCACTTCCGATTGTGTATGTTGTAGTAAAATCCCCTAAACCATCGTCATCCGCAGCATATTGATTTATTAATTGCTCGATAGTTGGGCTGAATGTTCCATCAGTTGGAACGTCCTCACCTAAAAGGTTTAAAAGATAAATCCTAATTTCTCCATCGTCAGAAAAAGTTTCATCTACATCAGGAAAGCATACTGTTCCAATATTATCTTCACCGGCATCAGGTCCTTCAGTTAAAACTACAGTAACCGCAGTTCTGTCCTGACTCTCACATGGAGGTAAAGAAGAATTTGTTCTGTTTACTATCTGACTAGCATAATATGTTTGTCCATCTACTAAAGGAGTAGAAGGGTCTAAAGCTGGGTTTGAACTATCAGTGCTATACCATCTGTTGATTCCAGAAGCTTCAAGATCAGCAACGGTTGCAGTTTCGCAAAAAGTTTGTGCTGGTTCTGCTGTTGGTGCCGTAGCTAGTATAGGGTCGTATCTAATTGCTAATCTGGAAGAATATTGGCAAGATGTGCTTGAATCATCCTGACCAACAAAATAACTTCTTCCTTCAACCAATACGTCCGTATCATTTAATTCTACAGTGCCATATTCCTGAGACTGATCATATACATTTATGTCGTCTGCTGTTCCTGTGGTATTGATAAGAGCTTTAAGCTCTGCTACTGTAGTTACATCTGAAGAACTATATTCACAAGGTTCGTAGAAGTTTCCGAAAGTTGATTCTGGCGGTCCAAGATCGTCTACCGTAACTTCAAAAGCTGGACGGGTTGCACAATCTCCGGAGTTATTTCCGGCATAATATATGCCCGTTTCCAAGATCTCATCATCTGGAATAGCAGTTTCTGAAGGTTGTGGAGTGGCATTTCTATACCATTCTACTCCATCACCACCATCATTGGCATAGGCATCTAGGGCTGAAACTCGACTTAAATAACAAAAGTTATCTGAAGTCGAAGTTAGGGTTGGGCAGTTTTGCGCATAGGATGCGGACAAATTACCCACAAATAAAATAAAGGCAAAAAGGAACCAATTAAGTCCCTTCCTCCCAAAAGTAAAATTTTGCATAGGCTAGGTGTTAAATTCAAAATTAGTATTCGGTTAAAACTCATTAAAAGTTGCACAAATATTAAAATAATTTTTAATATGCGGAGTTAAATTAAGAAACATCTTAACAATTAAATCCAAAGGCCTTAAGTTTGCTGAGTAACAACTCCTTGGGCGGTCTAAATGTATAAAAAAAATATATATGTTAATAAATTTCAGGTGTGTCATCGGTATTTTTTTGCTTTTCACAGTCAATTCTATGGCACAGCAAACCTTAAATGATGCTGAAAAACTCCTCAATAGTGGGGAAATTGTGGATGCGAAAAATATTTTCCTGAAGCACGATAATAAACCTCTTGCTACAGAGCGTTTAGGCGATATTGCTAGTTTTAATAAAGACTGGGATGAGGCTATTTCTTATTACGAGACTTTGGTAAAAAAACATCCTGAGAATGCCATGTATAATTTTAAACTGGGAGGTGCTATGGGAATGAAGGCTTACTATGGGTCTAAATTCCAGGCAGCTATATTACTTGGTGATGTGAAAAAATATTTAAGGAAGGCGGCTGATCTTGATCCATCTCATAAAGAGACACGTCGAGCACTTGTAGAATTATATATGCAGATTCCTGGCTTTATTGGAGGTAGTAAAACGCTGGCTGAAAGCTATGCCTCAGATCTTGATAGATTAAATGAAGTCGATGCCCTTTTAGCTGACGCTTACATATACAAAATTCAGGAGTACCGTGATCTTGCAAAAAATAAATATGAACAGGCAATAAGAGTTGCAGAAAGGAAACCTGCATTAGTATCTCGTAACTATCTTAATTATGAATTAGGTGAAGCTTCAGCTATTTATGAAATACAATTAGATGCCGGTGAAAAGTTTTTAGAAGACTATATAAAAGATTACGGCTATAAAGATCTAAAGTCTCCGGCTTGGGCTTATTACCGACTTGCACAAATAGAAAGGATTCGGGAAAATCGTCAGGCCGCTTTAGCTCATATTGAAAAATCTCTTTCCATAGATCCAGATTTTGATAAAGCTTTGATCGAAAAACAAAAGATCAAGAGGCTCTAATCCATCCATTCCCGTCTTCAAACTATTATATTTGCACAAAAATTTTCTATGAGAATTCATTTTATTGCCATTGGAGGAAGCGCAATGCATAGTTTAGCAATCGCTCTCATCCAGAAAGGTTATGCGATCACAGGTAGTGATGATGCCATTTTTGAACCTTCCAAATCCAGATTAGAGGAATTTGGAGTCTTACCGGAAAGAATGGGTTGGTTCGAAGAGAATATTACCTCAGATCTTGATGCGGTAATCTTAGGCATGCATGCTAAGGCAGATAATCCCGAATTGCTTAAGTCGAAAGAACTTGGTATTAAAATATATTCCTATCCTGAATTCCTGTTTGAGCAGGCAAAGGATAAGACCAGGGTGGTTATAGGTGGCTCGCATGGAAAAACCAGTATCACTTCTATGATTCTTCATGTGATGCAATATCATGATAAGGAAATTGATTACATGGTAGGAGCAGCTCTAAAAGGAATAGATAACCCGGTTCATCTGACTCAGGAGAATGACTTTATAGTTATTGAAGGAGATGAGTATCTTTCCTCACCAATAGATAGAAGGCCGAAATTCCATTTATATCAACCCAATATTGCATTACTGAGTGGAATTGCCTGGGATCATATTAATGTATTTCCTACTTATGAGAATTATGTGGAACAATTCAGGATCTTTATAGACTCCATCGTGAACGGTGGGATATTGGTATATAATGAAGAAGATCCTGAGGTAAAAAGGCTTGCTGAAGAAACCGAAAACCCTATTAGAAAACATCCTTATCAAACTCCAGAATACCATACTGAAGGAAATCATACGATTCTGGATGTTCCTGAAGGGGAAATGCCGCTAGAAATTTTCGGAAAACACAACCTTAATAATCTGGCGGGAGCCAAGTGGATCTGCCAGCATATGGGCGTAGATGAAGATGATTTTTATGAGGCAATAGCTACTTTTAAGGGTGCTTCAAAGCGACTGGAAAAGTTAGCCGAAAAAAATTCATCGATCATTTTTAAGGATTTTGCCCATAGCCCTTCAAAGGTTGGTGCAACAACCGCCGCCGTGAAAGAGCAATTTTCAGAAAAGAAACTTATAGCTTGTTTAGAACTCCATACTTTTAGTAGTCTGAATTCTGAATTTCTGAAAGAATATAAAAATAGTCTTGATAAAGCTGATGAAGCCCTGGTTTTTTATTCCCCAGAAGCTATCACGGCCAAGAAGCTAGATGCTATTTCTGAAGATCAGATACGGGAAGCGTTTGGGAAGCAGGGCTTAAAGGTGTTTGTAACAGCTGAAGAATTTAAAAAGGAGTTGCTAAGTATAAGGCTTGAAAATGCAGTATTGTTGATGATGAGTAGTGGTAATTATGGTGGGCTTGATATGGAGGAAGTAAAAGCGATGATTTAACCAATTGGTTATCAGTAATTTTTAAGAAAGTTTCAATTCATTGTTTATCTTTAACTCAGGATGAATAATGAAAAAAATAACCTTAGTATAAAAAAGTGGGCCGAGGATGATCGGCCCCGTGAAAAGCTACTTCAAAAGGGGAAACTTAGTTTAAGCGATTCCGAATTAATTGCGATCCTTATAGGTTCAGGAAGTAAAAATGAAAGTGCGGTAGAACTTTCAAAAAAGATTCTGTCCTCCACGCAAAATAATCTGAGTGCTCTGGGGAAACTCTCCATTGCGCAATTATGCAAGTTTAAAGGGATTGGGCCTGCAAAAGCAGTTTCTATTGCTGCGGCTTTAGAATTGGGAAGGAGAAGAAGGCTGGAGGAAGCGCTGGAACTCAAAAAAATTACTTCCAGTAATTCAGTTTTTGAAATTATGCAGCCTATGATTGGTGAATTAGGTCATGAAGAATTCTGGATCATTTACCTTAATAATAGTAATAAAGTAATAGAGCAGTTTCAAATAAGCAAGGGTGGAATAACCGGAACTTTAGTAGATGTTCGTATTACCTTGAAAAAGGCACTTGAGGTTGGTGCGGTTTCTCTTATTCTGGTGCATAATCACCCCTCGGGAAATCTAAAGGCCAGTGAAGCAGATAAACAGCTGACCAATAAATTGAAAACTGCTGCCGAAAGTCTCGATATCAAAGTACTTGACCATATTATTGTAACCGAAAAATCATACCTTAGCTTTGCCGACGAAGGTATGCTTTAAGACCCTTTTAATGTTATTGATCTATACCCAGAAAATCACCCCAAGGATTATATATGTGTTCAAGCATATTTGTACTCATATCCTGGGGATTCCAATTAAATTCACTTCTAAAATTGAGGAATTTATCGCTCACGATGGTGCTAAACTATCGTATGGCAGACAGGCTTTGGGAAATGAATTTTTTATTCAGAATGTAGACCTTTTGATAGAGCAGGGTTTTTCTGAACTTGAAATAAAAGTACAGCCCTGGGATGATACTATTTGCTTTTTTCCGTTACCGGAAGCCAGTGATCTTCCCTTTGATATTTTCGCAGCCTCTTTTTATTTATTGAGCAGGTACGAGGAATATCTTCCACATGTTAAAGATGAAGAAGGAAGGTTCCCAGCTTCAGAAAGTCTGGCCTCCCAGGAAAGTTTTTTACACAAACCCGTGGTAGATATCTGGGCTATAAAGTTCCGGGAAATTCTTTTAAATCGTTTTCCTAAGCTCGAATATTCTGATAGAAAATATAAAGTAGGAACTATTGTAGCTTCAGAAAATACTTTCATTTTTAAGAATAAGGGCTTCTTAAGAAGTTTTGTGGGGATGTTTTCAGACCTTTTTCAGTTTCAGCTGGGTAAAGTTATAGACAGGCTGCAGGTTTGGATAAGGATCAAGGATGATCCTCACGATATTTTCGAGGATCTTATAGATTTGATCAAACAGCATAAAATATATATGTTGTTCATGTTTCAGCTAAGTGACTTCTCCCTTTACGACCGTAATATAAGTCATAATAGAATTCCTCATCGTGCGGTTATAAAATCTGTGGCAGATTACGCAAAAGTTGGTCTGCTTATGGGGTATTATGCAATGGAGAATATTAAAAGCTTGCGTAAGGAAAAGTTAAGGATGGAGGAGATCATTCATATTCCTGTTGAAAACGTGATGAACTCTAAATATAATCTGCGGTTACCAGATCAATATAATAATTTAACCGAACTGGAAATAAATAATGATCATTCTATGGGATATCCCGATGTGCCCGGTTTTAGAGCCGGTACGTGTACCCCATACTTGTTCTATGATATCAATATGGAAGTAACTACCCCGCTCAAAGTTCATCCATATGCTTTTAATTCTGCGGTTGCAGAAGATATGACAAAGACTAAACTTAAGGAGGATCTAGCACGAATGTTGTTAGAGGTTAAAGAGGTAAAAGGAATGTTTCGCGGAGTATTTAGAAACCAGGATTTTTCAAATTACTCGAATAAAGAGTATTACTATTCACTTTTAAAGCAGATTCATGAAATTGGATAATATAGAACACGTTTTTTTTGATCTGGACCATACTCTATGGGATTTTGACAAGAATTCTGAACTGGCTTTCAGGGAAATTTTTGAAAAGCAAAAGATCACTATAAATATTGAAGAATTCCTGGAGGTTTATAAACCTATTAATTTCAAATATTGGGAGCTTTACAGGAATAATTCGGTGAGTAAGGTGGATCTTCGCTTTGGAAGGTTAAAGGAAAGCTTCGATTCCTTAAAATTTCAAACCCAGGATACTACTATTAATCTTATAGCCGATGATTATATTGAATACCTCCCAAAAAATAATCACTTATTGGATGGAAGCCTCGAGCTTTTAAATAATTTAAAGGACAGGTATAGATTGCATATTATCACTAATGGATTTGAAGAGGTTCAGGAAAGAAAAATGAGAGGCTCGGGTATTCATGAATTTTTTGAGACTATTACTACTTCTGAAGAGGCTGGAGTAAAAAAACCACATCCACAGATATTTCAAATCGCTGTAAACAAGAGTGGGGCAGAAGTCTCGAAATCTGTGATGATAGGTGATAATTTGGAGGCAGATATTATAGGAGCTCACAACTTTGGATTACAGGTTATTCATCTAAATTCTCATGACCAAAGTATTCAGAGTCAGTACCCTCAGGTTCAAAAGTTAAATGAACTTCTAAATTATTTATAGTAACAGGGATTAGGTATTTTCGTGCGCAAATAAAAAAGTTAGGTGTCGCATTTAAGATTTATAAAAAAAATTATACCAGGAATCATTTTTGGATTCCTCCTAACTTCATGTTTTAAAGATGTCGATTTTGGGCAGGCAGAGAATATTGCTCTGGAGCCAGATCTTGAGGTCGATCTTTTATTCTATCAATTGAACGAGACAGATTTTCTTGATTCAGAAACCGGTCAATTTACTCCAGTTATACGTGATACTGTAAGGCTTGAATTTCTAGATGATGACTATATCCAGGATGGCTTGATGTATGCGGCGCTAAGATTCAGGCATGAAAATAGGTTTCCGTATGAGATTAAAAGCAACATAAGATTTTTAAGGGAGAATAATAGAAACCAGTTCAATGTGGCCTATATAATTCCGGCAGGATCTGAAACTTCATCCTCAGTAGTAGATACTACTCATGTACTGCAGGGAAATGATATAGTTGATATACGCCGTTCTATTAAAATGGTGATTGAATTAGAAGTGAAAGGGGCCAATGAAAGCCTGGAAGGCGAATTAGATTTTATGTCAAAAGGACTGTTCAGGTTTGAATTTTAATATGCAGAGAATTTTACTGGTCATTATGATATTTTGTACCATTATTTGTAGTGGGCAAAATAGGCCACTCCTATATAATGTAGATGATCTGCCTCAGTCTTTGCTTCAAAATCCCGGCGCTCGAATAGATTTTACCAGGCATGTAGGAATACCATTTTTTTCTCAGATCCATTTATCTGCGGGCTCAACAGGTGTTACCGCTTATGATGTCTTTGCTGATGATGGTTCAGATGTAAACGATCGCGTTAGGAATATTATGCAGGATATTACCGCTGGGGATTATTTTTCTGTCAACCAGCAAATTGAAATTCTTTCTTTAGGCTGGAAAGTTGGCGATAGAGGTTACTTCTCCACTGGGATTTACCAGGAGTTAGATGTTTTTGCCTATTTTCCTAAAGATCCGGCTATATTGGCATTTGAAGGTAATGCCGATTATATTGGGCAGGATTTTGATTTTTCTGATGCTAATTTTACGGGAGAAATTTTAACGGTTTACCACGCTGGTTTCAACTATAAAGTAGATGCAAAACTAACAGTTGGAGGAAGGTTGAAATTATACTCAGGAATCTTTAATGCTGAAAGTATCGATAACGAAGGTGTTTTCAGGACCATAGAGACACCTGGAGGCCCCAATTTTTATCGCCATGAGGTAAGTGGCCTCAATGTAAGGGTGAACACTTCTGGTTATGCCTCCTTGAAGGATGAAGAGGATATGACAGTGGATAAGGCGGTAGCAGAATTACTAAGTAGATCAATGTTCGGGCAGAACGCCGGAGTAGGATTTGATCTTGGTTTTAATTACAGAGTGACAGATCAATTTTCTGTAAACGCATCGGTACAGGACCTTGGCTTGATGTTTCATCAGAAAGATGTTGAGAACTATAATTATTTTGGATCTTTTCAAACTAATGGATTGGAGCCATTATTTCCTGAATTGGACGGTAATGAACCTACGATCCCGTACTGGGAAATTTTTGAAGAGAGAGTTGATATTAGTTTACAGGATGAGACAACTAATAACGGATATACAACCTGGAGGCCGTTAAAGTATAATGCCTCATTTCAATTCGGTACCGGCAAATCCATACTTCCCTGTGATTATTTGATCAGTAAGAAGCCAAGATTTATGAATTTGTTCGGAATGCTTATTTCAGGGGTTAACCGGCCTAAAGGGCCTACTTATGGAGTCACCGCCTACTGGGATAGAAAAGTTACTGATAATTTAAGATTTCGTCTCGCTTATGCTGTAGATGAATACAGTTTGACCAAGTTGGGATTTATGGTATCTTCAAGATTTAAAAATTTTAATATTTATCTTGCGGCTAACGATATAATTGGATATACTAATTTAGCGAAAGCTAACAGCGCTTCCCTGCAATTCGGGATGCAATTTATTTTTAAAGATTTATGAAAAAGTTACTAATAGCATTATTCATTTTTGGTGGAGTTTTCACTTCATCAGCACAAAATATTAATGAATATAAATATATTCTAATTCCTGAAACCTTTGAATTCACTGGTGAGGTGAACCAATATCAATTGAATTCCCTGTTCAAATTCTTATTTGAGCAGGAAGGTTTTAATACGGTTATGAAGTCTGCAGATAAGCCACAAGACCTGGCTGTAAATTCCTGTCTAGGTTTAAAGGCCAATCTTAAAAATAATTCTGGATTGTTTGTGACCAAATTGGTAATAGAATTAGAAGATTGCCAGGGAAAGGTAGTTTTTAAAAGCAAGGAGGGTAGGAGTAGAGAGAAAGATTTCAAGTTAGCTTACCATGAAGCCTTAAAAGATGCTTTTACCTCAGTAGAAGAATTGGATTACGAATATGTTCCGGGGGAAACTTCTGTGGTCAATAATTCTAATGAAATGAATTCAGCAAAAGAGACGGTGAAAGTTACTTTAGGTGCTGAAGTTGCCGCAAACCCGGTTAATACAGATACAGTTGCGGAAGAAAATATCGAAACAACCACGCCAGCACCAAAGACTGGTTCTGAAATGAAATATCTAAATGCCGGGAAAACTTTTTTTCTGAAGAAAACTTCTCAGGGTTATAATTTGTTTCAGGAAGGATCTACCGAACCAATCGCAATTCTATTAGAATCTGAAGGTGGAAAAAGCTTCATATATAACTCCTTAACAAAACAAGGGATTGGTTATTTTGACGCGGAGAACAACCTGATGGTTGAATATTTTGATCGTGAAAAAAATAATAAGGTTACCCTGAAATATGAAGTAATGGATTAATATCCATATTTCTTCTGCCAGCGTTTTCTTAAAAATTCTCTTTGGGCATTTTCCCGTTGGTTATTGCCAGGATTATAGAGCGTGGTATTCTTAATTTCATCTGGCAAAAATTCCGCAGCGACGAAATTGCCTTCATGAGTATGGGCATATTTATAGTCTTTTCCATAACCAATGTCCTTCATAAGTTTAGTTGGAGCATTCCTGATTGAAAGAGGAACAGACAGGTTGCCAGTTTTTTTAACCAGACGCTGGGCTTCATTTATCGCCATATATGCTGCATTGCTTTTTGGAGATGTAGCCAGATAGGTTACGCATTGGCTTAGAATTATTCTCGCTTCAGGATATCCAATCGTATTTACAGCCTGGAACGAGTTGTTGGCAATCACAAGGGCCGTTGGGTTGGCATTTCCAATGTCTTCACTAGCCAGGATAAGTAGCCTTCTGGCAATGAATTTCACGTCTTCACCGCCTTCGATCATCCGGGCAAGCCAGTATACTGCTGCGTTTGGATCACTTCCCCTAATAGATTTAATAAAGGCAGAGATAATATCATAATGCTGTTCACCTGTTTTGTCGTAAAGCACAGTATTTTGCTGAACTTTGGAAAGTACGAGGTCATTAGTGATTTCTACATTTTTATCTGCTGAGGTAACTAATAGCTCAAAAATATTTAAAAGTTTTCTTGCATCTCCGGCGCTCAATCTAAGCAGAGCTTCGGTTTCCTTTAATTTTACATTTTTAGCGGCAATGATCTTGTCCTCTTTCATAGCTCTTTCCAACAAAGCTACGAGGTCATCCTTAGAAAAAGGTTTAAGAATATACACCTGGCACCTTGAAAGAAGTGCGGAGATCACCTCAAAACTTGGGTTTTCGGTTGTTGCGCCAATAAGGGTCACCCATCCTTTCTCGACCGCTCCCAATAAAGAATCCTGCTGTGATTTACTAAATCTATGAATTTCATCGATAAAAAGAATTGGGCTCTTTGTGGTAAAAAGGCCTTCACTCTTTTTAGCTTTCTCGATGACTTCCCTAACATCCTTTACACCACTGCTAATGGCGCTAAGTGTAAAGAATGGTCTTCCAGATTCTGTAGCAATAATATTGGCAAGGGTAGTCTTCCCTACGCCAGGAGGGCCCCAAAAGATCATAGAAGGGATCATCCCCTGTTGGATCTGCTGTCTTAAAGCTCCATTTTCGCCTATTAAGTGCGATTGACTTAGGTAATCATCTAAGGTTTTTGGTCGGAGTCTCTCAGCAAGAGGTTGATTCATAGCAATTAGTTATGTGACAGTTTTTCATCCATTAAAGTTTGGATGCTTTTTTGTAATATTAATTAAAATTGAAGAAAGTTTGAAAGCATCCGGCCCTTTTGTTTTTACTAGTGGAACCATAGGATATCCTCTTTTATTTGTTCTTTTGATCTGGATTGTTTTCTGGGTTGAGGTAAGGTTTGGTGTTAGTTTCAACAGTTATGGAGTTAGGCCCGGTGAACTGGTAGGTCTACGCGGGATTTTGTTCTCTCCTTTTATACATTCAGATATAGAACATCTCTTCAATAATACTATCCCGCTTTTTATTTTGTCATTGGCCCTGTTCTATTTTTACAGACCTATTAGCTGGAAGGTTCTGCTCATTGGTCTCGTCGCTTCGGGAATACTTACATGGCTTATTGGCAGGCCGGCAAACCACATTGGTGCCAGTGGAATTATTTATTTACTTGCCTCTTTTTTATTTTTCAAGGGAATATTTTCAAAATATTACAGGTTGGTAGCCTTATCCCTTATTGTGGTTTTTATTTACGGAGGATTGGTATGGTATGTTACGCCAATAGATCCAACCATTTCATGGGAGGGACATCTGGCAGGTTTGATCAGCGGCTTCAGTTTGTCTTTGATTTTTAAACAGAATATAGTTGAACCACCAAAATATCATTGGGAGAACCCTGAATATTCTGAAGAGGACGATCCTTTTATGAAGCATTTTGATGAAAATGGTAATTTCATAGAGAATTTACCCGAAGAGGAATCAAACGCTGATGATGTAGAGTATAATTATATTTACAGAGAAAAGAAAAAAGATAATTAAAAACCACCCGAAGGTGGTTTTCTTTATTTGATCAGAGTCTAGTTTGTTGGGAATGCCCAAATATCATCATCCAGTAAATGCCCGCCCTGGGCCTGAATGGCTGCATTGTAATTTTCCAAATTAGCCTGGCGTTCAGAAATTGGATAAAGGAATCTTCTAGGGATGATGCCCGATGGATTAACATTGGGAACTGCGTCTGGATTAGGTGTTAATTCCGGATAACCAGTTCTCCTGTGGTCAACCCAGGACTCTAATGGTGCATTTCCATATAGAGCAACCCACTTTTCATTAATAATCGTCCGGATCTTTTCTTCTTCTGAGCCAGATAATGAGAGACCGTTAACATATGCACTGATTTCGCTTCCTTCTACGCCTACATATTCCATATTTGCAGTTACGGCTTCTTTAAGTGCAGCTTCCGCATCTGCATCAGATCCTCCAGTTCTTACTATAGCTTCTGCTTCAATGAATTTTACTTCCCAATATGAAATTAATGGTGTTGGTGAATCTGCCTGTCCCCAGAATAATCCTTCCACACCGGCAAAATCGACACCATCTGAAGTATATTTAGGTAATCTTGGATCATCCTGACTTGTCATTTCGTTCACTAAAACTTCTGAAATTCCTAAAGTACTGGGCCTGTCATTGTTAAACAGGTAAAACGGGTTTGCATTTTGAGCCGGAGTACTGTAAATAAAATCAGGTTGTTCCGCAGTGCTTGAAAATGCTTGCTGAACTTCAGTAAGCGCATTTTGAGCTGCAGAAACCCCGTTTACAGAGGTTAAATGAAGATAATATCGGGCCTTCAGCGCGTGAGCAACTCCTTCCCAGTCGATATTATCAGTACTTCCAGCACCGGCAAATTCGCCAATTCCGGCAGCTACACCTTCATCTATAGCTTGAGTTAATAGTGACTGGATCTCTGCATAGATCGACTCCTGAGTATCATAGGTTGGATTTAAATTTCCTTCATCTCCTACAAAAGCATCAGTATAGGGAATATCGCCCCATGAACTAGTGGCGACACCTAAATTTGCTGCCATATATAACTTAGCTAAAGCGCTAATTTCTCCTTCATTATTTCGAATAATAACAAAGGCATCTTTCATAGAGCCTGCTCCATAAAGTCCAAAATCCCATAGATCATCAACATCATCTTCACCAATATTATATTGATCATATGCTATCTGCTGAGCATCTAACCCATCAAAATGTTGAACAAGAATACCAGCGATACGGCCGCCCAAAGCGACAGAGTTTCTATGCGTTTGAGCAATCATACCCGGATAAATGGCGCCTGCATTTACCAATTCTGATGACGGATTATCTGGGTCTATATTCGCATCGGTAATTTCACAAGAAGTAGAAAAACCGATCAATGCTATCCAGAGTAATATTTTTATAGTTTTCATGTTTTTCTAAAAATTTAATTGAACGTTTAAACCGTAACTTTTTGTATTGGGCTGGTTAAAATAGTCCAGTCCCAGACCGTTACTATCTCCAGTAAGGTTTGTTTCGGGGTCTACACCGGGATAATCTGTTTCTAACCAGAGGTTTCTGCCAAATGCTGAAAATGAAATTCCTTCAATGAAAGAATTTTCAAATAATTTCTCTGGAAGGGAATAGGTTAATGTTACTTCTCTGAGTCTCACCCAGGAACCATCATAAACATTTCCTTCATCAACATCCCCAAAACCATATCTTCTCCAATAGTTATTGTTTTCGCTGATAGATACATCTGAATATGGTACCACCTGGGTGTTAGGCTGCCCTGTAGACTGCACGACACCTTCAAAAACTGTGGTTTGATCTCTTAGCAATGTTTCGTCTGAAATCCCGAAATAGTCCAGAATACCACACGTTCCACACCAGATATCACCTCCCTGACGAATGTCTATCAGGAATGATAACGCAATATTTTTATATGTAAACTGGTTGCTAATTCCAGCAAGCCAGTCTGGGATAGGATCTCCTATCACTCCGGCTGTATCGGCCAGTAGTGGATAACCGTCGTCGTCAATTAAGATATCTCCTGCATCATTCCTGGCATATCGTCCTCCAAAAAGAGCCCCATAGGATTCACCTACTACGGCTCGAGAGCTAGTGCCTGAGAATCCGTTTAATGTTACAGATTCAACGCCTTCGACCAATTCTTCAACGACATTTTCATAAGTAGTCCAGTTTGCACTTATGTTCCATTCAAAATCTTCTGTTCTTATAGGTGTTCCACTTAAGCTTACTTCATAACCGGTGTTTGTTACCAAACCTACGTTCGCATACCTGTCCACAAAACCGGAAGAAGGCGCAGCATCAACAAAGATGATCTGGTCTTCGGTTTCCTTATCGTAGTAAGCAAAATCAAACTTCAGTCTGCTTTCGAACATCGAGAGTTCAATACCAACTTCAAATTCTGTGGTTTTTTCAGGTGTTAATGTAGGATTACCTGCTCTTGATGATCTCTCAAATGAGGTTGCGTCATAGGCAGGAAAAGTAACACTTTGTATAAAGCCATCCCCACTAACCGAGGTTCCTCCAAAATTTGTGATAGTCGCATAAACCGGAGCATCGTTACCGGCGCTACCCCATGCACCACGTATCTTACCATAATTAAGAACATCACTATCCATAAGCTCTGTAAATACAAAACTACCTCCAATAGAATAGGATTGGAAAGTGTTGTCGCCTACAGGTAGGGTAGAAGACCAGTCGTTTCTAAAGGAAGGTGTTATGAAGATCATATTATCATAACTCAAAGTTGCAGTTGCGAAAACACCAATAAGCTCCCTCCTTGTAGAAAGTTCCTGCGCCTGGGTAGTGCTTACGTTAGAAAGGTTGAAGAATCCAGGTATGGTCATCCCGTCACCAATTACGGTTTGACGGTTGGTTTTGTTGTAGTATCCATCATAACCTATGTTGGCATCTACTCCAAGTTTATCATTGAAGTTATAAAGAGCATTAAAAATACCACTCCAGTTCACGTCCTGGTTTGCAATTACATCGTTTATAACCCGTCCGTTACCGAAAGAAGCATCAAGAATATCGAAGCCTATCTTTCGGGTATCTGTATATCTGTCTATAGAACCCGATCCCTTAAAGCTTAACCAATCTGTAATATCATAGGTCAAACCTAATTTACCGATGGTCCTGTTAACATCATCCAGGTTAATATTTCTAGCCACCGCAAAGTAGGGGCTGTTATAAATACCGTCCCTGTAACTTCTATGTCCGGGTAATTCAGAACCAGGAATATTGTAGAAATATGAGTCGGGATCATCGGCAGCAGCCTGTCCTTCTTTGCCATTACCCATATCGAAGGTGGGTGTATTACGAAGAAGACCTAACATTACTCCTGAAATGTTAGAACCTCTTTGCACCCTGTTACCGCCGGAGTTGGTGTACTGGGCAGAACCATCCAGGGTTAGGTTATCTGTAAGATCTGCCCTGAGGTCTACCCTGAAAGTTTTTCGTTCAAATAATTCATTTGGAGAAATCCCCTGCTGATTCAATTTACCTATAGAGGCCCGGTAATTCACTTTCTCCGTTCCCCCGCTTATTCCTAAGCTAATGTCAGTTGTAATTCCTGTCCTGAAAAATCCATATCGGTCATAGGCCCTGGCTGGCATGCCATTACCAGTACCTTCAGGTACCAGGCGTCCATTTCTGTCAAATGGGTAGTCTGTTGCACCATCAAATTCAAGGTCAGAGATAAGCGGACCCCAGGAATCTCCTTCCAAAGTCTCAGGTCCCTGGTACTGCAATTCACCTTCAAAATGCCTACCCTGAGCATATAGTTCCTGAGTTTCGGGAACTTTATTGTATTCAGCAAATGAAGTAGTGGTGTTAAGAGAAACCCTGGTCTTACCGGCTTTTCCTTTTTTAGTAGTAATTAAAACAACTCCATTTGCCGCGCGTAAACCATATAACGTTTGAGCTGCTATACCCTTAAGGATAGAAATAGAGGCGATATCATTCGAGTTAATATCTATCGCTCTGTTCGAGAAATCACTACCTCCCAGACTGGAGTTGTTGTTTGTTTGTGTTGGATCTTCTGAAAATGAAGAGTTGTCTATTGGAACTCCATCCACTACAAAAAGAGGGGAATTAGACCTGGTTATAGAAGTATTCCCACGAACCCTGATATTGGCCGAAGCTCCTACTGATCCAGAAGATGATGTTACTTGAACACCAGACGCTTTTGAGCTTAATGCCGAAACAAGGTTGGTTTCACGTGATTTCTGAACATCATCTGCCTCGACAGATTCCAGTGCATAACTCAATGAACGAGGTTTTGCTCTAATTCCCTGAGCGGTTATCACTACTTCTTCTAATTCGGCTGAATCTGGTCCCAGGTTAACATCAATTGTAGTCTGATTGCCTACGGGGACCTCCTGAGTCTCTTTTCCAACAAATGAGAAAACCAATATATCTCCCTCATTTGCGTTGATCGAATACTTACCGTCGAAATCTGTTTGCGTACCGGTGTATGAATCCTTGATGATGACATTCACGCCTGGAAGAGGTAAGCCGTCTTCACCGGTAACAGTACCACTAATTGTTTTTTCCTGGCCGTAAGAACTAAGGCTAAAGAGGATAAAAAACAATACCATGGTAATGCGTGGTAATTTTTTTTCCATTTTTGATTAATTTATGTTTAACACATAAAATTGTCTAAAAAATGTTAATGATTTACCGGAATTGTGTTAAAATAGCGCAGAAATGATCTGTATGTATTTAATAGTGAGGTGAATAGCTAATAAAATATGATGAATCGAAAGAGTCTTGAAAATCCTAGTTCAAAAATGGATTATCAGATATTTGTAGGAAATGGATTATTTTCAGCTCGTAAATCAAACTTTATTAGTCACGATGCCTAAACAATTGTTAACCTAATTTAGTCAGTATCTATAAAATCTCTGTCACTTGAACAGTGTTATAATCTTTGCCTTACCACTTCGTATAAAAATGCACCACAAGCGACAGATACATTAAGTGATGCTATGCTGCCAAGCATTGGTAATTTGGCTCTAAAATCTGCTGATTTCAGTATTGAGTTAGAAACACCTTTTTCCTCATTACCCATGATGATGGCAATAGGTTGTTTTAGATATAGATCGTAAATAACATCATCGGTTTTCTCTGTGGCCGCAACAGTTTTGATATCGTAGGTCTGTAAATGGAAAATAGCATCCTTTATATGATTTACCTTGCAGATCGGAATTTTGAAAACGGCACCAGCAGATGTTTTAACCGCATCTGCGTTGATTGGCGCAGAACCTTTTTCTGGAATGATAATTCCAGTTACTCCGCAGCATTCTGCAGTCCTTATAATAGCTCCGAAATTTCTTACATCTGTTAGGCCATCTAGTAATAGAAAGAGTGGAGTAGTGGTTAAATTATGAGAATCTTCAACAAGTTTCTCCAAACTTACAAAACTCACCGGGGAGATATTTGCAACGACCCCCTGATGATTACCCTTAATAAGTTTGTTTAGTTTTTCAACAGGAACATATGAAACGGTGAAATTACCCTTGTTTAGGTAACGGTTTAATTCCTGGAATAACGAGCCGGAAAGGCCTTTCTGAATAAAGATCTTTTCTATTGCCTTACCGCTTTCGATGGCTTCGATTACTGTTCTAATTCCAAAAATTCGAGTAGTTTCTTTCATAGCGGCAAAGTTAACATTAATAATATTTCTCTCTTCGGCTTTTTATAAATAAAAAAACCACCCGGTTAAGGGTGGTTTAATCAAATTAATCAAAGATCAATTTATTCTTCTTCGTCCAAGCAACCAACGTAAGTTGACTGATCTGGAGTAGTAGTATCCCAGAAAATTGGGTTTTGAGTATTATCACCTCCAATTGCAGTCGATGCATCGATGTAATTGGCGTTGTTAAGGTTTTGCTCATCTACAGGATATGTATATCTGTAAGGTACTAGATTACAGTATTCCTGTGGAATTCTAAGTGCTGGCTCATCATATAATCTCCAAACAGACCATCCCTGGAATGGGTTGTCATACATGGCGATCCAGTACTGAGTTGCAAGTTGTTCTGTTGAACCATCATATGCAACCTCTGGCTGAGAAAGGTAAGCAGCAGCTTCGTCAGCTGAAAGTCCCCAGTACGTAATAGAAGCAGTAATTGCATCATTGTAATGAGTCTCAGCATCTCCAGCACCGGCATAACCTAGTTCTGCAGCGTTAGCCAGGTTGAATTCAACTTCAGCATAATCAATTAAAAGACCTTCTCTTGTTGGATCTAAAAATTGATCACCAATGTGAGAGTAAGAACCGTAGTTGTTACTAGCACCATAGATACCACCAATATATCCTTCAACGTTATCATCAAAATAAGCCATTCTTCTTGGATCCTCAAACTGGTTCATATAATCAACCAATGTGTTTGCAGCCAAGAAATCTGAACGACCACTCTGTACTAGATCTTCCCATAGTGGGTTAGTGTTAGGAGTAGTGCTCTGGTATTGAATTGCAGCGATATCATCGTTTGAAGTGAAAACTCCTCCAGCGATAGCTGATTCAACAGCACTTTGTGCAAGACTTGCATTTACATCCTGTAATCTTAGACCCATTCTAAGTTTAAGAGAGTTTGCAAATTTTACCCAAGCATCCATATCACCTCCGTAAATAACGTCAGCAGTTGTGTAACCCTGTCCTGCATTTAGCATAGCAGTTACAGCATCTAGTCTTGAAATTAGATCAGCGTAAATAGCGCTATCGTCATCATATTCTGGAAGAGGAAACTCTTCTGCCTGTACTGCCTGAGTGTAAGGTATATCCCCGAAAGAGTCTACCAATACGTGCCAAGCATATACTTCTACCACTTCTATTTGACCTAATCTAGCGTCTTTTTCAGACTGGTCTAATTCAGTGTCCTCCATTACAATCTCCTTAGCATTCTGAAGGTCAAAGATCACATCTCTGTAAAATTCAGACCATACTGCATCTGGGTTCTGTCTTGCAGTGAAATCATAGTTAGGCTCATCAAGATAAGTCGTAGCTGTGAAATACTGGGCTAAGAACCTGTACAACGTTCTGTTCACGTTAGGACTGGCTGTATAATCTCCTATACTTACCGTAGCTGCTGTGAACAAAAAGTCAGAAGCTACTTCAGTAGGGTTTTTCGGATCCCTATTAAGGTCCTCATACTTCTCGTCGCTTTGGCAAGACCAAAGTACCACGAGTGCTGTTATAGCAACAATATATTTTTTCATAGTTAATTTTATTAAAAGTTAAATTTAAGACTAGCACCTATTTCTCTCATAGTTGGGTAAGCACCAGACTGATATCCCTGGATGTTACCAGAACTTAGACCTGCTTCTGGATCAGAGTAAGGAATGTTCTTGTCGATGATCCATAGGTTACGTCCAATTAAAGAGATAGAAGCTCTTGTAAATGGAGTAGCGTCAATGAATTTATCTCCAAAGTTATAGGTAATGTTAGCTTCTCTCAATTTAACATAACCAGCGTCATATACATGACCTTTGTTTGCATTTCTTGCATAACCGTAAGGGTTACCGAAGTAATCTGTTCTAGCTCTTGTAGTGTTAGGAGAAGTGTTAGTTACTTCATAAGTTCCGTCAGGATTGAAAGTAACATCACCCTGTACACCGTCAAGGATCACACCACCACCATTTTCGATAGTGTTTCTAATTGGGTTACCAAGTTCGTTAGTTCCTACACTGCTTTGGTAAATACCTGTTGCGGTACCGTACCACTGGTCAAGAGAGAAAAGATCTCCACCTTTCTGAACATCGATAAGGAATCCTAAAGATAGATTCTTGTATGCGAAAGTGTTCTGAACACCACCAGTCCAATCTGGCTGAATGTTACCAATGATATAGTTAGCGTTAGGAGTTCTTTGGTAGTAACCAGCAGAAGTAATTAATCTGTTACCCTGGTCATCATATACGTAATCTGTACCTCTAATCGCTCCATAAGGTTGTCCTGGTGCAGCGTTGATAGAGATACCACCTTGTACACTCGCCAACTGTAGGTTGTCAATACCATCTGTTAATTCAAGAACTGTGTTCTCGTTTTTCGCCCAGTTCACGTTAATGTTCCAGTTGAAATCTTCAGTTCTAATTGGGTTAAGGTTTAAAGAAACTTCAATACCCTTGTTTTCGATAGTACCTGCGTTAAGGAGTTTAGATGTAAATCCTGTAGCAGTAGAAACTGGTACTGGAGTAATCTGATCTTCAGTTTGAGAGTTGTAGTAAGATACATCAAAACCTACTCTTCTGTCGAAGAAGTTAGCCTCTAAACCAAATTCGTAAGACTTCATACGCTCTGGCTTCAATGCTGGGTTGTTTAAGCTACTGTTGTTACTAGCTACACCTGCTCCACCAAATGGTGCGAAAATTGTATATGTATTAAATACATTGTAAGGATCTGTATCGTTACCTACTTCAGCATAGTTAGCTCTTAATTTAGCAAAAGATAACCAGTCTCCATCGATAATGTTCGATAGGATAACACTTGAAGAGATAGAAGGATAATAGAATACGTTATTGTTGTCTTCGATAGGAAGAGTAGAAGAACGGTCTCTACGGATAGTTCCTTCCAGGTAATAAGTATTTAAATACCCTACACCTGCTCTGGCATAGATACCATCAAGCATTCTTACCATTTCGTATTCTGTTGGAGGATTGATCGGGCTGGCACTGTTGCTTAATGCATAGAAACCAGGAGCGTTTAATCCACCGTTTGTTTGAGCGTAAATGCTGTTTTGTTCGTTTCTTCTTAAGTTGAAACCAAGGTTACCATCTACGTTAAGATCTTCAGTAACGTCTTTGTTGAAGTTAAGGATAAGATCGTAGTTGTATTCTGCAGCTCTGTTATTGAAACGGCTATATTTTGCTACATCAGAACTACCTACGTTAATTCTTTCTTCCTGTAATTCATCAAAAGTATCAAATGTAAATCTACCTAGAAGGCTGAATACATCGTTAAATTCGTAATTAAGGTTTACGTTACCGAAATATCTGTTACGAGTATCTGTCTGAAAGTTTTCGTAAAAAGTAAAGTACGGGTTATCAGAATAGATAGGAGAAAGATCAGAAGGACTGTTCGGGTTCCAGGTGATGTTCTCTCCTGTTGCGAAATAAGCTCTTCTTTGCTCCTGGAAGTCAACGTTGGTTTGGAACCATTGTCTGAACTGTTGCATTACGTTCAATGAACTATATCCAGTTCCGTAACGTCCTTTACCATCAGTCTTAGTATAAGTGATGTTTGCTTGAGCACTGAATTTGTCAGTGAATTCGTGAGAACCACTGAATTTAAGAGTGTTTCTCTTTATCAATGAGTTAGGTAAGTTACCTTGTTGGTTCAGGTGAGTTCCACTTATTCTGAAAGTACTCTTGTCTGTTCCACCGTCTAAAGCTACCGAGTTGATAGAAGTATAACCAGTTTCCCAGATTGTGTTAGGGTCATTTTCTCCTGCAGTCCAAGGCGTAGCTTGTTGGTATGTATCTAATTGTGGATAAATAGAGTTCCACTGATAGATCATTCTGTTAGGATCGAAGGCAGCACCGAAAGATGCATCTTCAGTAAATGGAGTAGCTTCATCTAAGTTACCATCTCCGTCGATATCATAAAGGTTGAAGTAACCATCTTCAGACTCGTAATAAGCACCATAACCAGCACCATATTGTTTCTGGTATTCAGGAAGAGTTTTCATGTCTGGATTACTTACAGTGATAGAAGACTGTACAGATACTCCAATTCCTTTACTCTTAGAACCTTTTTTAGTTTCGATGATGATCGCACCGTTAGCAGCTCTTGCACCATATAATGCAGTTGCGGCAGCACCTTTAAGTACGTTGATAGAGGCAATGTCGTTCGGGTTGATATCCGAAGCAGCGTTACCGTAGTCATAACCACCACGACCAGTTAACTGATCAGAGTCGTTAGTGTTAAGGTTACTTACTGGAGTACCATCAATTACGAAAAGTGCCTGGTTGTTACCAGTTAAAGAAGAGTTACCACGAATTACTACGTTAGTAGATCCACCCATAGTACCGGATTGCTTAATGTTAAGACCGGCTACCTTACCAGATAGAGCGTTTACGAAGTTTTGAGAAGGGTTATCTGAAACAGCTTCCCCTGCAACTTCTTGGGTTGCATAACCAAGTGACTTCTTTTCTCTCTTAATACCTAGGGCGGTAACAACAACTTCTTCTAATTGAGCTGAATCAGCTTCCATTACAACATCAATGTTGTCATTGTTACTTACTGCATACTCAGCAGTTTTTAGACCCACGAAAGAGAAAACTAATACGTCTCCTTGTTGCGCAGTGATGGAATAATTTCCATCAAAATCGGTTTGTGCACCATTAGAGGTGCCTTTTACAACGATGTTAACACCGGGTAGCGGAAGACCGTCAGAGTCTGTCACTGTACCGGTAATCGTTCGTTCTTGTGCAAAGGTCATTTGCACCACAAACGCCAGTAATAGCGTTAAAATACTACTAAACTTTGTTTTCATTTTTAAATTTGTTTGAATTAGCCAGCGCCAAATGTGCTAATAAATGGTTAATTAAACAAGCTTTTGGAATTAAAAATTAGTCTTATTATTAAAGTCTCGTTAATAATCCTGAAAATTGCAAGTAAATTGAAAACTTGCTAAAAGGGGCTTTCGATAATTGCTTAATCAGTAAAAGCGCCTTTTCTTCTCTGCAGATTTTATTGAATAGCTAAATTTCTACTGAGCTTTTGGCATTTTGGAGGAGAATGAATATTTAGGAGCCAGGTAGAAAGTCAAACAAGATTTTGAGTCATTCTTATCCTTTATTAAACTTAATTTCCGAAAAACTTGAAAATTAATAAACTAAGGTTTGAATAATAATTATTTATTTCTACCTTTGCAGACCCTAAAAAAACAGGGGAGTAAATTTTATTAATAATTAGTGTATAGGAAATTATGCCAACAATTTCACAATTAGTACGAAAAGGAAGAGCCAAAATAACCAAGAAGAGTAAATCGGCTGCTTTGGATTCGTGCCCTCAAAGGAGAGGTGTTTGTACACGTGTGTACACAACAACTCCTAAGAAACCAAACTCTGCTATGAGAAAAGTAGCAAGGGTAAGGTTGACTAACGGAAAAGAGGTGAATGCCTACATTCCGGGAGAAGGACACAATCTACAAGAGCACTCGATAGTATTGGTTAGAGGTGGAAGGGTAAAAGATTTGCCTGGTGTTAGATATCACATTGTTCGTGGTGCGCTAGATACTGCCGGTGTAGAAGGTAGAACTCAGCGTAGATCTAAGTACGGAGCTAAACGCCCTAAGAAGTAATTAAAAACTTTTAATGTAAAGAAATGAGAAAAAGACAGGCGAAAAAACGACCTCTTTTACCGGATCCAAAATTTAACGATCAGCTTGTGACACGTTTTGTGAACATGATGATGTGGGATGGTAAGAAATCGGTTGCCTTTAAAATTTTCTATGACGCTATCGCGATCGTGGAAGAAAAGAAACAAGACGAAGAGAAATCTGGATTAGAGATCTGGAAAGACGCTCTTTCTAACGTTATGCCTCACGTAGAAGTGAGAAGTAGACGTGTTGGAGGTGCAACTTTTCAAATCCCAATGCAGATAAGACCAGACCGTAAGGTATCTACTGCTATGAAGTGGTTAATTAGCTTCGCACGTAAGAGAAACGAGAAATCTATGGCTGCTAAATTAGCTGCTGAAGTTCTTGCTGCTGCGAAAGAAGAAGGAGCTGCTGTTAAGAAAAGAGTAGATACTCATAAGATGGCTGAAGCTAACAAAGCATTCTCTCACTTTAGATTCTAAAACAACATGGCACAAAGAGATTTAAAATTTACTAGAAATATTGGAATTGCAGCTCATATTGACGCGGGTAAAACTACGACTACAGAGCGTATCCTTTATTATACAGGTATAAGTCACAAAATTGGTGAAGTTCATGATGGTGCTGCTACTATGGACTGGATGGAGCAAGAGCAGGAGCGTGGTATTACCATTACCTCTGCAGCTACACACTGTAAGTGGCCTTATAGAGATCAGGAATATACAGTTAACATTATCGATACCCCAGGTCACGTTGACTTTACGGTAGAAGTAGAGCGTTCTTTACGTGTACTTGATGGTGTTGTTGCATTGTTCTCTGCAGTAGACGGGGTTGAGCCTCAGTCTGAAACTGTATGGAGACAGGCAGATAAATATAGAGTTCCACGTCTAGGTTTCGTTAATAAAATGGACCGTCAGGGAGCAGATTTCTTCAATGTATGTCGTCAGGTAAAAGAAATGCTTGGTGGTAACCCGGTGCCTCTTCAGGTTCCAATCGGTGATGAAATCGACTTCAAAGGTGTGGTAGATCTTATTTCTAAGAAAGCTATTATCTGGAATGACGAAGATCATGGGATGACCTATGAAACTATCGATATTCCTGCTGAATTAGAAGCAGATGTAAATAAATACCGTGCAGAATTAGTAGAGGCGGTTGCAGAATATGATGAAGCTTTGATGGAGAAATTCTTCGAAGATGAATCTTCAATTACTGAAGATGAGATCATCGCTGCATTAAGAGCTGCTACTATAGATATGAGTATCATCCCAATGATGTGTGGTTCTGCATTTAAGAATAAAGGTGTTCAGGCGATGCTTGACGCTGTTATGCGTTACCTTCCATCTCCAGTAGATGTTGAAGCTATCGTTGGTACTAACCCTGATACAGGTGAAGAAGAAAGCCGTAAGCCAAATGTGGATTCTCCATTTTCTGCGCTTGCATTTAAAATTGCTACCGATCCTTTTGTAGGTCGTTTAGCATTCTTCCGTGCTTATTCAGGTACTCTTGATGCTGGTTCTTACGTATTAAACGTACGTTCTGGTAAGAAAGAGCGTATCTCAAGAATATATCAAATGCACTCTAATAAGCAAGAGCCTATCGATAGTATCGAGGCTGGAGATATTGGAGCTGCGGTAGGTTTTAAAGATATTAAGACCGGTGATACTCTTACAGATCTTAAACACCCAATTATCCTTGAATCTATGTCTTTCCCTGCACCGGTAATCGGTATCGCAGTAGAGCCTAAAACTAAGGCAGACGTTGAGAAAATGGGAATGGCTCTTGGTAAATTGGCTGAAGAGGATCCAACTTTTACAGTAAAAACTGATGAGAACTCAGGTCAGACTATTATCTCTGGTATGGGTGAGCTTCACTTAGAGATCATTATCGATCGTATGAAGCGTGAATTCAAAGTTGAAGTGAACGTTGGTGAGCCTCAGGTAGAGTACAAAGAAGCGGTAAGAAGACCTGCAGATCACAGAGAGGTTTACAAAAAGCAATCTGGTGGTCGTGGTAAGTTCGCAGATATCGTATTCGAATTAGGGCCTGTAGATGAAGATTTCGAAGGAACTGGATTACAGTTTGTTGATGAAATCAAGGGTGGACGTATTCCTAAAGAATTTGTTCCTTCAGTACAGAAAGGATTTGAAGAGGCTATGAAGAATGGTCCTCTTGCAGGATTTACAATGGACAGCCTTAAAGTTGTTCTTAAGGATGGATCTTTCCACCCTGTGGATTCAGATCAACTTTCTTTCGAATTGGCTGCTAAGATGGGATATAAAGAATCTGCTAAGAAAGCAGGAGCGGTTATCCTTGAGCCAATCATGAAGGTAGAAGTTGTAACTCCAGAAGAAAACATGGGTGATATCGTTGGTGACCTTAACAGAAGAAGAGGTCAGGTAAACAACATGTCAGACAGATCTGGAGCGAAAGTAATCAAAGCTGAAGTGCCACTTTCTGAAATGTTCGGTTATGTAACTACATTAAGAACACTTTCATCAGGTAGAGCAACTTCAACTATGGAATTCTCTCACTATGCTGAAACTCCTTCTAATATTTCTGAAGAAGTGATCAAAGCAGCTAAAGGAGCAGCAAACGAATAATCTTAAGGAAATGAGTCAAAAAATCAGAATAAAACTAAAATCTTACGATCATAACCTGGTAGACAAGTCTGCAGAGAAGATTGTAAAAACCGTAAAGACTACGGGAGCTGTTGTTACCGGACCAATTCCGTTACCAACAAACAAAAAAATCTTTACTGTTCTTCGTTCACCTCACGTGAACAAGAAATCCAGAGAGCAGTTTCAATTAAGCTCTTACAAGAGATTACTTGATATCTATAGCTCTTCTTCAAAAACGATCGATGCGTTGATGAAGCTTGAATTGCCAAGTGGTGTAGAAGTAGAGATCAAAGTGTGATAAAACAGTTCCGCGCACTACGGTGCGCGGTTAACATGTCCGGCGCGTTTCGCAAAGGAAAAACGGTGAAAAATACAATTCAGGGCTGAATGTGTTTTTCAGCCCTTAGTTTTTTAAATAAGTAAACAATTAATAATTAATTAAATATGTCTGGGTTAATAGGAAAAAAGATCGGTATGACCAGCATCTTCGACGAGAATGGGAAAAATGTCCCATGTACCGTGATCGAAGCTGGACCATGCGTGGTTACCCAAGTCAGAACCAAAGAGGTTGACGGGTATGAAGCACTTCAACTTGGTTTCGATGACAAAAAGACTGTAAATAAAGCTGCTGAAGGGCACGCTAAAAAAGCAGGAACCGTTGCAAAACGTAAAGTCGTTGAATTCCAGGGTTATAATGAAGATTACAAATTAGGTGACTCTGTTACCGTGGAGCATTTCAAAGAAGGTGAATTTGTGGATATCGCAGGTACATCTAAAGGTAAAGGTTTCCAGGGTGTTGTTAAGAGACACGGTTTTGGAGGTGTTGGGCAGGCCACTCACGGTCAGCACAACAGATTAAGAGCTCCCGGTTCTATTGGAGCGGCATCGTATCCTGCGAGAGTATTCAAAGGAATGAAGATGGCCGGAAGAATGGGCGGTGAGAGAGTAAAAGTTGAAAACCTTAAAGTTTTGAAGGTTGTGGCAGATAAGAACCTTTTAGTAGTAAAAGGATGTGTGCCAGGACATAAAAACTCATACGTAATCATTAGTAAGTAATGGAAGTAGCAGTTTTAGATATAAAAGGAAAAGAAACAGGCAGAAAAGCAAAGCTTTCTGATTCTGTTTTCGCTATAGAGCCTAATGAGCACGCTGTTTATCTAGATGTTAAACAATACCTGGCTAACCAACGTCAGGGTACTCATAAAGCTAAAGAAAGAGCAGAGATCTCGGGTTCTACTCGTAAGATCAAGAAACAAAAAGGTACTGGTACTGCAAGAGCAGGTAGTATCAAGTCTCCTATCTTCAAAGGTGGTGGACGTGTTTTTGGACCAAGACCAAGAAATTACGGTTTTAAATTAAATAAAAACCTTAAGCGTCTTGCAAGAAAATCTGCGCTTTCTATCAAAGCAAATGATAAGGCAATTATGGTAATTGAAGATTTTTCTTTCGATACACCAAAGACCAAAAACTTCATGGAAGTTCTTAAGGCTCTGGGGATTGAAAGTAAAAAATCACTAATAGTATTGGGTGACTCAAATAAAAATGTATATTTGTCGTCGCGCAATTTAAAGACGTCTGAAGTGATAAGTAGCTCAGAATTAAGTACTTACAAGATACTTAATGCGAAAAGTATTGTCTTTTTAGAAGGGTCTTTAGAAGGAATTGAGTCGAAATTAAGTTAATAAACCGTTATGAGCATCTTGATTAAACCTGTTATTACAGAAAAAGCTACCGCAGATAGTGAGATGAATAATCGCTTCACTTTCGTGGTAAGTAACAAGGCAAATAAGATTCAGATCAAAGACGCGATCGAATCTGCTTATGGCGTGTCTGTTACTAAAGTTCGAACTATGAATGTCCGTCCAGATCGTAAAACCAGATATACAAAATCTGGAATGATCACTGGTAAAACTAATGCTTTCAAAAAAGCAATAGTACAGGTGGCGGAAGGTGAAACTATTGATTTATACAGTAATCTTTAAGATTAAAGAATGTCAGTTAGAAAATTAAAACCAATTACACCTGGTCAGCGTTTTAGAGTAGTGAATGGGTATGACGCCATTACTACTGATAAGCCGGAGAAAAGCCTATTGGCGCCGATAAAAAAATCAGGTGGTAGAAACAGTCAAGGTAAGATGACCATGCGCTACAAAGGTGGTGGTCACAAAAAACGTTACCGAATTATCGATTTTAAACGTGACAAGCAGGGAATCCCTGCAACTGTCGCTAGTATAGAATACGATCCAAACAGAACGGCCTTTATCGCATTATTGAATTATCAGGATGGCGAGAAAAGGTATATTATTGCTCAAAACGGGCTTCAGGTAGGTCAAAATGTAGTTTCAGCAAATGAAGCTGCTACTCCTGAAATCGGGAATGCGATGCCATTGGCAAACATTCCTCTTGGTACTGTGATCTCTTGTATCGAGCTAAGACCTGGACAAGGTGCTGTTATGGCACGTAGTGCTGGTGCTTTTGCTCAATTATTGGCAAGAGAAGGGAAGTATGCTACTATTAAATTGCCTTCTGGTGAGATCCGTAGAGTTCTTGCATTATGTATGGCAACTATAGGAGCTGTTTCTAACAGTGACCATCAGCTAATGATCGGTGGTAAAGCCGGTAGAAGCCGTTGGTTAGGAATCAGACCAAGAACAAGACCAGTAGCGATGAACCCTGTAGATCACCCAATGGGTGGTGGTGAAGGTAGAGCTTCAGGTGGTCACCCACGTTCAAGAAAAGGTCTTCCTGCAAAAGGATTCAAGACCCGTTCAAGAACGAAGGCGAGTAATAAATATATTGTAGAACGTAGAAAGACTAGAAAGAAATAATAAGATATGGCACGTTCATTAAAAAAAGGACCTTTCGTTCATTACAAACTGGAACAAAAAGTGGCTCAGAATGTTGAGTCAGGAAAGAAAGCCGTGATCAAAACCTGGTCTAGAGCTTCTATGATTACTCCAGATTTCGTAGGACAAACTATTGCAGTGCATAACGGAAAACAATTTGTTCCTGTTTATGTAACTGAAAACATGGTAGGTCATAAACTAGGAGAATTTTCACCAACACGTTCTTTCAGAGGACACGCAGGTGCAAAAAATAAAGGTAGAAAATAATTGAAGCTATGGGAGTTCGTAAAAGAGAAAGAGCAGAGCAAATAAAAGAAGCCAAGAAACAGGTAGCTTTTGCAAAGTTAAATAACTGCCCTACTTCGCCTAGAAAGATGCGTCTTATGGCGGATCTGGTAAGAGGTGAAAAAGTAGAAAAAGCGCTTCATATTTTGAAATTCAGCAAGAAAGAAGCATCAAATCGTTTAGAGAAACTTTTAGTTTCTGCGATTGCCAACTGGCAAGCGAAAAACGAAGATGCAAATCTTGAAGAAGCTGAATTATTTGTGAAAGAGATTCGTGTAGACGGAGGAAGTATGTTGAAAAGACTTCGTCCAGCTCCACAGGGTCGTGCACACCGAATTAGAAAAAGATCCAACCACGTTACATTAGTGCTTGGAGCAAACAATAATACACAAAGCTAAGAGATAGTATGGGACAAAAAACAAATCCAATCGGGAATCGCCTTGGTATCATTAGAGGTTGGGAATCCAACTGGTACGGAGGTAATGACTACGGCGACAAACTAGCCGAAGACGATAAGATTAGAAAGTATATCCATGCTCGTCTTTCTAAAGCGAGTGTATCGCGTGTAATCATCGAGCGCACGCTTAAGCTTGTAACCGTTACTATCACTACTGCCAGACCTGGTATCATTATCGGTAAAGGTGGTCAAGAGGTAGACAAGCTTAAGGAAGAGCTTAAAAAGATTACCGACAAAGAGGTTCAAATTAACATCTTTGAGATTAAGAGGCCAGAACTTGACGCTCACTTAGTGGGAGCAAGTGTTGCCAGACAGATAGAGAATCGTATCTCTTACCGTCGTGCAATTAAGATGGCTATCGCGGCTGCAATGAGAATGAATGCTGAAGGGATCAAGATTGAGATCTCCGGACGTTTAAATGGTGCTGAGATGGCACGTTCAGAATCATACAAAGATGGAAGAATACCTTTGTCTACTTTTAGGGCTGATATTGACTATGCTTTAGTTGAAGCACACACTACTTATGGTAGACTGGGTGTTAAAGTATGGATCATGAAAGGTGAGGTATACGGAAAAAGAGAGCTTTCGCCTCTAGTTGGCCTTGCGAAAAACCAAGGTAAGAAATCCGGTGCCGGACGAGGTGGAAACAAATCACGTCGTAGAAAGTAATTTTTTAAAGGAAAGAAAAAATGTTACAACCTAAAAGAACAAAATACCGTAAGCAACAAAAAGGCCGTATGAAGGGCTTGTCTCAAAGAGGACACAGACTTTCTAACGGAACTTTTGGAATCAAATCTATGGATTCCAGCTTCGTTACTGCTCGTCAAATAGAAGCAGCGCGTATCGCCGCTACCCGTTATATGAAAAGAGAAGGTTCTATCTGGATCAAGATTTTCCCAGATAAGCCTATCACTAAGAAACCTCTTGAGGTTCGTATGGGTAAAGGTAAAGGTGCCGTTGAATATTGGGCAGCTGTAGTTAAGCCAGGAAGAATCATGTTTGAAATTGGTGGTGTACCAATGGCAACTGCTAAAGAGGCATTACGTCTTGCAGCGCAGAAGCTTCCTGTGAGAACTAAATTTGTTGTAGCTAGAGATTATCAAGAATAATATTGGAATTATGAAACAATCAGAAGTAAAAGAATTGTCTGTTGCAGAATTGCAAGAAGAGCTTGGTAAGTCTCGTAAAGCTTATTCAGATTTAAAAATGGCTCACGCTGTTTCGCCTTTGGAAAATCCGATACAGTTAAGAACTGTAAGAAGAGACGTGGCGAGACTAGCTACAGAGTTAACTAAAAGAGAACAACAATAATTGTTATTCTGCTGAAAGATGGAAAAAAGAAATTTAAGAAAAGAGCGTGTAGGAGTTGTTACAAGTAACAAAATGCAGAAATCTATCGTGGTTTCTGAAGTGAAAAAAGTAAAACATCCTATGTATGGAAAATTCGTTTTGAAAACGAAAAAGTACGTAGCACACGACGAAAATAACGACTGCAACGAAGGTGATACTGTAAAGATCATGGAAACACGACCTTTAAGTAAATCCAAGACTTGGAGACTAGTAGAAATAATTGAAAGAGCTAAATAATCATGGTGCAACAAGAGTCCAGACTAAAAGTAGCAGATAATACCGGAGCTAAAGAAGTTTTAGCTATCCGTGTATTAGGAGGTACAAAGAAAAGATACGCATCTGTTGGAGACAAGATCGTTGTCAGTGTAAAAGAAGCTACACCTAACGGGAACATCAAGAAGGGTGCAGTTTCAACAGCAGTTGTTGTTCGTACCAGGAAAGAAGTTCGCAGACCAGATGGATCTTATATCCGTTTCGATGACAACGCATGTGTGTTATTAGGTCCTCAGGGAGAAATGCGCGGTACCCGTGTATTTGGTCCTGTAGCTCGTGAACTTCGTGATAAGCAATTCATGAAAATTGTATCATTGGCACCAGAAGTGCTTTAATACATTAAGAAAATGACGAAGCTTAAGATAAAATCAGGAGATACCGTTCGTGTAATTGCCGGAGACCATAAAGGTCAGGAAGGTAAAGTGCAGAAGGTACTTATTGAAAAGAATAAAGCCATTGTGGAAGGGGTTAATATGATCTCTAAACATGAGAAGCCTAGCGCTTCTAATCCACAAGGTGGAATTAAGGAGAAAGAAGCTCCTATCCATATTTCTAACCTTGCACTAATCGACAAGAATGGTGAAACTACCAGAGTTGGTTACAAGGAAGAGGATGGGAAGAAGGTGAGATTTTCCAAAAAATCTAATGAAGTAATATAGTTATGGCATACGTACCAAGACTTAGACAGGAATATAACGAGAGAGTGAAAAATGCTCTTAAGGAAGAATTCAGCTACTCCAATATTATGGAGGTGCCAAAACTTACGAAAATAGTAATTAGCCGTGGAGTTGGTGGAGCAGTGGCAGATAAGAAACTTATCGATCACGCTGTAGACGAACTTACTGCGATCAGTGGTCAAAAAGCTGTTTCAACTATTTCGAAAAAGGATGTTGCATCGTTTAAGCTGCGTAAAGGAATGCCAATTGGTGCTAAAGTTACTTTACGTGGATATAGAATGTATGAATTCTTAGATAGACTTATTACTACCGCATTACCGCGTGTACGTGATTTTAACGGAATCAAATCTAATGGATTTGATGGTAGAGGTAATTATAACTTAGGGATCACTGAGCAGATCATTTTCCCTGAGATCGATATTGATGCAGTAAATAGAATTGCTGGTATGGATATCACTTTTGTTACAACTGCTGAAACCGATAAGGAAGCAAAAGCATTGTTAACCGAACTAGGATTACCTTTTAAAAAGAACTAATTATGGCTAAAGAATCAATGAAAGCCCGTGAGGTAAAAAGACAGAAATTGGTAAAAAAGTACGCTGAAAAAAGAGCTGCGCTTAAAGAAGCTGGTGATTGGGAAGGCCTACAAAAATTACCAAAGAACTCTTCTCCAGTTCGTTTACACAACAGATGTAAACTAACCGGTAGACCTAAAGGGTATATGAGACAATTTGGTCTTTCTCGTGTAATGTTCAGAGAAATGGCTAACCAGGGTCTTATTCCAGGGGTTAAGAAAGCAAGCTGGTAGAATTATAAATTGAATGAAGGTTCATAAAAAAGTTGAAAACCACATTCGCAAATTAAGATAAATGAATACAGATCCTATTGCAGATTATTTAACAAGAATCAGGAATGCTAATGCAGCAAACCACAGAGTAGTGGAAATTCCTGCTTCCAATGTTAAGAAAGAGATCACCAAGATATTATTCGATCAGGGATATATTCTTAGTTACAAGTTCGAAGATACTACCGCTCAGGGAACTATCAAGATCGCTCTTAAGTATGATAAACTAACTAAAGAGCCGGTAATTAAGAAAATTCAAAGAATAAGTAAACCTGGTTTACGTAAATACGCCGGATCAACTGAGATCCCAAGAATCCTTAACGGTCTTGGAATTGCTATCGTTTCTACGTCTCACGGAGTGATGACTGGAAAGCAGGCAAAAGCTGAAAAAGTTGGTGGTGAGGTATTGTGCTACGTTTACTAATACTTAAAAGACTAAAGAAATGTCAAGAATAGGTAAAAGCCCAATTGCGATTCCAGAAGGTGTGACAGTAGAGCACAAAGATGGTCTTGTAATGGTAAAAGGAAAATTAGGAGAACTTAAGCAGCAAGTAAGTGACATCGATGTAAAAATCGAAGATAATGTTATTACTTTCGAGCGTTCTTCAGAGAAAAGTGATCAGAAAGCTAAACATGGTTTATATCGTGCGTTAGTTAACAATATGATTGAGGGAGTTACAAACGGATATACTAAATCTCTTGAATTAGTAGGTGTAGGTTACCGTGCGAGCAACCAGGGTAATAAGTTAGACCTTGCGGTTGGTTATTCCCATAATATTGTACTAGATTTGGCTCCGGAAATTAAGGTGGAGACAATATCAGAGAAAGGTAAGAACCCTATCGTAAAGCTTACTTCTTATGATAAACAACTTGTAGGACAAGTTGCGGCGAAGATCCGTTCATTCAGAAAACCTGAACCTTACAAAGGGAAAGGTATCAAGTTTGTAGGAGAACAATTGAGAAGAAAAGCAGGTAAATCAGCTTAATAAAGTTTAGTTATGGCAGTGTCAAAACAAGATAGAAGAAATAAAATCAGAAAACGTATCCGTAAGGATATCGTTGGAACAACAAGCCGTCCTAGATTATCTGTTTTTAGAAGTAATAGAGAAATTTATGCTCAGATCATCGACGACGTAGAAGGTAAGACCTTAGCTTCAGCTTCTTCAAGAGATAAAGAAATCGCTACTGCTTCTGCAGATAGAAAAGAGCAGGCTCAAATGGTTGGTAAAGCCATTGCAGAGAAAGCGAAGAAAGCCGGAATAGATACAATCTCTTTTGATAGAGGTGGATATTTATATCACGGTAGAGTTAAATCATTAGCAGAAGGTGCTCGCGAAGGAGGACTAAAATTCTAGAAAATTATGTATCAAGATTATAAAAACGTAGAACATGTAAAACCAGGAGGTCTTGAATTAAAAGATCGTTTGGTTGGAGTACAACGTGTTACTAAGGTTACAAAAGGTGGTAGAGCATTTGGTTTCTCTGCTATTGTTGTAGTTGGAGATGAGAATGGCGTAGTTGGACAGGGACTTGGAAAATCCAAGGAGGTTGCAGACGCTATCTCTAAAGCGGTAGAAGATGCTAAGAAAAATCTGGTACGCATTCCTTTGCATAAAGGAACTTTACCTCACGAACAAAAAGGTAAGTATGGTGGAGCAAGAGTAATGTTGCTTCCAGCTGCTGCCGGTACCGGTATTATTGCTGGTGGTGCGATTCGTGCGGTATTGGAATCTGTAGGAGTACATGATGTACTTTCTAAGAACCAGGGATCTTCAAACCCTCACAACGTTGTAAAAGCTACTTTTGATGCCTTACTACAATTAAGAAGCGCTGAAACTGTTGCAAAACAAAGAGGTGTTTCATTGGAAAAGGTTTTTAAAGGATAAATCAAGGAATAAGATGGGAAAGATAAAAGTCACAAAAGTAAAAAGTGCGATCAACCGCACGAAGAATCAAAAGCTTGTTCTTGAGTCATTAGGACTTAAAAGAATCGGGCAGACGGTTGAGCATGACGATACGCCAAACATCCTTGGTATGGTAAATAAAGTTAAACACTTAGTTTCTGTTGAAGAAACAAAATAATAATCTCTCATGGATTTAAGTAACTTAAAACCTGCAGAAGGTTCAGTTAGAAAAAATAGCAAGCGTATTGGTCGTGGTGAAGGATCTGGTAAAGGTGGAACCGCTACCAGAGGTCACAAAGGTGCCAAGTCACGTTCAGGTTATTCTAAAAAGATTGGTTTTGAAGGTGGACAGATGCCACTTCAAAGACGTGTTCCAAAATTTGGATTCACGAACAGAAATCGTAAAGTATACCAGGGTATTAACCTTGATACTCTTCAAGCTCTTGTAGATGAAGGTAGAATTAAGGATACTGTGGATATGGACGTTTTAGCTGAAAACGGACTTGCTGCAAGAAACGAGCTTGTTAAGATATTAGGTAGAGGTGAATTAAAGGCAAAGTTGAAAATATCTGTTCATAAATTTACGGCCTCAGCGAAAGAAGCTATTGAAGCTGCCGGAGGTGAAGTTGTTACTTTATAATAGATAATCAAATGAAATTCATCAATACGATTAAAAATATTTGGAAAATCGAGGAGCTAAAAAATAGAATTTTAGTTACCCTCGGTTTGCTTTTGGTATATCGTTTCGGTGCACAGGTTGTGCTTCCCGGAATTGATGCAGCTCAGCTTTCAAATCTGGCGAACCAAACAGACAGTGGTCTTCTAGGCCTTCTTAACGCTTTTACCGGAGGTGCGTTTTCTAACGCCTCCGTATTTGCATTAGGTATTATGCCTTACATCTCTGCTTCTATTGTGGTTCAATTGATGGGGATTGCAATTCCTTATCTTCAGAAGCTTCAGAAAGAAGGAGAAAGCGGGCGTAAGAAGATTAATCAGATCACACGTTGGTTAACAATCGCAATTACCCTGGTGCAGGGACCTGGTTATATTTATAACCTGTTCGCAACGCTACCAGGAGAAGCGTTCCTATTAGGAGATAACATCACCTTTGTTGTTTCATCGGTAATTATCCTAACAACAGGAACCATTTTCGCGATGTGGCTGGGTGAGAAGATCACAGATAAGGGTATTGGTAACGGTATTTCATTATTGATTATGGTTGGTATTATTGCCACCCTGCCTCAAGCCTTTATTCAGGAATTCGCTTCAAGAGTATTTGAATCGAATGGTGGTCTGGTAATGATACTGATAGAATTAGTTATCTGGTTTGCCATTATTATGGCATCAGTTATGCTGGTTATGGCGGTGCGTCAAATTCCGGTGCAGTATGCCAGAAGATCTGCCTCTGGTGGATATGAAAAGAATGTTTTCGGATCAAGACAATACATTCCGTTAAAACTGAATGCTTCAGGAGTTATGCCTATCATCTTTGCTCAGGCAATTATGTTCATACCTGTAGCTGTAGCTGGTCTTTCAGATTCAGATACTGCTCAGGGAGTAACTGCCGCATTTCAGAATATATTCGGATTTTGGTATAATCTTGTGTTCGCTATATTGATAATAATATTTACTTATTTCTATACAGCGATCACTGTTCCAACAAATAAAATGGCTGATGATCTTAAGAGAAGTGGTGGATTTATTCCTGGGATTCGTCCGGGGACTGAAACTGCTGAATACCTAGATCGTATCATGTCTCAGATAACCCTTCCAGGATCTATATTCCTGGCACTTATTGCAGTGTTCCCTGCGATAGTATTCTCTTTGCTGGGTGTACAGCAAGGTTGGGCGTTATTCTTTGGAGGTACCTCGCTTTTAATTATGGTTGGAGTTGCAATAGATACTATGCAGCAGGTGAATTCATACTTGTTGAATAGACACTATGACGGATTAATGAAAACAGGTAAAAACAGAAAAGCAGTAGCTTAATTATGGCAAAACAACCACCAATTGAACAAGACGGAACTATCATTGAAGCATTGTCTAATGCGATGTTTCGTGTGGAATTGGAGAATGGTCACGTAGTGACTGCCCATATCTCCGGGAAGATGCGTATGCATTACATTAAATTGCTTCCAGGGGATAAGGTAAAACTGGAAATGAGTCCTTACGATTTAACTAAGGCTCGAATAACTTACAGATACTAAAAAGTAATTTTCAGCCTTTTATAAATTTTTTATACTTTTGCACTCTGAAAAATTTATGACGGCTAAAAATTTCACAGAAAGAGTTAATGCTCTGCCTGTGAATAAAAAAGAGATAAGATGAAAGTTAGAGCATCAATAAAAAAGAGAAGTGCCGACTGCAAGATTGTACGCAGAAAAGGGCGCCTTTACGTAATTAACAAAAAGAATCCTAGATTTAAACAAAGACAAGGCTAATTATGGCAAGAATTGCAGGGGTAGATATTCCCAAACAAAAGCGAGGAGTTATAGCGTTGACCTATATCTTCGGAATTGGCAGAAGCAGGGCTCAAGAGATACTTGCACAGGCTAAAGTAGACGAAAGCAAGAAAGTTTCAGAATGGGACGATGAGGAGATCGGAAAGATCCGTGAAGCCGTTGGTCAGTTTACAATCGAAGGTGAGTTGCGTACTGAAGTTCAGATGAGCATCAAACGTCTTATGGACATTGGATGTTACAGAGGTATCCGTCACAGAGCTGGATTACCTTTAAGAGGTCAGAGAACCAAGAACAACTCCAGAACCAGAAAAGGAAGAAGAAAAACAGTTGCTAACAAGAAAAAGGCGACTAAATAGTAAGTAGTATGGCAAAGAAAGCAAATCAAAAGGCCGGTAAAACTCAGAAGAAACGTAAAGTGACCGTTGAAGCAAACGGGGAAGCTCACGTTACGGCTTCTTTCAACAACATCATTATTTCTCTTACCAACAAAAAGGGAGATGTTGTAGCATGGTCATCTGCAGGGAAGATGGGTTTTAGAGGATCTAAGAAAAATACTCCTTACGCTGCACAGCTAGCTGCTGAAGATGCTTCTAAAGTAGCTCACGAAGCTGGATTGCGTAAAGTTAAAGTATACGTTAAAGGTCCTGGAAACGGAAGAGAATCTGCAATCAGATCTATCCATAACAATGGTATAGAAGTGACTGAGATTATCGATGTAACTCCGCTTCCACACAATGGTTGTCGTCCACCAAAGAGACGTAGAGTTTAATTAATTTTATTAATAGGAGAGGATTTAGATTATCGAAGGACTAATGCCTTAATTCATAATCCCTTTCTAAAACAACAATAGTAATGGCAAGATATACTGGTCCAAAAACTAAAATAGCCCGTAAATTCGGTGAAGCTATTTTTGGAGACGACAAATCTTTCGAAAAAAGAAATTATCCTCCAGGACAGCACGGTAACAACCGTCGTCGTGGAAAAAAATCAGAATATGCAATCCAGTTAATGGAGAAGCAAAAAGCCAAGTATACTTATGGTATTCTTGAGCGTCAATTCCGCAACATGTTCGAAAAAGCAACCCGTGCCCAGGGAATTACTGGTGAGGTTCTTCTTCAACTTTGCGAATCCCGTTTAGATAACGTAGTGTACCGTATGGGTGTGGCTCCATCAAGAAGAGCTGCCCGTCAGTTAGTTGGTCACCGTCACATCACTGTAAACGGAGAATTAGTTAACATCCCATCTTACCACCTAAAGGCTGGTGATGTAGTTGGTGTTAGAGAAAAATCTAAATCACTTGCTGTGATTCAGGAATCATTATCAAATAACAGCAGTGTTTACGAATGGATTACCTGGAATTCAGAAAAGAAAGAAGGAACTTTCGTTTCAGTACCTGGAAGAGTCCAGATTCCTGAAAACATTAATGAACAATTTATAGTCGAATTATATTCGAAATAATAATTCACACAGAAGTCGAAATATGGCAATACTAAATTTTCAGAAGCCCGATAAAGTAATAATGATTGATTCAACCGATTTCGAAGGGAAATTTGAATTTCGCCCTTTGGAACCAGGATATGGATTAACCGTTGGTAATGCTTTAAGACGAGTGCTTTTATCTTCTTTGGAAGGTTTCGCGATCACTTCAGTAAGAATTGAAGGTGTAGATCACGAATTCTCAACCATCGCAGGTGTAGTGGAAGACGTAACCGAGATAATCCTTAACCTGAAACAGATCAGATTTAAAAGGCAGATCGATGAGATCGATAACGAATCGGTTACTATTTCAGTTTCAGGAGAAGAGCAGTTAACTGCCGGTCACTTCCAGAAATTCATTTCAGGATTTCAAGTTCTTAACCCAGATCAGGTAATCTGTCACATGGATAAGAAAGTAAGCCTGAACATGGAAGTTACTATCGAGAAAGGTAGAGGTTATGTTCCGGCTGAAGAAAACAAGAAAGCCAATGCTCCTTTAGGCACAATATTCACAGATTCTATTTACACTCCTATAAAGAATGTAAAGTATAGTATCGAGAACTATCGTGTTGAGCAGAAGACTGACTATGAAAAACTGGTATTCGAAATTATCAGTGATGGTTCTATTCATCCAAAAGATGCATTGACCGAAGCAGCTAAGACGCTTATCCACCACTTCATGCTATTCTCTGATGAGAGAATCACTCTTGAAGCAGATGAGATCGCACAAACTGAAACTTATGATGAAGAATCTCTTCACATGAGACAACTTCTTAAGACGAAGTTGGTAGATCTTGATCTTTCAGTAAGAGCTCTAAACTGTCTTAAAGCAGCGGAAGTTGATACTTTAGGAGACCTTGTTTCTTACAACAAGAACGATTTGATGAAGTTTAGAAACTTCGGTAAAAAATCACTTACCGAACTTGAAGAGCTTGTAAGCAACAAAGGTTTAAACTTTGGTATGGACCTTTCAAAATATAAACTAGATAAAGACTAAGCTGGAAATTAATTTCGGCTGAAATTTAAAAATAAATAACCGTCATAATTTGCTCCTCAAAGTGAGTCGCAGCAAGATGATGAAATATAAAATGTCATGAGACACGGAAAGAAGACGAATCATTTAGGTAGACAAACTGCACATCGTAAGGCAATGCTTGCGAATATGGCATGTTCCCTAATTGAGCACAAGCGAATCAATACTACTGTCGCTAAAGCTAAAGCTCTTAAAGTATTTGTAGAGCCTCTAGTAACAAAATCTAAAGAAGATACTACGCATAACCGACGTATCGTATTTAGTAAGTTAAGAAGCAAGGAAGCAGTAAGTGAACTGTTTCGTGAAGTAGCTCCTAAAGTAGGAGATCGTCCAGGAGGTTATACCAGAGTTATTAAACTTGGTAGCCGTCTTGGAGATGCTGCAGAAATGGCCCTTGTAGAGCTTGTAGACTTCAATGAAACCTACAATGTAGGAGAGAAGCCTAAGAAGAAGAAATCTACTCGTCGTGCTGGTAAGAAGAAGACTGAAGATACAGCTTCAACTGCGCAGCCTAAAGAAGCTTCTAAAAAGGAAACTAAAAAAGAAGAGCCAAAGGCTGAGGAGTCTAAGGCTGAAGAAAAAAAGGACGATAAAAAAGAAGAATAGTAATGATTCTAATTACCGCCTAAATTTTAAAAGGATAAGCTTTAATAGTTTATCCTTTTTTTATACCCAGTAATTAATTGATTAAATTTGCCGCAACAGCAACTATAACACAACTATGAAATATCAGGCTAAACGTAAAGCGATCATTTTACTTGAAGACGGAACTATTTTTTATGGAAAAGCAGTTGGAAATAAAGAAGGAAGTGCCGTTGGAGAGGTTTGTTTCAACACCGGAATGACGGGATATCAAGAGATCTTCACAGATCCTTCCTATTTCGGACAGTTGATGGTTACTACCAATGCCCATATAGGAAATTATGGGACCAATGAAGGAGAAAATGAATCTGATAAGGCAAAGATCGCCGGACTCATTTGTAAGAATTTTAGTTATTTCCATTCAAGACCTGCTGCAGATAAAAGTCTTGAAGAGTTCCTTGATGAGAGTAATATTTTTGCGATATCAGATGTAGATACCCGTGCTCTGGTTACCTATATTAGAGAAAATGGAGCAATGAACGCGATCATTTCTTCAGATGTTGAAAATATAGAAGGACTTAAAAAGGAGCTGGCAAAAGTGCCAGATATGAACGGCCTGGAATTAGCTTCAAAAGTTTCTACTAAGGAGCCTTATTTCTATGGAAATGAAGATGCAACCTATAAGATCGCCGCTCTGGATGTTGGAATAAAAACGAACATTCTAAGAAATCTGGCTGAAAGAGATGCTTATATCAAAGTTTTCCCATACGATGCTACTTATGAGGAAATGAAGGAATGGAATCCAGATGGATATTTCCTTTCTAACGGCCCTGGAGATCCACAGCCTCTGGAAAGTGCGATCAATGTGACAAAGACCATTATAGAAAAGGATCATCCTTTATTCGGAATTTGTTTGGGTCACCAGATCATAGCTATCGCTAATGGGATCAAAACATATAAAATGCACCACGGGCACCGAGGTATTAACCACCCGGTAAAGAATATGATTACCGGTAAAGGTGAGATCACTTCACAGAACCATGGTTTCTCTGTTGATAAAGAACAAACGGAAGCCCATCCCGATGTAGAAGTAACTCATATTTGTTTGAATGACGGAACTGTCGGTGGATTGGCAATGAAAAGCAAGAATACTTTTTCTGTGCAATATCACCCGGAAGCTAGTCCCGGACCTCACGATGCAAGCTATCTTTTTGATGAGTTTATAGACAGGATCAAAACTGTGAAAGCTTAGGAGATAATAATATATATTAAAACACAAAGACCGGAAATACTCCGGTCTTTGTGTTTTAACGGTTATCTGTAAAATAAATTTGCCGCATCCATGCTAAATGTTTAGTTTCGGGTTTGTTTTAAAATAACCCCCAATCTAACATGAAAAAATTTCTTTTCACTGTCCTGCTAATAGCAGGCTTTTCTGTTAATTCACAGACCACCCAAAACCAGTTCTCTTTAAATTTCCTGGTACCTTCTGCAGAATATGAAGTTTCTGTTTCAGAGAAATCTACCATTGATTTTAATCTGGGTGTTGGATTCGCCTATACCAAATCTGATTTCAATGGCGAGCACTTCGGGATTTTCCCAGGTTTCGAAACACAATATCGTTATTATTATAATTTGGCCAAACGGGCAGATAAAGGGAAAAAGACCTCTGAGAATAGTGGAAATTATATCGCCGGAGTGGCTTCACTGTCTAGTGGAGATCCAATTTTTGGCGATCTGGAGTATGCAAATGACTACTGGGGATTTGTTGGTCCTTCCTGGGGGCTACAACGTATTTATCGTAGTAATTTTAAATTAAACCTAAATCTGGGCGCTGGATTAGGTTTCAATGATTCGGGGGATACCTACTTTTCAGGAATTATAGGGATACAGCTTGGATTTAAATTAGGAAAAGAAAAGTAGGACTATTATTGATTAGAAAAATGGTATTGATCAGGTTTCCAGAAATATTATCTTAGTTTGCTTAAAAGTCCTATTTGAAAACGTTTCTAATAATTTTCATTTTTTTCTTCAGTTTTTTGGGTTATTCCCAATCTACCACGAATAGCCAGTTCTCACTGAATCTATTAGCGCCTTCTGCAGAATATGAATTGTCTATTTCAGATAGATCAACAATAGATATGAATCTGGGAGTTGGATTTGCATATCATAGATCTTCCTATAGTGGTGAAGCTTATGGTTTCTATCCTGGGGTTGAAGTACAATATCGATATTATTATAATTTCGAAAAAAGACTGGATAAGGGAAAGAATATTTCAGAAAACAGTGCCAACTATATCACGGGGATTGTCTCCCTTACAGATGTTAATCCAATTATAGGGGATCTGGAGTATTCAGAGGATCTTGGAGGATTTATAGGACCCGCCTGGGGTTTACAAAGAGTATACAAAAAAGGATTCAAATTAAATCTAAATTTAGGTATCGGCCTTGGCTTCACTGATTCTGGGTCTACCTATTTAACCCCTTTATTCGGAATACAATTAGGATGGCTGGTCGCACAATAATTTTCATATTAGCTATTTTTTGCAGTGCGGTTTCGATTGCGCAGAAGCATCCGGTGCTCTACGCTGGAGCAGAATATTATCGTGATAAAGGCTTTGAATCTAATTCTTATGTCGCTCTGCAGTTTGGGTCACAATTATTTCAATGGAAATTTCTGGCTCCTGAAGTTGGCTTTGACGCTTACCTAGGTTCTCCTGCAGAAGTTGAATTTAATTATATAGGTGAACCAAATTCAATCCCCGAAGCTAAACTGAAAACACAATTCTCATCCTATTTCTTTTCAATTTCTCCTAAATTAAAGTTTGGGAATGAAGAGGCGGCTTTGGTGATTTTACCACAATACAATATCAGGAAAATACATGCCAGGGGAGATTATCTTGTGTACAACGGGAACCTTTATGCGCTGGAGGAACGCCAAAAACTGTCAGCTAATCAATCTTTCTGGAGTTTTGCAGCGGGAGTAGAAGGCCAGATTTTCGATGTGGACCATCTTTGGTTTGCGGTATATCTAAAATATACTATGCTCAATTCAGAAGGTATCATGGAAAGAATAGACTTTGCAGGTACTGATTTTAATGTGAACGGAGGTAGTTCAGACGGAATTGGAATCGGTTTACGTGTTTATTATGATCTCTTTTCCGCTTTATGATAAAAAGTTTCTAAACCGAAAACGTTTTAGTGCTATTTAATGTTATAAATGCTTTAAAACTAAAGGACTCAGTCGATTTTTAATCCTTGTATTTGTATCTTGCAGTTTGTTCAACTAACTAAAACATTTAATATAATATGAGCGCTATACTAGATATTCACGCACGTCAGATTTTTGATTCAAGAGGAAATCCTACCGTAGAAGTAGATGTTTATACCGAAAATGGAATTATGGGCCGTGCTGCGGTTCCTTCAGGAGCTTCAACAGGAGAACATGAAGCTGTGGAACTTCGTGACGGTGGTAAGGATTACATGGGTAAAGGTGTACAGAAGGCTATCGATAACGTAAATGGTGAGATCGCTGAAAAACTTTTAGGTTACTCTGTATTCGAGCAAAACCTGATCGATCAAATGATGATCGACCTGGACGGGACTCCGAATAAATCAAAATTAGGGGCGAACGCTATTCTTGGTGTTTCTCTTGCCGTAGCTAAAGCGGCCGCGAATGAATTAAATATGCCTCTTTACAGATATGTTGGCGGGGTGAGTGCAAATACTCTTCCAGTGCCAATGATGAATATTATAAATGGAGGTTCTCATAGTGATGCTCCAATCGCATTCCAGGAATTTATGATCATGCCAGTGATGGCAGAGAGTTTTTCTCATGCTTTAAAAATGGGAACTGAGATCTTCCATAACCTAAAGAAAGTACTTCACGATCGTGGTTTGAGTACTGCTGTAGGAGATGAAGGTGGTTTTGCTCCAACACTTGATGGAACTGAAGATGCCCTGGATACGATCCTGAAAGCAATTGAAAAAGCAGGTTACAAACCAGGAAAAGATGTAATGATTGCTCTTGATTGTGCTGCTGCAGAATTCTTTGTAGATGGAAAATATGATTATACTAAGTTTGAAGGTGACAAAGGTAAAGTAAGATCAAGCCAGGAACAGGCAGATTATCTTGCAGAACTGGCTTCCAAATATCCAATTATTTCTATTGAAGATGGAATGGATGAGAATGATTGGGAAGGCTGGAAAGCTGTTACAGATAAGATTGGTGATAAAGTTCAGTTAGTAGGTGATGATCTTTTTGTTACCAATGTTGAGCGTCTGGGTAGAGGAATTAAAGAGAATATCGCCAATTCAATTTTGATCAAAGTAAACCAGATAGGTACTTTAACTGAAACTATTGCTGCAGTGAACATGGCTCATAATGCCGGCTATACTTCGGTGATGTCTCACCGGTCAGGAGAAACAGAGGATAATACTATTGCAGATCTTGCAGTTGCTCTTAATACTGGCCAGATTAAAACAGGTTCTGCGTCACGTAGTGATCGTATGGCCAAGTACAATCAATTGATTAGAATTGAAGAGGAACTAGGTAATGTTGCATATTATCCACAGGATAAAGCTTTCAAAATAAAATAGATTGCAAAAAATAATGTTTCCAAAGCCTCTTCTTCGAAGGGGCTTTTTTTATGGCTTAAAATCCGGATTGCCTGTATATTAACAATCATTTAATCAAATTTGCTGTGAATGCTGTATCTTAATCCTTAAATTCAGATAATTAACCAACCATAACCATTGAATACCAATTTTTTATTTGTTGCCGCAGAGAATGATGGCATTCCACGCTGTAAGGCTGGTGGAATGGGCGATGTTGTGAGAGATGTTCCCAGGCAAATCGCGGCCAGGGGAGACCAGGCAAACGTCATAACTCCATCTTATTCCAGATTACATACTCAGGAAGCTGAAAAAATTGCCGAGGTAGAATTTGTTTATCGCGGCGTACCTCATAATGGTGAGATATATGAAGTCCCTGGTAAGAAACAGATAGATGGAGTTAAACATTATGTATTTCATCATCCAGATATTAAGGCGGGAGATATTGCCCATATTTATTTTAATGATCCTGAACAACCTTTTTATACAGATGCCAATGTATTTTCTCTTTTCTGTACCGGAATAGCTGCTGCGATAAGGGAAGGTGTTTTTGGGAAGATCGATATTATTCATCTCCACGACTGGCATACTAGTATGTTGCTATTTCTGAGAGAATTTAATCCAAGGTTTAAGATCTTAAAGGATATCAGAATAGTTTATTCGATACATAATCTGGCAATACAGGGAATAAGGCCTTTTGATAATAATTTCTCATCTGTGCAGGCATTTTTTCCAGATGTGAATTATGACCGTGATAAATTATATGACCGCCGATACCCTGATTGTATAAATCTTATGGCAGTTGGGATTCGTCTTGCCGATGCTGTACATACAGTTTCACCTTCTTATATGGAAGATATTCAAAGGCCAAGTGATCCACCGCATTTTATTGGTGGCGAGGGCCTGGAGGAGGATTTAAAAAAAGCACGAAATGAAGGACGTTTATTCGGAATACTGAATGGTGCAAATTATACAAATATTACCCAGGTTGAGAAAGGAATACTTTTAAGGCAATGCGTTAGAAGGTTATTCCGATGGCTACAGGAAGAGAAGAAGGATTATAAGGCCCATTATCTGGCCCATACGGGTGAAAAAATAACTCGCTGGCAGGAAAATAAACCCGATTTCATTTGTAGTAGTGTAGCCAGGCTAACAGAACAGAAATTCTACTTTTTCAAGGAGGATCAAGAATTATTACCGCGATTGATGGAAAAGCTTTCCGAAGTGAACGGGGTTTATATTTTACTGGGAACGGGTGCGCCAGAGTATGAATCGATTTTTAGGGAAGCCAGTTATAAGTTCAAGAATTTCATATTTATCAACGCCCAGTCAGATAGTATAATAGATATGTTATATCAGGATTCTAATCTTTACCTCATGCCGAGTCAGTTTGAACCATGTGGAATTAGCCAGATGCTTGCTATGAGAAACGGCCAGCCTTGCCTTGTTCACCACACGGGCGGATTAAAAGATACAGTGGTGCACAACAAAACTGGTTTCAGTTTTGAGGGAGAAACCATTGAAGAAAAAACAAAGAATTTTGTTTCAGTTTTTTCTGAAACCGTAGATATGTTTTTTAATGATAAGAAGCAATGGGAGGAAATCTGTGCTAATGCTAAAAAGCAAAGGTTTACCTGGGAAAAATCTGTAGATAAATATTATAAAGAATTATATAAGATTTATTAAGAATACCGGGCTTTTAATTACCCTGTGATAGTAAAAGAACTTATTTATTACCTGATAGAGACTTAATATGATAAACAGAATTTTTTCCATATTCCGTTCTTTCTTATTAAAACTACCCTAAGTTTTTGGTAGGCTATAGTTAAAATTCATGAAAACTGAATAAAATCGGGCTATTTATGAAATTTCATTACTGTGCTTAAAATTATTTTAACACTAAATTTCGTAATTTAGCAATCCTTAAAAATTAATCTAAAAGAACTATATATAATATGTCTAAAACAGCGACACTCGAATTTGACGGAAAGAAATATGAGTTTCCCGTTACCGTGGGAACCGAAGATGAAATAGGGATAGATATTAAAAAGCTACGTGCGGAAGCAGGTCTTATTACTTTAGATCCTGGATTTAAGAACACTGGAAGCTGCGAGAGTGCTATCACATTTTTGGACGGTGAAAAGGGTATTTTAAGATACCGCGGTTATGCGATTGAAGATCTTGCGGAAAAAGCAGATTTTCTTGAAGTAGCGTATTTGTTGATCTTCGGAGAATTACCAAACAAACAACAACTAGAAAAGTTCACGAAAGATATTAAAGAGCAATCTCATGTAGATGAAGAAATGAAGAAGATCCTTGATGGATTTCCGAAGTCTGCTCACCCAATGGGAGTTCTTTCTTCTTTAACAAGTGCTCTAATAGCTTTCAATCCATCTTCTGTAGATGTCTCTTCTGAAGAAGATATGTATAAGGCTATAGTAAAGATCTTAGGTAAATTCCCGGTACTTGCTGCATGGACATTAAGAAAGAAAAATAGTCTTCCGCTAAATTATGGAGATGAGGATCTTGGTTATGTAGAGAACCTTCATAAAATGATGTTCGAGAAGCCTAACAAGACATATAACGTAGATAAGGCTGTTATTGATGCATTAGATAAACTATTGATATTACACGCAGATCATGAGCAAAACTGTTCTACTTCTACCGTGAGAATGGTTGGTTCTTCTCATGCAGGCCTGTTTGCATCACTTTCTGCAGGTATTTCTGCTCTTTGGGGACCACTTCACGGTGGAGCAAATCAGGCAGTGATAGAAATGCTAGAAAAGATCAAGGAAGACGGTGGAGATACTCACAAATTCATGCAAAAGGCTAAGGACAAGGAAGATCCTTTCCGTTTAATGGGCTTTGGTCACCGAGTTTATAAGAATTTTGATCCTAGAGCTAAGATCATTAAGAAATCTGCAGATGAGGTTCTTGGTCAGTTAGGCGTTGAAGATCCTGTTCTTGATATCGCAAAAGGACTCGAGAAAGAAGCTTTAGAAGATGATTACTTCGTAAAAAGAAAATTATATCCAAACGTAGATTTCTACTCAGGAATCATTTATCGTGCACTTGGAATTCCTGTAGATATGTTTACCGTAATGTTTGCTTTAGGTAGACTTCCAGGATGGATCGCTCAATGGAGAGAAATGAGATTGAAGAAAGAACCAATTGGTCGTCCACGTCAGATTTACATAGGTGAAAATCATAGAGATTTTAAACCTCTTGGAAGCAGATAAGAGAAATTATTGAATCAGATTTATATAAAAAGCTCCATGGTACTCATGGAGCTTTTTTATTTTTCGGCGTATATCAATGGTGTGTTGAGTTTTGTAATGGTTCGCATAACATAATCCTCAGAGGGGGATTTTACAGTTAGTAGCAATCGGTAAAACTCGTAATTATTAGGAACCTTTAATGATAGCTCAGGACTAGTGCCTAATTTTTTTAGGGCTAGAGGATTATTGAAAGTATCAGTTTTAATAAGAGTCCATTCATATAGATAATCCTTTTCAATTTTACTCCCATAAAACCACTGGTCTTTTGCAAACAACATTGCCTGGTAAGTAACTTTTTCTGACGGAATCAAGGGAACTGCAGGTTTTAAGATTTTTATCTTGATCTCGTTTTCATTATTCGTTAATTCTTTATTCCAGTAATTGCTTAGATTTTTAAAATTTTCTTTTTTTCTTCCTTCAAAATCCAAAAGTCCGTCAAAACTTAATCTATTACTCAGTCTCTCATCCTGCCAGTTTTCCAGGATTATTGGTGCTTGGTATAATTTCATATTATCTGATAAATCGGATGGGATAGAGCTTATGATTACCGGGATATCATTGGTTATGGCAAAACTTATGGTTTCCTTTAAATAGCTGGTGTCCTTCACCTTTAGACCAAAATAATCTACCGGTAGATTATTTCTAAGTTCCTTCATCAGAGCCTTGGTATCGGCATTTAACTCAATCTCCAGGATTATAGGAATTCTTATATTTCTCGCCTTTATTCTTGAAAAAACCTTACTGTACCAGTGCACCCTGGCGTCTCTTTCATGAAAAAGAAAAGGTTTATTGAAATCCAAATCAGATTGCAGAATAAAAGAAAAAGCGATTAGGTTTTGATATCTTTTAATTTCCTCAATTTTGTCCAGAATTTCACTTTCCAGTTCTTTAAGTTCAGTTTGATCTGTTAGGAAGTCCTGAGGGATTATAGATTGAAAACTGTAAAAGATATTAATATTCTCTGCCTCAGCATATTTCAGAGTATTATAATCGTAGATATTACCGCCAGGATAATGAATAGTATTAAGGTTATTTTTCTTCATCAGCCTAAAATCTTCTAACAAAGTTTTGCGACTTAGGACATAATAATTGTCTTTCCAGTTTAATCCTTTTTTGTACCGAACTCCAATTGGATTTCCCTTTATTTTCAATTGCTCATCAAAATTTACGATTATCTCACTTTTGGGATTGAAATTGGACATTTCTGTTTTTTGGTCTTTCTCAAAAATATTAATAGAATCTGTGGTCCAATCCAGGTATTTTTCAGGGTAGGGTTTTCCAACCGGTATATTATTGTCGTAAGCGCTATTGAACATTACTACCGCAGCAATTTCCTGAAAATTGCTATTTATGGAATTAGCGGCGTTTTGAAGCCATTTGGATTGGTAGTCTTGATCATTGGGATGTTTAACAGATCCAAATTCAGCAAGCATTACTGGTTTTTTTGTGAACCAGTATAATTTATCATGAAAACTTTGATATAATTTCTCGAAGGAAAAGGTTTTTCCAGACCTATTGAGTGAGCCATAATTTAAAAGGGTAATGCCTATCCAGTCTACGTATTCGTCTCCGGGATAGAAATGTTTCATACCTTTTGCCTTCCATGGGTTCCAGACAAAAATGGTCTTATAAGCTCCCTGATCTTTTAAGATCTTATAAACATGTTTCCAGGCAGATTTAAGTTCTTCCGGTAAATTTCCTCTTGTTTGGCTCCAGGGATATTGGGGATTATCAAATTCATGGGCAAATCTTAGAAAAACTGGTTTGTCGTAATTCGCAAGATCTTTTCCGAAATTGGAAATATATATATCAAATTCTCCGCTTGAAATCCGCTGTAGTATGCTTTTTTGTTCATTAGAAATTGAATCCACTGATGTAGCAAGCCAGGGCTCCCAGGTGATCATGGGGACTGCTCCCATTTGTGCAATAGAATCCAGTTTTTTTTTGGGGAAATTTTTCGTGTTGTTTTTATCCCAGGCCAGATATAGAGAAATAATATCGAAATCGATATTTTGCTTTTTTTCAATATGACCTATCTGGTTAAGATTTACAGTTCCAGTATCTCTGTCTGGATGGTATATTCCTAAATAGAATTCATTTTTTATTTCAGAATATTGAGGTGAAATATGATCCCATCTGGCTTTATCGTGCTTTTGTTTTAATCCTAAAGAACCAATCAAAAGAAATAGGAGTAAGGGTAATGCCGTGAACCTGGTGATCGTAAATAATGAATTTCCAGTTCGAAATAATTTAGATCTTAAAGAGTCGAGGTCTGTTAGGATCTCCTTGTTTAAATTATTCTTTAATATATTATTTTCGTTCGTAATTTTTATAGTGAGATAAATACCTAATATCATTATTATGGCATTAAAAATCGCAAAGCCAGACATCACTAGACTGAAAGGAGTAAAATCTCTGAAAAGTCCAATAATAACTGCAGAAATAGATAATAATGCCACAACCGTGTTAGGTATGATTATTTTAAGATTAGTTGCAAATTCATTTTCTTTCGGGGTAGGTAAATAGGGAATATTTTTATTTATAAGAGTATAGAAAAGACCTAAGAGGTAAATCCACCAGGTGTTGATTTCCAGAAGACCGCCTATTAAATGAAATCCCCTTTCTTTTTTATCGATAACCCATTTCTGAATAAAGGTTCTAATTAGAATGGAGCTTGCTACAACTGGCAAAAGAACCAGTCCGAAATCAATTACATTTCCAGCCCATGGGGTAATTGAAAATAAAAGTGAGATTATGGGAATTAGAAAATTTATTAAATATATAACCCCGCTTAAGTAATGAAGTGGAAGTATTCCAAAATGGATTTTTTGGCGTACCGTGAACTTTTGAAAGAGTTTTGGATAAACCTTGAATAGAAGATCGAAAGTTCCTCTTGCCCATTTAAGTTGTTGTTTGAAATAGCTAGTCAAATTAGATGGAGCGAGCCCCTGAGCCAAAACTTTTGGAACATATATGGCTTTCCAGCCCTTGGCATAAAGCTTCATCGCTGTATGCATATCTTCACAAAGTCCCGGGGCGTGGCCTCCTATACTATCTAAAGCGGATCTTCTGAAAATGCAATTAGCTCCTATGGCATTCACACTTTCATATGAATTGAGAGTCATCATCATGGGACCATAGAACTGGAATGTTTGTTCTGCAGCTCCACGTGCTACTAAGGTTTCCTTTGTATTGTAATATCCTTGTACGGTTTGTACAAATCCAATTTTTGGATTTGAGAAATATGGTATTGTTTCATCAAGAAAATCTGCATCAGGAATATGATCCGGATCTAGTATCACCGCAATTTCTCCTCTGGCAGCTTTTTTTAACGCGTTATTGATATTTCCTGCCTTGGCATCTATTCGGTTGTCCCTGGTTACATGATGAATTCCGTGTTCTTTACAGAATTTCTTAAGAAAAGGATCATTAGCCTCATCACATAGGAAGGTTTCATGAGGATATTTAATATTCAATATGGCCTCCAGGGTAGTAATGATCATTTGTCTTGGTTCACCTGGAAAATAAGTAGTCAAAACATCTACTGTAAACTCTTTTTTCGTTTCCGGAACTTTTGGGATCGATATGTTGGAATAGTTATACCATAAATAGAGCTTTTTCAGCATTCCGTAAAATAGACTGATCAGTAGAAGGATGAAAAGAAATAAATTACCCCGATATTCTTCATTGAAAAAAAAGAAAATGAAGTTAAGGATGCTTACGATCCCCAGCAGGATCAAAAATTTAATGATCCTGTCCTCATTTTTCGTTGGTGCTTTTATACTATTCCTCATTACCAGGTTTTAATACATAAAAAGGAATATTTGCAGTAGCGTAGTATTCAGTGTCATCGGTTAGATATAAAAAAAGACGGTACGGACCTTCTTTTTCTGGAGTTTTAAAGCTTACTTTTTGACCGTCTATTTTGAACTCGGAATTGGAAATAACTTCACTTTCCTTTACTGTAAACCAGGATTCCTGTCTTATTTCCCAGTGGAAATTCAATTTTTGTTCTTTTGAATCTGGTAATTTTACCTCAGCATTAGCTCTTGTTTGAGAAGGGAGAACAATACTCCGATTTGCCCCTTTATTATTTAGGAGTATATAATCTAATTCAGGGCCAGAATAATTTGCATTATTATTTTTCCAAATTTTAGAGAGTTCAAAAACTGCCTGAGTTTTTAAGTTGTTTTTTCCATATAGGCTATACCACGTTGGTGTGAATTCATTTTTAGTACCCCAGTAGAATACAAAACTTCCTAAGGAGCCTTTACCTTTCATTGGTTCTATAAATTGGAAATACCTTTCTCTAATTTGTTCTGCTTTTTTTGTACTGGTTTCTTCAATAGGTACATTCCATTCTGTAAAGGACGCCTCCCAAGGTCCATTTACTCCCCATTCAGATATAACATGTGGCCCATCCCAAACAGGAGAAATTGGGGCCAATTTTTTAGAAAACTGACTCAATACTCCGAATGAATTAAATGAAATGAAATCGAGTTGTGGACTTTTAGTAATTATAGAAAGTACTCTTGATTTGTTCGCTCCTATTGTTGTTGTGCTAACCGGATGGTTAGTATCTAATTGATGAATTAAATCTATTAATTGATTGTAATTTTCATAAAAGACAGTGTTTTTATAGAGGTATGGATAGAAAAGTTCATTACCCAGATTCCAGTAAAGTAATGCTGGGTGGTCCTTATGCTTTTGTACTAATTGATTTACTTTTAATTTTAATTGATTAAACAATTCTTCTTGTTCCCAATATTCTGAAGATCTGTCAAATTTTGGTAACGGAATATCTACCGCAACAGCTAAACCCAGGGAATAGGCTTTATCCAAAGTCCTTTTAAGGTAAAGAGTATCATAAATCCGTGCGGTATTTGCTCCGGCTTCTTTTAATTGCTCTAAATATTCCGGTTCTGCTCCTGCACCTTTTATATAAAATTGTTCACCATTGCGAATAAGCGTGTAACCTTCGTCTGTTTTTTCAAAATGTACGGTAGCAGAATGATTGGCACACTGCTCCTCATCACATGCAAATGTGAAGAATAATAGCGCCCCTGTAAGAATTTTTAAACTAAGCTCTTTTAGAAAATAGATTTTAAGCAAACTAACTTCTTAGATATTTGGCTAATATATCAAAGTATAACCAATTTTGTAAAAATTGAAGCACTGAAAACCAGTAAGAAAAGTAGAATCAAATTACTCAAATTACGTGTTTTTATTCTTATTGGGATTAGCATTTTTAGCTAAAGGCTTTTATTATATTTGCTAAAATTTGCGATATGAACTTGCATGTAACCAATGAAACTTCAAAACTTAAAACGGTAGTTCTGGGTACCGCAGAGAGTAATGGTCCTATTCCTACTCTGGAAGAGGCGTATGATCCTAAATCTAAGGAGCATATAAAAGCTGGAACTTACCCTAAAGAGGAAGATATGGTCAAGGAAATGGAGGCCGTGGCCTCTGTTCTGAAAAAATATAATGTTGAGGTTTACAGACCTAAAATAATCCAAGATTATAATCAGATCTTTACTCGGGATATCGCATTTGTGATCGATGATAAATTTATTAAGTCCAATATTTTACCAGATCGCGGACAGGAGATCGAGGCAATAGATCACGTTCTGAAACAGATAGATCCTTCTAAAATAATTACTTTGCCAGAGGATGCTCATATTGAAGGGGGAGATGTAATGCCAATGGGCGATCACATTTTTGTGGGAACCTATAAAGGTAAAGATTATAAGAATTTTATAACTGCAAGAACGAATCTCAAGGCAGTGGAGGCTTTACAGCAGATCTTTCCAGAAAAAAAGATCGTATCCTTCAGTCTTAAAAAATCTAATACAATAGCAATAGACAATGCCCTTCATCTGGACTGTTGTTTTCAACCAGTAGGAAAGGATAAAGCGATCATTTATAAAGATGGTTTCCTTATTGAAGAAGAATACCAGTGGCTGGTTGATTTCTTCGGAAATGCTAATATTTATGAGATCACAAGGGATGAAATGTATAATATGAATTCTAATATATTTTCGATCTCTGAAGATGTAGTGATTTCTGAAAAAGGTTTTACCAGGCTTAATTCATGGTTGAGGGAGCAGGGAATTACAGTCGAGGAAGTTCCATATGCCGAAATTTCAAAGCAGGAAGGATTATTACGGTGTTCTACGCTACCTCTAATTAGGGAATAAATAAATAATGATGAGACAGATTACAGATACAATTTTAATGGTAAGACCGGTAGGATTCAGAATGAATGAACAAACTGCCGTAAATAATTATTTTCAGACCAAACTGGAAGGAGATGATATTAACGAAATTGCCACTCAGGAGTTCGATATTTTTGTTGAAAAATTAAGGTCTGTTGGAGTGAATGTGGTTGTGGTGGATGATGTTCCGGAAGATGACACTCCAGACTCTATTTTCCCAAATAACTGGGTTTCATTTCATGAAAACGGGCAAGTCGCTTTATTTCCAATGTTCGCAGAGAATAGGAGGAAAGAACGTCGTCTGGAATATTTTGCTCAATTGGAGGAAGCCGGATTTAAGATCACAGATATTGTAGATTATACCATTGCCGAAGAAGATGATGTATTTCTGGAAGGGACTGGAAGTCTAATTCTGGATCGTGTAAATCAAAAGGCTTATTGTGCAATTTCACCAAGGGCAGACGAGGAACTTCTAATCGAATTTTGTGAAGACTTTGAATTTACTCCGGTAATATTCAATTCCTACCAAACTGTTGGTGATAAGAGGTTGCCTATTTACCATACGAATGTGATGATGTGCATCGCAGATGAATTTGCTGTTATTTGCCTGGATACTATAGATGATAAAAAAGAGCGTAAGAATGTAGTAAAGCATTTGAAGATGGATGGTAAGGAAATTATTTCTATTACCGAAGAGCAAATGCACGAGTTTGCTGGAAATATGCTACAGGTCCAGGGAGCTGAGGGGAAAAAATATTTAGTGATGAGTGCTAGGGCGCATAGAAGTTTAACCGAAGAACAGGTGGAAAGAATAGAAAAGCACTGCGAAATTCTAAGTTCTGAAATTCAAACAATAGAAACCTGTGGTGGAGGAAGTGCAAGATGTATGATGGCAGAAGTTTTCCTGCCAAAGGCTTAATTCCTTCAGACAAATAATAAAAAAGGTGACTCATTCGGGTCACCTTTTTTATTTGGTCTTATTTCGTTGCTACTTCAGAAGATTTGACTGTAGAATCAACTTGATGCGCTCCAATATCATCATTTGTATTTCCTACAAGGTTTCCAAAGTAATCTCTGCTACCTGTATTGTTTAGTCCTACACCTCCGTTAATTGCTGAAGAGGTTGATTGTAGTAAGTAAGCATTTAGATTAGAAATGCTGTTTCCAAAACCAATGATACCTCCATTTCCAGCATCATTCAGAAGTGGGTCTGCCTGTATTCCTGAATTTGTTCCATTGTAAACTTCATTCCCGCTGCTTCTAAAATCTTCCAGAGAAGTATAATTCTGTCCTTTATATGCAATGTTGAACGAAGACGAAGAATAGTATAGGTTACCGGCAAAATAACCGTCATAACCTGAAGGGATACTTACCAGGTCTGCTCCATTTGCGGCATAGAGGATATTATTATAGAAATTAATATTATCCTTTACCGGCTTCCAGTAAATATATTTAATATTAGCTGAAGTTGTATTGGTGCTTTGTTCGCTAAGATATAATGTGTTGTTGTAAACATGGATATCACTCATGGTACCGTTGTTTCCGTTAAATAGATAAACACTTCCTCCATTAGTGGCTGCATCATTCTCACTTACATTATATCTAATTGTGATATTTTTCATTGGCCTGGCGCCTGTAAACTGACCTACCATAAATCCTGCACCATCATTATCATGAGAGTAGTTGTATTGCATGATACCGTTTGTAACTCCGCCATCCATATCAAATCCACCACCGTCACATCCAGTTCCCGAACTAATATTGTAGGCTTCAGAAAATTGAATAGTCACCTGGTCTGAATCCCAGTACCATATTCCTACCGGGCCTCCACAGTTCGTATTACCACTTCCACAATCATAAACGGTAGAATGTTCTATTACCGATTTTTGAACATCAGAAAGGAGAATTCCGTTCCCGGAATGCTTATTTTTATTATATCCCTTAATATTGAAGACCTCGCAATTTCGTACGGTAATATTGGAATGAGCATATCCGGTTTTTGAAGATGAGAAATATCCAAAAGAAGAGATTCCTACATCTAAGCAGTCGTGAACTTTATTATTCTCAATTAAAACATTGGTAAATCCTGAATTACCGTTATATGCTCCAATAACGATCCCGAATTCACGGAAACCATATACCTCGGTGTTAGTAACTTCAATCAGGTCTAATTTAACATCTCCGGGAAGGTCATTATAGAAGTATATCCCTGAATTGGTGTTGGTATTCATTCCGCTTCCTTCTATGATAAGATTATCAACCCTTATTCCCGAAGTGTTATAAGCATAAATACCGTATTCATTACCGGCATTGATCTTTGCTCGTCCGGTACCGTAAGAGGAGATTAATATAGGATTTGCACTATTATTCGCATCTCCAGAGTCCAGGTAAATGTTTCCAGAAAATTCTTCTCCTCCTTTAAATAGTACTTTATCTCCAGGATTGATTTTTAAATTGTTAAGCTTTTCGATGCTTTGCCAAGCATCATCAGGAGATAACCCAGTATTACCGTCATTCCCGCTTTTACTTATGAAATAGGTTTTATTAGGGCATGTACTATCGCTTTTGAATTCTCCCTCTATGCTTCCAAAGTTTTCATAGTTGAGATCAAAATTTCCCGCAAGTGTTGAGCATCTTTCCCCACTGGTTTGATTCGAAGTATACCTGTGTACGCCAGACCACTCCAGATTTTGATTAGTTCCATTTTCACCGCTCCTGTAAACACAGAAGGTATAATCTGAATTTGTAGTACATGTTTGTTGCGTAACAACCTTGGTTTCTTCAAGAGAAACTACCAAAGCCTGAATATTGATATTCGTAGTACCGTCAGCTGTCGTAAGCAGCATATTGAAGGTTCTTTCATCATTGTTAAGGACAATTCCATTAAGGGGAGAATCCTGGTCCTGGCAATTAGTGCATTTATAGGTTCCAGTAATAGGGGTAACACTGGTATTGGTCGTTTCTTCCGCTACGATAATGGTACCTTCCTGCTTTTTAAAAACTACATCGGAGATTATCGGTTCATTATTTTCATTTACTGTAAAATTAAAACTGAAATCTTCAGAATCGAATTTTGCAAGTACATCTGAGCTTTTAATAGGACCTTCTGATTGTTTTACTTCTACCACTTCAGCTTTAAATTTCTCACCACCGGCCAGGGTTATTATACCATAGGTGTCCTGATCCATTGATGAAATTTGATCAAGGTTTCGAGGTGCTTTTAATATAAAAGTTCCTCGATACTCAGATCTCGAAGTGGCAAAAATACCCTTATAGGTAGAAATCTTGCGGTCTCCCTCCTGTGTAAGGTCATTTTCATTAACTATCTGCTCTTCGTCCTGGATCAGATCATCTGGATCTGAGGAACATGCTGAAAAGATCACCAAAGTCAGGAATAAACAGGTAGTATTAATAAAAATCCTGATCCAATGGGATATTGAATTATAGCTAGTAGGGGTCATGTAGGTTATATGGTTTTAAGAATTATTCCTTCGGGACTTGAACAATCCTTAATTTTTAATTTAAATTTTCCTTCGCAATTACGTCATAAATCAGGTTAAATGCAAAAAAAATCGATGAAATGCATGTATTAAAAAATTGGTTAAGAGGGTTTTACAGTTAAAACCTCTGGAAACGACTGTAAATAAAGTGGTTTCAGAAGTTTGGTAGTTTTTATTAAGAAAAAATTAGATTATTTTTTATAGGAATTCCTTTTTCTGAAAATTTTTCGGGTAAAAAGTATTACGAGTAGGAGACTAAAAATTGCGAAAGGGAGTGAGGTTATAATAAGCAGTTTTTGCATCGCGGTAAGAACATTTGAATTTGGTTTTACCTGTCCTAAAATAATGATGGCTTCACAAAAGATCAAAATTAAGATTGCCCAGGCTAAACGATATCTTTTCCTGGGTTCCTGTTTTCCATTATCGGTAAACATGCTTAATACGAATATTGCCGAATCCACCGATGTTACCAGGAAACTAATAAGAAGTATCATTACAATAAAACTGGTGACGAATGGAAAAGGGTAAGATTCAAAAAAAACGAACATAGAAGTGAAAACATTTCCAAATTCATCGTTATAAGAATTCCAGCTCTCAATTAACTCAAATGCCGAAGTTCCAAATACACTAAACCAAAAGAAACTACCAATTGAAGGGATCAATAGAACACCTAATATCATCTCTCTTAGCGTGCGCCCTTTGGAAATTCTCGCGATAAAAATCCCTGTAAAAGGCGCCCACGCTAACCAGAATGCCCAATAGTAGTAAGTCCAGTCGGTTAGAAATTCTTTTCCAGGGTTATAATTTCCTGATGCCAGGCTAAGCGGAATAAATTCGAGGATATAATGGTAAAATGACCTGAAAAAATTGAGAAGGATCTCACTGATATTGCCAGTTAAAAAGACAAAGAGCATAAGAATGAGGGCAATATAAATATTCCAGTTTGATATTCTTTTGATTCCCTTACTAACTCCAGCCCAGGCCGAAAAGAAGGCTAAAGAACAAGTGAGGAATACTAAACCCATATTTTGCCACAATGAACCTGGCTGTCTGGACTCTATATGACTTAAACCTCCTTCAATTTGAGTAGTGCCCAGGCCAATGGCCGCGACAAGTCCTATTACAGTGGTAAGAATAGTTAGTATATCTATGAATGAGGGTAAAAAGCTGTTTTGTTTAAAAGCAGAAAACCCTGAGCTTAACCTTACATCAGACTTTTCCACGAAAATGGAATAACCAATAACCAAAGCAAAGAGGCCGTAAAATGCCCAGGCGGTAAAGCCCCACTGATAGAAGGTATACTCTAAAGAAATAATTTCCGGGCTTTCTCCAGTTGCGATAGGTGGATTAAGGTACATGAACACTGGCTCCTGAACAGCTCTTAATAATATACCAGCGCCCATTCCAGCCGAATATAACATGGCGATCCAGGAAAGCTTATCAAATTCCGGTGGAGATTTCCCCAATCTTATCTTTCCGAATTTAGAAAAAGCGACAATGAGTAAGAAAAAAACGCAACCCAATCCCAGCCATAGGTAAAAAGCTCCAAAATATTCCCTAACCCATAATGAGATTATTTCGATGCTATTGTAGAATTCATCGGTAAAAAGAATAATTAAAATTGAGCTTAGAAGAAGAAGGATCGCTGGGATCGAGAAAACTTTATTTTTTAGTAAAGTATTTAAAGCTAATTTCAAATTGGGTAGTTCTTAGATCATGAATTTAAGTTTTTTTCCCTCCCTTGGCAATTCTATTGATCATCCCTTCAAATATGAAGAAGTGAAAAGGATACATTGCGTACCAGTATGCTCTGCCTAATAAGCCTTTTGGTCTAAAAGTAGCATTTTGGTGTAGAACATTCTTATCGTCTATCTTAAATTCCAGCCAGGCTTCCCCCGGTACCTTCATTTCTGCGAAAAGCAATAATCTTTTTTCTTCTTTATCGGCAAGTAAGACTCTCCAGAAATCCAGGGAATCTCCTGCATTTATCTTATTCGGATTGGTTCTTCCTCTTCTTAGTCCCACTCCGCCGGCCAGTTTATCCAGGTAACCTCTCACTTTCCAAAGCCAATTTCCATAATACCACCCGTTGAGACCGCCAATGGCCCAAACGCGCTCTAAAGTTTCCTCAGGATCATCAACCTTCACAGATTTTTTATCCTGAAGGCAGCCATATTTTGGGATCTGAACATATTTATTAAGTTCTTTTCTAAACCTTCCGCTGCTTAAAGAATCTTTCCAGCTGGAGATCACCTCGTTTTGCTCGATCTTATAAAAAGCAAGTTTAATTGCCTCTTTATAGGGAATAAGGTCAATATTCAATAATTCCTGAAGACGGGTATCGCTAGTGATAACTTCTACAGACATGCTGTCCACAAGATTCTGGGCTAGTTTGTAAGAGGTTGAGGTGACAAAATATAACCAGTAAGAACTAAGTTTAGGAGACATGAAGGGAACCCCTATTATCCAGATCTTCAATCCGCGTACTTCGGCATATTGTTCCATCATCTCCTGGTAGGTAAGTACATCCGGTCCACCAACATCGAAGGATTTATCATAACACTTTTCGTTGCCAATCACTCCGGTGAGAAATTGTATGATGTTCCTTATAGCAATAGGCTGTGATTTGGTTTTCACCCATTTTGGCGTGACCATTACAGGGAGCTTCTCGCAAAGGTCTCTGATGATCTCAAAGGAGGAACTTCCTGAGCCTACAATAATGGCAGCTCTTAATACCGTGAGGTGAAATTTGCCCTTATAAAGGATCTCTTCAACAGCTTTTCTCGACTTTAAATGCTTGGAAAGTTTTTCTTCATTAATGATTCCGCTAAGGTAAATTACCTGATTCACCGAGGTTTCGGCCATCATCTTATTAAAGTTTTTGGCTGCTTCGGCTTCCTGCTTGTCGAAATCTTTAGTAGAAGCGGTCATGGAATGTATAAGATAATAGGCTACATCAATATCCTTTATCTTTTCGGGAGCTTTATGATCCTTCAGGAAGTCCAATTCAACGATCTCAACTTTTTCTTTGAGTTCTTCATTGGAAGTAAATCGGTTTTTGTTACGAACCGCGCAAATAACTTCATGGCCCTGCTCGAGTAATTGCGGCAGAAGCCTCATTCCTATATAACCATTGGCACCCGTAACTAATATGCGCATTTGAAGAATTTGAAATCAAATTAGAGATTTAATTCTTACTTTCACCCCAGATTAGTAAAACTTTATTAAATGAATAACGTGTTGAAATTTGTCCTCCTCATCATTGGAGTTGGACTTGTTGGATATGGAGTTTATAACCTGATAACACCAGAGTTTTCTATAGATGCGGGTCCGTTACAATTCGAAGCTCATGGTGATAATACCCAATCTTATGCCATGATCGTTTTTGGTCTGCTTTCGCTGGTTGGTGGATTGGCCTTTAATAAAAGGTAATTAGTTAAATACATTGTTAAGAATATTCATCAAAGATGAACTAATATATTCTACTCCAATCGCGATCACTATAAATCCTATGATCCTTGAGATCGCATTAATACCTGATGCGCCCAGTATCGCCACTATATAATGAGAACTTCTAAGGACAAGCAAGGTGGCCAGGCAAACTCCAAATATGGCTGCAACTGCGATTAGTTTATCGTTCCACGATTGGTATTCCTGGTAAAGCCCAATTAAAAATGAGATCGATCCAGGCCCTGCGAGCATTGGTATGGCCAGAGGGGTAAGGGAAACCCCGTCCCTCTGATAGGCATCTTCCTTCACCTTCGGTTTATCCATCCCTTTATGTTTTGAGAAGGAGCCAGTAAGTAGAGCAAAGCCGGAAGTCGTGATAATAAGTCCGCCGGCTATTCTAAGAGAATCAAGGCTTATTCCGAAGAAATTCAAAATATATCTTCCCGTAAAAAAACTAATAAGCAGGATTACAAAAATATTAACCGCAGTTAGAATTGAAGTTTTCGATCTCTCTGCTTTTGTATCTTCTTTGGTGAGACCTACAAATATGGGGACGGTTCCAAGTGGGTTAATAACAGAAAATAAAGCAGCGAAAACATAAATAAATAATTCCATTGATTTTTTCAGCAAAATTGCGTCAGCTTTTCCTGTGAAAAATTAAAATGAAATCATCTTTGCGTTAAACAAAACGCATCAAATACCTTAGTATGTAAATAAAAGATTATTACAGGTCTCCCACCTGTGTTGGTGCGTTATCTGATTTATAATCTATAATCTTTTTGAAGAATTTGTGGATTCCCGGTTTATCTGCCTTTACCTTGATAAAATGATGATCTTTGTAAATGCTGTATTCTTCAGATTTGCCTTTGTAAAGATTAAGTTTGTAATAGGGGATCACCAGAGCATAGGTTTCCAGGATAGACCTGAACATGACTATAATTCCATTATTGCGCATTTCAACATTACAAACATTAGCATTATTGTCTAAAATTAGCAGGTTGTAGATGTCGATGCTGGTAGAAGTGATCTGTAATTTTGGAGATCCTGTTCCTCTAAGTTTTACTCTTTCGAACAGTGTAAACGGCTTTCCCACCTCTTTGTTTATTTTGTCTGAGATCGCCGGGCGATTGTAGGAAATATTAATTAGCATTTCTTTTTTTCTAAATATAAGGATTTGAGCATAAAGCCTGGCTCTTGAAACTCCAATTCTTTTTATCTTTGCGCACTTAATTAGTGGAAATACGCCAAAAAGCATAGGAAAATGAATATCGAACAAATTCTTGCCTCAAAAGTAAACGAAGCCGTCAAGAAACATTATGAAGTAGAACCTGAAAACATCGAATTTCAGCCTACCCGCAAGGATTTTGAAGGTGATATCACTTTAGTGGTTTTCCCTATGCTAAAGCAGATAAAGACCAATCCGGCGCAATTAGCTGAAAATATTGGGAAATATCTTGAAAAGGAAGTAGATGAGGTTGCCACTTATAATGTTATCCAGGGATTCCTGAATATTGTGATCAGTGATAAGTATTATATCAACTTTTTTAATGAGGTAAAAGATAGAGAGGATTTTGGGATTCTTCTTCCGCAAAGCGATGCAAGCGGGATCATGGTAGAATATTCTTCTCCGAATACCAATAAACCACTTCACCTGGGGCATATTAGAAATAACCTATTGGGATATTCGGTTTCTGAAATTTTAAAAGCTGCCGGAAATGAAGTTTACAAAGTGCAGGTGATCAATGATCGTGGAATTCATATCTGTAAATCCATGGTGGCCTGGCAGAAATTTGGTAATGGTGAAACTCCTGAATCTACAGGATTGAAAGGTGATAAGCTGGTTGGGAATTACTATGTGAAATTTGACCAGGAATATAAAAAGGAAATAGCTCAGTTACAGGAGGAAGGAAAGTCTGAAGATGAAGCAAAAGCTGGAGCTCCAATTTTTGTAGAGGCTCAGGAGATGCTGAGAAAATGGGAGGCGAACAATCCTGAAGTAGTGAAATTATGGTCTACCATGAACCAGTGGGTTTATGACGGATTTGAAAAAACATACGATGCTCTTGGAGTTGATTTTGATAAGAATTATTACGAAAGCGAAACCTATCTATTAGGTAAGGATAATGTTCAGAAGGGCCTTGAAGAAGGAGTATTCTTCAAGAAAGAAGATGGCAGTGTATGGATAGATCTTAGTGATGAAGGCCTTGATGAGAAGATCGTTCTTAGAAGTGATGGGACTGCGGTTTATATGACCCAGGATATTGGTACGGCAATCCAGAGATTTGCAGATTTTGATATCAACCAGATGGTCTACACGGTTGGTAACGAGCAGGAATATCATTTTAAAGTATTGTTCTTAATTCTGAAAAAGCTGGGTTATGACTGGGCAGATGCTCTTTATCATTTAAGCTACGGAATGGTGGATCTGCCTAGCGGAAAAATGAAAAGCCGCGAGGGAACAGTTGTAGATGCCGACGATCTTATTAAAGAAATGGCTGAAACCGCTAAGAATATTTCAGAGGAACTTGGCAAGCTTGACGGATATTCAGAAACTGAAAAAGAAGAACTTTATCGAATTATTGGGCTTGGTGCATTGAAATATTATATTCTGAAAGTGGATCCAAGAAAACGTATTCTTTTCAATCCTGAAGAATCTGTAGATTTCCAGGGGAATACCGGGCCATTTATCCAGTATACTTATGCCAGGATTCAGTCCATTTTAAGGAAAGCAGAATTTGATACTTCAGCAGATCTTGCTAATGACTTCAGTTTCCATGAGAAAGAGAAGGAATTAATAAAGCAAGTTCAGTTATTTCCGAAGACCGTTGCTCTCGCGGCTGAAAATCATTCACCAGCTTTAATAGCCAATTATACCTATGAACTCGTGAAATCATTCAACTCTTTTTATCAGAATGTTCAAATTCTGGGAATTGAAAATGAAGCAGAAAAAGTTTTCAGAGTACAGTTATCCAATTTAGTGGCGAATGTTATCAAGTCGGCATTTAAGCTACTAGGAATTGAGGTTCCGGAAAGGATGTAACAGGATAAATGAATTCAGAATAACGAAGTGTGAATTTCGTCATGCTGAACTTGTTTCAGCATCTAAATTGAAAAGAAATGAATTTTGGAAGATGAACTTTATACTTCAGCTTCAAATCATTAAATTTGCAATTCGCTGCCTAGCAGCAATAGAATAAAACTACAGGAAAGATTATGTTTGATAATTTAAGCGATAAGTTAGATAGTGCCTTTCACGTCCTGAAAGGACATGGGCAAATTACTGAAATAAACGTTGCTGAAAGCCTTAAAGAGGTAAGAAGAGCGCTGGTTGATGCCGATGTGAATTACAAGATTGCCAAGGAATTTACCAATACGGTAAAAGAAAAGGCACTTGGGCAGAACGTATTAAATACTTTGAAGCCGGGACAATTAATGGTGAAGCTCGTGAAGGATGAGCTTACAGAATTAATGGGAGGTGAAGCTGAAGGTATTAATCTTTCCGGAAATCCTTCAATAATCTTGATGTCTGGTTTGCAGGGTAGTGGTAAAACTACTTTCTCTGGTAAACTGGCGAATTTTCTAAAGAACAAGAAAACCAAAAAACCTCTTTTAGTAGCCTGTGACGTTTACCGTCCGGCGGCGATCAATCAGTTACACGTAGTAGGTGAGCAGGTTGGTGTTGAGGTTTATTCAGATGAAGGAAATCAGGATCCGGTTGCGATCTCTAAAGATGCTATTGCATATGCGAAAGAAAATGGGCATAATGTAGTTATAATAGATACCGCGGGTCGTCTTGCTGTAGACGAGGCGATGATGACCGAGATCTCAAATATTCATGAAGCAATACAACCACACGAAACTTTATTCGTGGTGGATTCCATGACCGGTCAGGATGCAGTGAATACTGCAAAGACCTTCAACGAAAGACTTAATTTCGATGGGGTTATACTTACCAAGTTAGATGGTGATACCAGAGGTGGTGCTGCGATTTCTATTAAATCTGTAGTTAATAAACCTATCAAGTTCATCGGTACCGGTGAAAAGATGGATGCTATAGATATTTTTTACCCTTCCCGTATGGCCGACAGGATCCTGGGGATGGGAGATGTTGTTTCTCTTGTTGAAAGAGCACAGGAACAATATGATGAAGAGGAAGCGAGGAAACTTCAGAAAAAGATCGCGAAGAATAAATTCGGATTTGATGACTTCTTAAATCAGCTTCAGCAGATCAAGAAAATGGGGTCCATGAAGGATCTTCTTGGAATGATCCCGGGAGCAGGTAAGATGCTGAAAGATGTAGATATCGACGATGATGCCTTTAAAGGAATTGAAGCTATTATTCACTCGATGACCCCTTTAGAAAGAAGCGAGCCTAAAGTTATAAACGCCAGCAGAAAGAAAAGAATTGCAAAAGGTTCTGGAACTACCGTTCAGGAAGTGAACCAGTTATTGAAGCAATTCAACCAGATGGGCAAAATGATGAAGATGATGCAAGGTGGCGGTGGCCGTAAAATGATGCAAATGATGAAGGGAATGCAATAAGCCCTCAAATTCAATACACACAACAACAACTAACACACAACAAATTAATGACGATACTTGACGGTAAGAAGATCAGTAATGACATCAAGGATGAAATTGCTGCTGAGGTTACCAAAATCAAAAAGCGTGGAGAAAAAGTTCCGCATCTTGCTGCAATTATTGTAGGTAAGGACGGGGCGAGTATGACTTACGTAAACAGTAAAGTAAAGGCTTGCGAAAGGGTAGGTTTTGAATCTTCACTATACAGACTTCCTAATACGGTTAGTGAACTGGAATTGCTGGATAAGATCGAAGAGCTTAATCAAAATGACGAAATTGATGGTTTTATCGTTCAGCTTCCTTTGCCTCCACAAATCGATACCCAAAAAGTACTGAATGCTGTAGACCCAGATAAGGATGTGGATGGATTCCATCCAACAAATTTTGGGAAAATGGCTTTGGATATGACCAGTTTTATCCCAGCTACTCCATTCGGTATTCTGGAATTATTAGAGCGATACGACATTCCTACCAAAGGAAAACATACCGTGGTTATTGGAAGAAGTTATATCGTGGGAAGGCCTATGAGTATTCTAATGGGAAGAAGCGGGTTTCCAGGGAATTCAACCGTAACACTTACACATGAGTTCACCAGGAATATCACTCAGGTAACTTCACAGGCAGATATTATAATCATTGCCGTTGGGATACCAGACTTTTTAAAAGCTGAAATGATCAAGGATGATGCTGTGATTATTGATGTAGGAATAACCAGAGTTCCAGATGACCATGCTGAAAGAGGATATGTGATCAAGGGAGATGTGGATTTCGAGAACGTAAGTAAACGAGCTTCCTATATTACTCCAGTGCCTGGGGGAGTTGGCCCTATGACGGTATCGATGTTGTTGAAAAACACCTTACTTGCCAGGGAAAGGCATAATAAAAGAGCGTTGGACGCAAAAAAGAGATAAAAAAAAGAGGGAATCTAAGTTCCCTCTTTTTTTATGAATCCTGTTGTTCCAATTTCCAGTCCAGATAATTGTGGAGATCAGATTCAATAAATCTGAGTCCGAAGGTGAGTACTCCAAGGTCGTCGATATATCCTAGCCCAGGAATAAAATCTGGAATAATATCCAAGGGATTTAAAATGTATAAAAAGGCAAAAGCGATAGTGGCGATCGTAAACCAAGGAACTTTTGTATAAACTCCTTTTCTGTAATCTTTCAGCATTCCAAACATAACTTTACCAAGCTCACTATACTTTTGGAGTAATCCCGAATTGTTTATTTTTTCGTCGATTTCTTCTCTGCTGTCCATAGCAATGGTCACATCATCTTCATCGATCTTTGTTACTTCGGTCTTTACAAAATCTTCATCGATCGTACTTTTCTTTTTTCCAAACATGTGTTCTAGATTTAATTGTCTATAATCTGTGATGGGCGTTACCGTATTCTTTCTTATAAATCCTCAATATCAGGATGAAAAGAGAAATTAGTAATGGCCCGAATATGAGTCCTATAAAACCAAAAAGCGGAACTCCTACAATCACTCCGAAAAGGGTGATCAATGGATGCACGCTGGCGAGTCTTTCCAGGACGTATAATCTGATAATATTGTCTGTTGAACCAACAACTACAAACCCATAAATTAGCAGGGCAATACCCTGGAAATCGCTTCCTTGAGCGAATAGAAGAATAGACGCGGGAATAATCCCTATCGCTGTTCCAATAAAGGGGATCATAGATCCTATAGCGGTGATCACGAACCAGAAAAATGGATCTGGTACTCCAAAAATTAAAAATCCTATCAGGGCGATAATTCCCTGAACAAATGCCACAAGGGGAATTCCAAGTGCGTTTGACTTTACAAGCTGGTTGCTTTCATCTCCAATGATCCTTAAGTTGTCTTTCCCCAATGGAATATATGTGAGCATGGATTCCCGTAAAGATTGCCTGTTGGTTAGCATGTAATAAAGCATAAAGTACATGATCCCAATAGCGATAAAGGCATTAAATGTGCCACCAGCAAGATTCTGCAGATTCGAAGAGATCCAGTTGGTCACAGAGGAAGTGTCGATGCTTGAACTTACATTGTAACCTATTGTATTTTCGATATTATTCAATTGTTTCTTCAAAGCACTGAGTACACGCTCAGAATTTGCCACGGCTTTTCCAATTTTTGAAGTTAGCATAATCGCTATAAGGGTGACAGGAATAAGAATTCCCACAAAAGATCCAGCCATTAATACTGATGCAGCCAATGGAGGTTTCCAACCCCGATCTAATAATTTCTTCATCCAGCCTTTAAGGATAACATATAAAGTAACTGCGCCCAGAATTCCCGAGAGGTAAGGGAGAACCTCGGTAATAATTAATATTACTAAAAACAATATTAGCAACAGAACAAATATCTGGCGTACTAAAGACGGTTTAAGTCTATCCATTTTGGTTGGTTGGCTGGTTTAAAAAATACTTTTAGGTAGCAAAAAGTTGACTCATGTCTTTAAATGCCTTGAATTCAAGAGCGTTCCCGCTTGGGTCTTTAAAGAACATGGTTGCCTGTTCCCCAGGTTTGCCTTCAAATCTTATATATGGTTCAATAATGAATTTGATGTCCTTGGACTCAAGCAGTTTCGCAAATTCGTGAAAAACATCCCATTGCAAAACCACACCAAAATGAGGTACGGGAACTTCTTTTCCGTCAACAGGATTGGAGGTAGATGTTTTAGTTTCTTCTGGATCCTGGTAATGGATTACCAGTTGATGACCGAAAAAATTGAAGTCTACCCAATGGTCACTACTGCGACCTTCGCCGCAACCCAGGGTTTCTTTATAGAATTTTCTGCATTTTTCAAGATCTGAAACAGGTATCGCAAGGTGAAATGGTTGTACTTTCATACTTAATTGGTTAATCTTATAAGTTTAAAGATAAAATATTTGCCCGGATTACAGGCGACCTAAATTAATAAGAACCAATTACAACCATCTAGCTACCTAAGCTAATTCTCTGTTAAGATTTAGGTTTTCTGGGCCGTTTCCCCCGTCTTGGATTCAGTTTCTGTGCAGTCTCTAATCTGGAACCTTCTTCGGTTTTGGTAGATTCGTCAGTAAGATCATTTATGGTTTTTAATTCTTCTGAAGTTAAATCACGCCATTCTCCTACCGGAATATCCAGGGATACGTTCATGATCCTTATCCTTTTCAAGGAGGTAACTTCATAGCCTAAAAATTCACACATTCGGCGTATCTGCCGGTTGAGTCCCTGGGTTAAAATAATTCTGAGCGTATGATGACCAAGTTTTTCGACTTCACATTCCCGGGTCACCGTATCCAGAATAGGGACACCTGATGACATTTTCCTGATAAATTCTGAAGTAATAGGCTTATTAACCGATACCACGTATTCCTTTTCGTGGTTGTTGCGGGCACGAAGAATTTTATTCACAATATCGCCATCATTAGTAAGAAAAATTAATCCCTCGCTAGGTTTGTCAAGTCGGCCGATAGGAAATATCCTCTTTGGATAGTTGATGTAATCGATAATATTGTCCTTTTCTACCCTGGTATCTGTGGTGCAAACAATACCTACGGGTTTATTAAAGGCGATATAAACGTTTGGTTCTTTAAGTTCTTCTTTTGAAACAGGTTTGCCATCAACTTTTACCAGGTCTCCCGGTATAACCTTTGTTCCCATTTCCGGAACCTTGTCGTTAATAGTAATTCTACCCTGGTCTATCAGTTTATCTGCTTCTCTTCTGGAGCAATATCCTAACTGACTTAAATACTTGTTTATTCGAACTTCTTCTGCCATAAAAATTATTCTGCTGCAAAGATACGAGATAAGAAATTGAGAGGCGAAACCGAAAAAATTTAAAAAATTTAAAACCTCAGGCAACCTTTTGTAACTTTCCTACGTCTATATAAATAGAAGGCCTTGTGAAAATGGTGAAAGTTATACAGCTTTTTAAAAATGAATCCTCTTTGATAAAAAGAGCATCGGTGGGCAACCGTGATGCTCAGCAAAGGATCTATGAAAAGCATTCACCTAAGATGTTGAGCGTTTGCAGGCAGTATGTAAAAGATATACATCATGCAGAAGAAGTAATGCTTAACGGGTTCTTCAAGGTTTTTAAGCATTTGAAGGATTTTAAAGATGATGGCAGTTTTGAAGGCTGGATTAGAAAGATCATGGTTAGGGAATCAATTTCCTTTTTAAGACAGCATAAGAAACTGGAATTCCAGGAAGACCTGGGATTTGAAAATGAAGAGGTCTTCAATAACATAAATTCTAAAATGGATGTGGCCGATATACAAACTATCATAGATGCTTTGCCTGAAGGTTATAAAATGGTCTTTGTGATGTATGCGGTAGAAGGTTACAAGCATTCAGAAATTGCTAAAATGCTTGATATTACTGAAGGGACTTCAAAATCCCAATTATTTAAAGCACGAAAAATGCTTCAGGAAAAATTAAAAACAATTAATTCATCAGTTTATGGCGCCAATTAAATTTGAAGAGCATGTAAAGGAGAAGCTGGATGAAAGAGAAATTCAGCCGTCGGCAGGTAGCTGGGATAAATTGAGTTCCAGGCTTGATGAATCTGAAAAAAGCTCAGGGAGAAAACTATGGATCTCAGCAATTGCTGCGGTAGTGGTTTTGCTGATCGCGAGTACCCTTTTTATAGATCAGCAGCAGCAAAACACATTTCCGGTGGTGAGTAATCCAGCCGAAGAAGCGAATGATGTAAACAAGAATAAGATTTCTGTTAATGAACCGGTTCAGGTAGCTTCAGAAGAAAAAGCTGAAAAGAGAGTGCAGGAAGATAAAAGGTCTGAAATTATGGATCCAGGACCTGTTGAAAAAGAGCAAAAAGTGGCTGAAAGTACAACTCTAAAGAAAGCTGAAAAATTAGAAGAGGATATATCGAAATCTTCTTCTGAGCGACAGCTAGTAGAACCAATTTCTATAGAGCCTGCGGTGATCGTTGAAAATTCTTCAACTGAATTGTCTGCCAAGGTGCAGGAGGTTCTGCAGAAGATCAAAAATGAGCAGGAACAATCGGGAGACCTAACGAATGCTGAGGTTGACGCACTCCTTGCAGAGGCAGCGATAGAGATTAGCAATCAAAGAAATCTTTATTCTGAAAATGCTGTGAGTGCAGATGCTTTACTTGCTGATGTGGAATACGAGGTAGACCAGTCATTTAGAAAAGAGGTTTTCGATTTCTTGAAAGAGGAATTTTTAAAGGCTAAGACGGCTGTGGCCACCAGAAACGAGTAATCAAATAATCATTTAAATATCAATTATCCCGAAAGGGTCATTCATCAATCAAAATCTGATGAGGAAGACTTTTGTCTTAATCTGAAGAAAACGAAAAACAATCGAACTATGAAATCTATCATTATTTATTTTACTCTGGCCTTATTCACTTTTTCGAGTAATTACGCCTATTGCCAGGAAGAACCGAAAAAAAGTAAGGAAGAGATCCTGGAGTCTAAAAGAGAAGAGATCATCAAAGAAGAAAAGGAAAAACTAAGGATTAAAGTTGAAAAGTTAAATAAACTTCTGGAAGAAGGAGAGGTAACTCCGGGGCAGGCTGAGGCTTTGAAAAAGGAGGCTGCAGAACTTCATGCTAAAAATATTGAAAACCGCATCGCCATCATGGAAAATGAATATGAATTCGATGAGCGTAATGAAAACGAAACCGGTTACATCGCCTTTGGAGATGATGGGAAAGTGGTCACTGTTCGGGTGAATAATGTCCGTAATAAAAAGTATGATAAGAGAACTTCCAGTGACCTGGTGATAGCAGCTGGTTTCAATAATGCCCTTGAAGAAGGACAATCATTGAATGATTCCGATTTTAAAATTGGAGGAAGCCGTTTCTTTGAACTTGGTTGGGCGTGGAAAACCAGGGTTTTCAAAAATTCAAACTGGTTGCGTTTAAAGTATGGTTTCTCGTTTCAGTTTGATGGGTTGAAGCCAACAGATAACCGGTATTTCGTTCAGGATGGAGATGAAACATTTTTGACAGATTTTGAATATGATCTGGATAAATCAAAATTTAGGATGGATAAACTTGTAGCGCCAATTCATTTTGAATTTGGACCATCTTCTAAAACTGAATCTGAGAATTACCTGAGGTATTCTACTAAAGGAAAATTCAAAATTGGACTTGGTGGTTACGCCGGATTCAATATTGGAGAGCGCCAGAAACTGAAATACAAGGTGGATGGAGATAAGCAGAAAGATAAACTTAAGGGAGGTTATAATACTAATGATTTTGTCTACGGTTTAAGCGGATATTTAGGTTGGGGCTGGGCTACGGTTTATGCCAAATATGACCTTAATCCAATTTTTGACGACCCTAACGTAGAACTTCATAATGTTTCCCTTGGACTTCGTTTTGATGTAGATTAATTAGCCGGTATAAATTTGTAATTTTGCAGGGCTTTAGAAATATGAAATTCATATTTTTAAAGCCTTGTCTTTTTTACTAATTTCAGGAAAACTTAAAGAAATCTATTTCAATTGATCTCGAAAACCACTATTGATAATGTTTTTGAAACCGCCCGTGTAGAGGAGGTTATTGGTGATTTTGTACAGCTGAAAAAATCGGGGAGTAACATGAAAGGTCTAAGTCCTTTTACAGATGAGCGCTCTCCTAGTTTTATGGTTTCTCCTGTGAAGCAGATCTGGAAAGATTTTAGTAGCGGTAAGGGAGGAAATGTAGTGGCTTTTTTGATGGAACATGAACATTTCACCTATCCTGAAGCTATAAAATACCTCGCAAAAAAGTACAATATCGAGATTGAAGAGACTCAGCAAAGTGATGAGCAAAAGGAGCAAGCCAATGAGCGGGAAAGTATGTACCTGGTTTCTGAATATGCCAATGAGTTCTTTCAGAAGCGAATGCACGAGACAGATGAAGGAAAGGCTATAGGTTTAAGTTATTTCAAGGAAAGAGGTTTTACTCCTGAAACTATAAAGAAATTCGATCTTGGATACTCACCAGATGATTGGGAAGTTTTTACGAAAGCCGCGCTCGATGATGGCTATAAGCTGGAATATCTTGAAAAGACAGGCCTTACCATTGTAAAAGAAGATAAGCGTTTCGACAGGTTCAAGGGTAGAGTGATGTTTCCTATCCATTCTATGTCTGGTCGGGTGCTTGGATTTGGAGGGAGAATACTATCAAATACCAAAAAGGCTGCTAAATATCTTAATTCACCTGAAAGTGATATTTACCATAAAAGTAAGGTGCTTTATGGTATTTATTATGCTAAACAGGCGATCGCCAAAGAGGATAATTGTTACCTGGTAGAAGGTTATACAGATGTGATCCAGTTCCATCAAAGCGGAATTGAAAATACGGTATCTTCTTCAGGTACCGCTCTTACTCCAGAGCAGATAAGATTGATCAACCGGCTTACCAAAAATATTACTGTGCTTTTTGATGGTGATGCGGCCGGGACCAGGGCTTCATTGCGCGGGATAGACCTTATTCTCGAGCAGGGAATGAATGTAAAGGTTTGTCCATTTCCGGAGGGAGAGGACCCAGATAGTTTTGCCCGGTCAAATTCTGAAGATGAGCTGAGGGAATTTCTAGAAGAGAATTCATACGATTTTATTACTTATAAGGCTTCTCTTTTAATGGATGAAGCCAAGAACGATCCCGTGAAGAAGGCTGGGTTGATAAGAGATATGGTAAATAGTATCTCCAAGATCCCAGACAATATTCAGCGAGAAGTTTACTTGCAGGAATGTTCAAGGATCATGGATATCAATGAAGATGTTCTGTATGCTTCCCTTGCCCAGATCGAAAATAAAGATCCTAAATCATCAGCTCAGCCTAAAAAGCGAAGCATGGAGGTGGTCAAGGAGAAGGAAACTCAGAAGACGAAGGTAGACCAGCTTTATGAACTTGAAAGAAAGATAATTAGTCTATTAGTGCTATATGGGAAACAGGATGGAGAATTTCACGATATTCTGTTGAAGCAAAATGAGCAGGGTGAAATGGTTTATGAATCCGAAGTTCAGGAAGCCAAAGTTTTCGAGAAAATATTCCTTGACTTGCAGGAAGATGAGATCGAGTTTACGAATGAAGATTTTAAAGAACTTTTCTTTTTGCTGATAGAAAAACTGAATTCTGAAGATGAGTTTGGAGTAGAGATGATCATCAATGAATTAAAAGAATCCCAGGCTGTTAAGCTTACAGATATTTTAATGGAAGAAGAGCAATACGAATTGCACGATTGGGAAAGACATGATATTCCTGTAAAGAAAAAAGAACAGGGAATTTCACAATACGTTACTCAAACCATTCTATCCCTAAGAAGATATCTCGTTGGCAGAAAGATCAATGAGCTGGTTGAAGCCATGAAGGATGCCGATTCTGATGAAGAAAACAGAACCGAAATGATCCAGGAGATCATGAGCTATACGAGTCTAAGCACGATACTTTCAGATCGGCTGGGCAGAGTTATGTAGTATTCAACTGGAGGAGCCTGGACTGAGTGATAAGGTCTGCTACGTTATCTACCTTTAACTTTTTAAGTAATCTGGTCTTATAGGTGCTTACCGTTTTCTCGTTGATATCCAATGCCTCTGCAATATCTTTATTTCGCTTACCAGATGAAAGTAAATTAAGTACTTCGGTTTCTCTGGTAGAGAGTTTTTTAAATTTTGTAATCAAACTCTTACCTCTTGAAATTCCGGAGTTTAGCTTTTCTGTAATCTTTCGATTTAAATAGATTCCACCGCGAGCAACCTGGTAGATTGCTTTTTCCAGAGTTTCATTATCAGTATGTTTCGAAATATAACCTGCCGCTCCAGCTTTAATAGCGCTAAGAGCATACATTTCTTCCGGGTGAGAACTGAAAATAAGTGTTTTTACATCAGGGTATTCCTGCTTTATACGCCTAATAGCGTTGATCCCGTTTATCTGGGGTAGGTCTAATTCTAATATCAAAACATCTGGAGCTTCCTTGTCTAACTGACTAAAAAGCTGAGTCCCGCTACCAACTCTTCCTGTAACCTGAAGCGCCGGATTGTTTTGAAGCACACATTTTACACCCTCTAAAATGATCGGGTGATGATCTGCAATTAATACTCGATACATGATTTTAAATTAAAACAAGTCCGGGGGTAACTCGTTGAGTTTGGTTCTGTTAACCTAAAATAATGCTTTGGCTTTTTATAATGGAAAACTGTCAGATAAATTCGATAAGATGTCTATTTTTTCAGGTGAATGGGGATTTCGCAAACCGGTATTGGATCCATTTTATGTTGATTCGCTTTATTCAATCTTGTATAGATAGAGAAGACTTCTCTTTTTCTTCCTTCAAAATCTGCAATGGTTTTTCCCTCTTCCTGACTCTTCATTGCCCACTCTAATTCGTCGTAAGAAGCTCCAAGTTGATCTTCATCACTTCGGCTGTCGCCAAAAAGACCATCTGTAGGAGGGGCTTGCATAATTTCTTCAATAATATTTAAATATTCGCCAAGTTCATATACTTCGCTTTTAACAAGATCTGCTATTGGGCTAAGGTCCACTCCGCCATCACCATATTTTGTATAAAAACCTACACCAAAATCTTCTACTTTATTTCCTGTTCCTGCTACAAGGTATTTATGCAGGCCGGCGAAATAATACAAAGTGGTCATCCTTAATCTTGCACGGGAATTTGCCAGGCTAAGATCAAGAGTTGTGGTTTCCCGATGTTGAGGCATGCCTTTTCTGAACTCTTCAAATACCGGGGTAAGATTTATTTCAAGACTGCTAACATTTGCAAAATTATGTTGGAGTTCCTCGATATGTTTTCTGGCTCTGCTTATTTGATTTTTATCCTGGTGTATTGGCATTTCCAGACATAAAGTAGGCATTCCTGTTTTAGCGCATAGTGTAGAGGTAACTGCCGAATCGATCCCGCCGCTAACTCCAATTACAAATCCATTCATATTGGCTTTGGTTGCATAATCCTTAAGCCAGTTAATAATGTGGTCAGCTACTTTTTCGATCCGCATAATATTGGGTGATTTAGTTTGTAAGTAATACCTTTGCCACACAAATCTAATACTTAAAGCCAATTTTTGAAAGGCACAGGCGTTAAAGCCTTCATAATAGAAAGCTATGCTGAAGAAATTAGGGTTTTTTATACTACTTATTAGTCTATTTTCCTGCGACAAAAAATCTGAAACCGAAGCCAAGATCGAAAAGGTGGATGCCAATTTTGACCTGGTTAGGTTTGACCAGAAATTTGCTGAAACCAGCGAAGAGACCTTACCTCAATTAAAAGCTGAATACCCATTTCTTTTTCCTGAACAATATCCGGATAGTTTATGGATAAATAAACTGAATGATACTATTCAGCAGGAGGTCGAATCTGAGGTCAATAAAAAGTTTCCGGAATTTACTAAGGAGTATGATGAGCTGCATAGTCTTTTTCAGCACGTGAAATATTATTTCCCAGATTTCCAGGTGCCAGATGTGATCACGGTAACTTCAGAAGTAGATTATAAGAACAAGACCATTTACACAGGTGATTATCTCTTCGTGGCGCTTGATACTTATCTAGGTGAAGATCATAAATTCTATATAGGCATTCAGGAATTTTTAAAAAAGAATTTCAGAAAGGAACAGATCGTCTCTGATGCTGCCGCAGAAATTGCTGAAAATTATGTTCCCAAGGCAGGGTCAAGAACATTTTTGTCTCATATGATCTACTATGGCAAATTATTGTATTTGAAAGACAGGTTCATTCCTTTTAAATCTGATGCAGAAAAAATTGGCTACAGTGAAGATGAACTGGAATGGGTGAAATCTAATGAAGACCAGATCTGGCGATATTTTATAGAGAATGAACTTATTTTCGATACAGATTCTAAGTTATATACAAGATTCCTTTACCCGGCACCATTTTCTAAATTCTATTTGCAACTGGATTCAGAATCGCCGGCTAGGGTAGGTCAATATATTGGTTGGAATATTGTGAGAGCCTATATGGAGAAGAATGATGTATCCATTAATACAATGTTGAACACTTCAGCAGAAGAAATTTTTAATAAAGCGAACTATAAACCGAAGAAATAATGTCTCAATTCAAGAAATCTGAAATAAATATAGAGGTGGTTACCGATGAAAATCACGTGCCGGAAAATATTACCTGGAGTGCAGAAGATGGTAATGTGTACAAAGAAGATGCAAAAGCTTTGATGCTTTCAGTTTGGGATTCAAAAGACCAGGAAACTTTGAGGATCGATCTTTGGACCAAAGAGATGCCGGTAGATGAGATGAAGAAGTTCTTCCATCAAACGCTGGTTTCTATGAGCGACACTTATTTTAGAGCTACGCAGGATGATAAAATGCGCGATACAATGAAGGATTTCTGCGATTATTTTGCTGAAAAGACCGAAATAAAGAAGAGCTAGTGCAAAAATTGATCTTTGTATATAATGCCGATTCCGGCAAATTCAATGCGTTGATGGATTCATTGCAAAAAGTAGTGAATCCATCATCTTATTCCTGTATACTTTGTGAGCTAACTCATGGCTTGATGGAGGAAAAGAAGGAATGGAGAAATTTCAGGCAAAGCCTGGATGTTGAAACCGATTTTCTTCATAAAGACGAATTCCTGAAAGCATATGCCTCAAAATTCGGGCATAAATTTGAATTTCCGGTAATCCTCGCTCAGACCGATAAAGGTTTGGAGGTATTTATTTCCAAGAATGAATTTTCAGAGATCGACGACCTTAAAGTTTTAATGGAGACGATAAAAGAAAGAATGCAGCTTTATTAAGATTTACGCAGCTGTTCGTTTACTTCTTCTATATAATCCAGAACATCATCCTGACCTAGTTTTGTAGTAGCTGAAGTAATAAAATACTGAGGCATTTCTTCCCAGGTTTCCAGCATTTCGTTTTTGTAATTCTCGATGTTCTCTTCTAAAACTTTCGGTTTTAGCTTATCTGCCTTGGTGAAAATAATGCAAAATGGAACTGCGTTCTCGCCAAGCCATTGCATAAATTCCATGTCTATAGGTTGAGGTTTGTGCCTGGAGTCTATAAGCACAAAAGCACAGATCATCTGCTTTCTTTTTTCGAAATAGGCTGTTATGAATTTCTGAAATACTCTTTTGGTAGATTTAGAAACCTGGGCATATCCATAACCAGGCAGATCCACCAGATGCCAGTTATTATTGATCAGGAAATGATTGATCAACTGGGTTTTTCCCGGTTTAGCAGAAGTTTTTGCAAGAGATTTTCTACCCGTTATCATGTTGATAAGGGATGATTTTCCAACGTTACTTCGGCCTATAAAAGCATATTCGGGAAGGCTGCTGTTTGGGCATTGATCAACTTTGGAGTTGCTCACCACAAATTCTGCCGTCTTGATTTTCATAAGAGCTGTTTTAGATCTTTCGTTCTTTCAACCATCCGTGTAGTAACTGGTTGAATTCTTCAGGGTGTTCCATCATTGCAGCATGCCCGCACTTGTCTATCCAGTAAAGATCTGAATCTGGTAACAGGCGCTGAAAATCTTCTGCAACTTCGGGTGGAGTAACGGTGTCGTTCTTTCCCCAGATAATGCAGGTTGGGGTCTTCATCTTTGGAAGATCCTTAGCCATATTATGCCGAATTGCACTTTTTGCAATAGCTAGGGTCTTAACCAGTTTATTCCTGTCGCTTACCGTATGGTAAACTTCATCAACAATTTCCTTGGTAGCAACTTCAGGGTCATAAAAAACAGCCTGAGCTTTTTTCTTGATAAAATCGTAATCTCCTCTTCTTGGGTAGCTTTCTCCCATGGCATTCTCGTATAGACCAGAACTACCTGTAATCACCAGCGCTTCTACAATTTCCGGAAACATTTTTGTTGCCAGAAGAGCAATATGTCCGCCCAGTGAATTTCCCAACAGGATCACTTTTTCGTAGCCTTTGTAATCGATAAATTCTTTAAGATATTTAGCGAACGTTCCTACACTTGTCTTCAAAAGAGACATTGAATATAATGGCAGTTCCGGGATTAGAACCTTGTATTCTTTTTCCGGAAAGTAATTGATTACACCATCAAAATTACTGAGGCCTCCCATAAGTCCGTGAAGAATAACAATTGGTGTTCCTTCGCCTTTCTCAAGATATGTGAATTTTCCCTCTTGCCTTAAGTGATCTTTCATTGATAGCCTTTGCGGTTAGCAATCGCAAATATAGCGATTTCGATACAAGTATAATCATTTTTGAGTAACTGCAATGGCTTTTATGCGAAGTGGGAAATTTATAAACACGATGTTTTTCAGCCAGGAATATCCACAATTCCCCACCGATTTTCAAATTCCTGAATCCTAAGCTAATAGCGCTATTTAAAAGGTTTTCAATTACATACAGTGGTAAAACTTATCAACATTGTGGTAAAAAGTGGTAAATTGTGGTAATATTTTCAATATATTTGGCTCTATAATACCTAACCGTGATAAATTTAATTGGGACATACGAATGCAAAGTCGATGCGAAAGGCCGTTTAATGGTGCCTTCAGCGTTGAAAAAGCAATTAGCTCCCATGATGCAGGACGGTTTTGTAATTAAGCGCGCAGTTTTCCAAAGCTGCCTTGAGCTTTATCCGATGGAGGAGTGGAATGTTCTAATGAACAGAATGAATAAGCTGAACAGGTTCAAAAAAAAGAATGTCGATTTTATTAGAAGGTTCACTGCCGGGGTTAAAACTGTTGAGGTTGATACCAACGGCAGGTTGCTTATTCCAAAGGATCTTATTGCTTTTGCCGGAATAGAGAAAGAGATCGTTCTTTCTTCGGCAATCAATATTGTGGAGATCTGGGATAAAGATAAATATGAAAATACCATCGAAGCTTCTTCAGATGACTTTGGAGATCTGGCGGAAGAAGTGATGGGTAACGATGATTTTGATGGAGTATCATAATCCTGTTCTGCTAAAAGAGTCGGTTGATGGTTTAGATATAAAACCTGATGGCGTCTATGTGGATGTAACCTTCGGTGGAGGAGGGCATTCTCGTGAGATCTTAAAAAGACTTGGGTCTAAAGGAAGACTTTACGCTTTCGATCAGGATAAGGATGCTCTGGAGAATAAGATCGATGATGAGCGTTTTACCCTTATCAATGAAAATTTCAGATTTCTGAAACGATTTTTGAGATTTTACGGGGTTAAAAAAGTTGACGGTATTCTTGGTGATTTTGGGGTTTCCTCGCACCAGTTCAATGAAGCTGAAAGAGGATTTTCAACCAGGTTCGACGCGAAACTGGATATGAGAATGAATCAGGGTGATAAATTGAGTGCCTACGAAGTGATCAATGAATATGATGAAGAGCAACTGAAAAGATTGTTCTACGAGTATGCCGATCTAAAGAACGCTCCAAAACTGGCTAGAACGATTGTTTCAGAAAGAAAGAACAACCCGATCGAAACCAGTGAGCAATTAAATGAATTATTGAAGCCTTTATTATTTAAAGGTAAAGAAAATAAGATCCTGGCGCAGATCTATCAGGCAATAAGGATAGAAGTGAACCAGGAGATCGAAGTTCTTAAAGAATTTTTGCTGCAAACCGAAGAAATTATCAAGCCAGACGGAAGGTTGAGTTTGATATCCTATCACTCCCTGGAAGACAGGTTGGTGAAAAGGTATATAAGGAGTGGTTTATTTGAAGGAGAACCGGAAAAGGATATGTATGGAAATATATCTGTTCCGTTCAAAAAAGTAAATGGATTGATAGTTCCTTCAAAAGAGGAGATAAAGCAGAATAACCGCGCGCGAAGCGCAAAGCTCAGGGTAGCGAGAAAGTTATAAATGTCCATGAAAAGAGGTTTTTATAACATACTGAAAGCGAATTTTCTTATCAGTGAAGATGCTGTAAAGAACTGGAGGTTTATAGTTTTCTGTACCATACTGGCCATTGTGATGATCGCGAGTTCACACAATGCCGAGAAAAAAGTACATCAGATCGCAAAACTGAATAAAGAGGTACTGGAGTTGAGAAGCGAGTTTTTAGAGAGGCGATCAAAATTGATGAGAGTAAAGATGGAGTCTACCATAACTGAAAAAATGGTGGAAAAGGGGATAGGGCCTTCGGAGACCCCACCCAATAAAATAAGAGTGATAATAAAAGATTAACCCAAAAATGGCTACAACCGAAAAAAGCATCCTGAATCGTATGTATTTCGTGGCTGGCTGTCTCTTTATATTTGCGATAGCGGTAGGGGTTAAATTGCTCAATATCCAGTTTGTTCACGGTGAACATTATAAAGAACTAGCTGAGGAGCGCACTCTAAAAAACTTCAAGATACCAGCAAACCGTGGTAATTTATACGACGTCAACGGAAATCTTCTGGCTACATCTGTACCTAAATATGATGTAAGGTTCGATGCGGTTACGGTTTCAGATAAGAACTTCGAAGAAAATATTGGTCCGTTATCAGAAAACCTTTCCAGGATGCTGGGGCAACCGGCCTCATATTATTCTCAGAAATTAAGAGCGGCCAGGGCAAACAAACAGCGTTACGTGCTAATTGCTAGAAACCTAGGGTATTCAGATTATATGAAAATGAGAGAGTTTCCAATGTTCAATTTGGGAGCTTATAAAGGTGGGATGATCACCGAGCAAAGTACCGTTCGTGAGCATCCACTTGGGAAGATGGGTGAGAGAACCGTAGGTTATGAGAGAAGAGATGAAAATGGGTATTTTACAAGAGTAGGTCTTGAAGGTGCCTTCAGTAATTATTTGAGAGGTACAGATGGCCGCCGGTTAAAACAAAAGATCGCGAAAGGTCAGTGGAAACCTATTAGTGATAATAATGAAATGGAGCCAAGAGATGGTTATGATGTAGTTTCAACTATAGATGTGAACATCCAGGATATTGCCCATCATTCATTATTAAGACAACTGGAATATTTCGAAGCAGATCATGGCACAGTGGTAGTGATGGAAACGGCTACCGGGGAGATCAAAGCCATGTCTAATCTTGGTAGAACTAAAGAAGGTACTTATTTCGAAAAAAGAAATTATGCGGTTTATGAGGCTCATGAGCCTGGTTCAACTTTTAAATTAATGGCGATGGTCGCTGCTTTGGAAGACAAGGTGGTAGATACCAGCCAGGTTATAGATACAGAAAAAGGAGTGGTTAGATTTTACGGAAGGCCGGTGAGAGATTCTCATCACGGTGGCTATGGTAAGATCTCTGCAGCCAAGGCTTTTGAAGTTTCTTCAAATACAGCATTTACAAAAATGATCACAGAAGGATATAAGAATGAGCCTTCAAAATTTGTTGATCGACTTTATTCAATGGGACTTAACCAGAAAATTGGTCTTGAAATCAAGGGTGAGGGATCCCCCCGAATTCCTCACCCACAAGACAAAAGCTGGAATGGTTTAAGCCTTCCCTGGATGGCCTTTGGTTATGGTGTGGCAATAACGCCTTTGCAAACCCTTACTTTTTATAATGCTATCGCTAATGATGGTGAGATGATAAAACCTAGGTTTATCAAGGAAGTAAAAGATCGTGATAAGCCTATTATTACCATGGAAAAGCAGGTGATGAATCCTGCGATCTGTTCAGTAGAGACGGCAAAGAAGGTTCGGGCTATGATGAAAAAAACTGTGGAAAGAGGAACCGCTGCTAATATTTATACCGAAAACTTTTCAATGGCGGGTAAAACAGGAACCTGTCAAACCGAATACTGGATAGAACCAGGAAGATATATCGCATCTTTTGCGGGTTATTTCCCAGCTGAAAATCCTAAATATTCCTGTATAGTGGTTATTCACAAACCAAACCGAAGAAAAGGATATTACGGGAATATTGTAGCAGCACCGGTTTTTAAAGATATCGCCAGAAAGATATATACAGATACTCCGGTAATGGATGAGCTAGAGTCTCTGGAGGTGAATGATGAGGAAGTAAATACAGATTTCGAAAAATATTATACCAAGATACAGAACGAGAAATTGCTCATGCCAGATGTGACAGGAATGCCGGCTATGGATGCAATTTCGATCCTTGAAAATCTTGGTCTGGAGGTGAGATTGAACGGTAAGGGAATCGTTAAAAGGCAATCTGTATCTGCAGGACAAAAATTGAAGAATAAGCAAACCGTAAAACTGGAGTTGAGTTAATGAAAGTATTAAAGGACATACTTTACAGAGTGAACATGAAGGCGGTTGCCGGGGATACCGGTGTGACCATTAACGATATACATTTCGATTCCAGGAAGGTGAAGCTTAATGATGTCTTTGTGGCCATTAGGGGAACATTATCTGATGGACATGACTTTATTAAAAATGCCGAAAATCAGGGGGCGCTTGCGGTTGTTTGCGAAGAGATCCCTGAAAATAAAATAAACGGTGTTACTTATATAGAAGTTGAAGATACTAAAAAGGCTCTGGCCTATATATCTGCAAACTACTTCGATGAACCTTCTTCAAAACTGAAGCTTGTTGGAGTTACGGGAACCAATGGTAAAACGACCATTGCGACTTTGCTTTACGACCTGTTCTCTAAGGCTGGATTTAAATGCGGTCTTCTTTCTACAGTGAAAGTAATGGTTGGGACTGAAGAGCATTCGGCTATAAGAACTACTCCAGATTCTATAACCATCAATTCTTATTTAAAAGATATGAATGACGTGGGAGTAGAATTCTGTTTTATGGAAGTTAGCTCTCACGGGATAGATCAGCATAGAACTACCGCTCTCAAATTCGAAGGCGGAATATTCACCAACCTTTCTCATGATCATTTAGATTATCACAAGGATTTCGCGGAATATCGCGATGTGAAAAAGCGCTTTTTTGATGAGCTGCCTTCTTCCGCCTTTGCACTTACCAATGCAGATGATAAGAATGGGCCGGTGATGCTTCAGAATACAAAAGCGAAAAAATACACCTACGCTCTTAAATCTTACGCAGATTATCAGGCGCAGATACTGGAAAATAATTTTACAGGTTTACTTCTGAAAATAAAAGGTCAGGAGTTGTGGACAAAATTGATTGGTAGTTTCAATGCCTATAATGTTTTAGCGATCTATGCCACGGCAGATCTTCTAGGTTTGAAAACCATGGAGATCCTGCGCATTATTAGTGAACTGAATTCTGTAAGCGGAAGGTTTCAATATGTGATCTCTGATAATGATAAGATCACGGCTATCGTTGACTATGCTCACACACCAGATGCTTTAAAGAATGTGCTGGAAACTATTAATAGTATCAGAACCAAAAATGAAGAGCTTATAACAGTTGTGGGATGCGGTGGTGATAGAGATACTACCAAAAGGCCAGTAATGGGGAATATTGCTTCCTCGTTAAGTACTAAAGTGATTTTTACCAGCGATAATCCACGAACTGAAGATCCTGAAAAGATCATTGCTGATGTGGAAGCAGGAGTGGAGCCACAGAATTTTAAAAAAACAATGAGTGTTACCAATAGGAAACAGGCTATCAAAACAGCCTGTCAAATGGCGGGACCTAATGATATTATTTTAATCGCCGGTAAAGGTCATGAGACTTACCAGGAGGTTAACGGAGAAAAGTTTGATTTTGATGATCTCAAGATCGTGAATGAATTTTTAAAACAACTGGATAAATAATGCTGTATTACTTATTTAAATTTCTGGAAGAGCAGTATCAGTTGCCAGGAGCGCAGTTGTTTGAATTCCTGTCGTTCAGGTCGGCCATGGCGATCATTTTATCGCTTGGTATTTCTACGATCTACGGGAAAAGGATTATCAATTATCTAAGAGCGAAACAAATTGGTGAAAGCGTACGTGACCTTGGGTTAAAAGGTCAGTCTGAAAAGGCTGGAACTCCAACCATGGGTGGGATTATCATTATTGTAGCCACACTTATTCCTGTATTACTTTTCGCTAAACTGGAAAATATTTATGTCATCCTTTTGATCGTTACTACGATCTGGATGGGGGTGATCGGATTTCTGGATGATTATATCAAGACCTTTAAAAAGGATAAAGAAGGCTTGAAGGGTAAATTCAAGGTCATCGGTCAGATTGGTCTTGGACTGATCGTAGGATGCACCATGTATTTTCATCCGCAGATCACAACAAAAGAAGTGGTAACAGAAACCAGCCCTACCGAGGATGTTATCGCCCGGGCAGAAGTAGTGGATATGGGGCCTGAAGTTAAGGATACCAGTACTACTATTCCTTTTGTGAAAAATAATGAATTTGAATATTCGAGTCTGATCAGCTGGATAGATCCGTCATTAGTGAATTACGCCTGGCTTATTTTCATACCGATCGTAATTTTTATCGTTACCGCTGTTTCTAACGGTGCCAATCTAACTGATGGTATCGACGGCCTGGCAGCAGGTTCCTCGGCAATAATCGTATTAACCCTGGGTCTTTTTGCCTGGGTTTCGGGTAACATCATCTTTTCAGATTACCTGAATATAATGTATATCCCACGATCGGGAGAAATGACCATTTTCATCACTGCTTTTGCTGGAGCTTTGGTCGGTTTCTTATGGTATAACACATTTCCTGCGCAGGTATTTATGGGTGATACAGGAAGTTTGACCATTGGAGGAATTATTGCCGTTCTGGCGATCGCCACAAGAAAAGAATTGTTGATCCCGCTTTTATGCGGAATCTTTTTAATTGAAAACCTTTCAGTAGTAATGCAAGTGGGCTGGTTTAAATACACTAGGAAAAAATACGGCGAGGGCCGGCGGATTTTTCTAATGTCTCCCTTGCATCACCACTATCAGAAGAAAGGTAAACATGAGAGCAAGATCGTAGTGAGGTTCTGGATCGTCGGGATTTTTCTGGCCATTCTAACCATAGTTACGTTGAAGGTTCGATAAGCTGGAAATTGTGAGTAAGAAGATAGCGATACTGGGCGGTGGAGAAAGCGGAATTGGAACTGCAATTCTGGCGAAGAAAAATGGGTATGAGATCTTTCTTTCAGATAAAGGAAAGATCAAGGATAAATACAAAGAAGTTCTTAAACATATTGAGATCGAGTGGGAAGATGAAAAGCATACTGAGTCGAAGATCTTCGATGCAGATGTGGTGATGAAGAGTCCGGGTATTCCAGATACATCTCCAATGATCGTAAAATTGAAGGAGAAAGGGATTCCGGTTATTTCAGAGATCGAGTTCGCATCCTGGTTTTCTGAAGTTCCTATCATAGGAATTACAGGAAGTAACGGTAAAACTACGGTAACCAATCTGGTGCAGCATTTACTGAAGGAAGGCGGAATTGATTCCGGAATGGGAGGAAATATCGGTAATAGCTACGCCAAGTTGGTAGCCGAAGAAAACCACGATTGGTACGTGCTGGAGCTAAGTAGTTTTCAGCTGGATGGGATTGTAGATTTCAGGCCGCATATAGCCATACTTACGAATATCACTCCAGATCATTTGGATAGGTATGAGTATAAACTGGAGAACTATATCGCCTCGAAATTCAGAATTGCAGAAAATCAAACTGAAGATGATTATTTCATCTACGATGCAGATGATAAGAATATTACAGACTGGCTTGAAAAAAATCCGGTAAGATCTCAAAAACTGCCTTTTTCAATAGAGAAGAAAATTGAGAATGGCGCTTATATAGAAAATGAAAATATTGTTGTAACAATTAATAACACCAAGTTTACTATGCCAACATCAGAACTTGCCCTTCAAGGCAAACATAATGCTAAAAATGCTATGGCTGCGGCCACAGTGTCCCAACTGCTCCGAATTAGAAAGCAAACGATTAGAGAGAGTATGTCAAATTTCCAGGGAGTGGAACACCGCCTTGAAAAAGTGCTGAAGATTAACAATGTGCTCTACATCAATGATTCCAAAGCTACCAATGTGAACGCAACTTTTTATGCGCTGGAGAGTATGGAATCTGAAACGGTCTGGATCGTTGGAGGAGTGGATAAGGGGAATGTGTATGATGACCTTCTCCCATTGGTGAATGAAAAGGTGAAAGCCATTATCTGCCTTGGTGTTGATAATCAAAAGATCAAAGCTTCATTTGGGAATATCGTGGAAACTATGGTAGAAACTACCTCAATGAGTGAGGCGGTGCAAATGGCTTATAGACTTGCAGAAAAAGGAGATAACGTGTTGCTTTCTCCGGCATGCGCAAGTTTCGATCTGTTCGAAAATTACGAGGACAGGGGAAGACAATTTAAAGATGCAGTTAGAAATTTATAAGATTTAGAGGACGTCATCCTGTCCCGATGATTCGGGAGTTACAGGATTTATAAAAATAAATTGATTAGAAGCTGAAATAAGGTCAGCTTGACGAAATAAAATAGATAGAAAAGACGCAAATGAGCAACGTTTTTGCAAATCTTAAAGGAGACAAGGTAATCTGGGCAGTAGCCGGACTGTTGGCGATATTTTCATTTTTGCCGGTTTACAGTGCCAGTAGTAACCTTGCTTATCTTCATGGTGATGGAAGTACTTCCGGATATCTGGTAGTGCACTTCTTCCATTTGCTGCTTGGGTTTTGCGTGTTGTTCGCAGTTCATAAAATACCCTACCATTATTTTCGTGGTATTTCGATATTGTTATTGCCGGTGGTTATATTATTGCTTTTAATAACCATCGCTCAGGGAACTACTATCGATGGTGCTTATGCCAGTAGATGGATTCAGATCCCGGTGGTTAATGTGTCGTTTCAGTCTTCGACTCTGGCATCCGTTGTACTGATGGTTTACGTAGCCAGATATCTGTCCAAGATCACCGAAAGAACAGTTACATTTAAAGAGACAATTCTTCCACTTTGGCTGCCTGTTTTCGCGGTATTAGTATTAATTTTGCCGGCCAATTTCTCCACAACGGCGATCATTTTCTGTATGACGCTGGTGTTGATGTTCTTAGGTGGATATCCCATTAAATATCTTGGTGCAATTGTAGGCGTAGGGATCATAATGCTGAGCATTTTTGTCCTTACCGCCAAGGCATTTCCTGGTCTTATGCCAAACCGAGTGGATACCTGGACCAGCAGGATTGAAACATTTTTTGATGATGAAGAGGGAGCGGAGCAATATCAGGTTGAAAAAGCTAAAATTGCTATCGCCCAGGGAGGCATCACCGGAACCGGAATTGGAAAAAGTGTTCAAAGAAATTTTTTACCTCAATCATCTTCAGATTTTATCTACGCGATAATTGTTGAAGAAATGGGATTAATAGGTGCTTTTGGAGTGATGCTTGCATATTTACTGTTGCTTTTTAGAATAGTAATTGTTGCTACTAAAGCCAATACTGTCTTTGGAAAACTCGTTGTAATGGGCGTAGGCCTGCCAGTGGTTTTCCAGGCGCTTATCAATATGGGGGTTGCTGTGGAATTGTTCCCTGTAACCGGACAAACACTGCCTCTTGTGAGTAGTGGAGGAACGTCTATCTGGATGACCTGTATTGCACTTGGAATTATTTTGAGCGTAAGTGCGAAGAGAGAAGAATTAAAGGAATCTGAAAATAAAGAATTGGAAGGCGAGGAAGAAAATCCTCTGGACATCTTAAGTGAAGCAATATGAAAGAAGGTTTACGCGTCATATTATCCGGTGGAGGAACAGGAGGGCATATCTATCCTGCCATTGCTATTGCCGATGAAATAAAGAGAAGGCATCCAGATGCGGAAATTCGCTTTGTTGGTGCAAAAGATCGTATGGAGATGGAGAAGGTGCCGCAAGCTGGTTATGAGATCGAAGGTCTTTGGATTAGCGGCGTAGATAGATCTTTCAGTCTTAAGAATTTCATATTCCCTTTTAAATTAATGAGCAGTCTTTCCAGATCAAGAAAGATCATCAAAAGGTTTAAGCCAGATATCGTGATTGGGACCGGTGGATTTGCCAGTGGACCTTTGCTTAGAGTGGCTATTTCGAAAGGAATTCCAACTCTGATCCAGGAACAGAATTCATTACCGGGAATCACTAATCGTATTTTAGCTAAGCATGCAGATACGATCTGCGCTGCTTATGAAAAAGTAAAGGAAGTTTTCCCTGCTGATAAAACTATCATCACCGGTAATCCGGTTAGGCAGGATCTTCTAGAAGTAAATAAATTGAGGGAAGAAGCCTTGAGTCATTTTAACCTGTCTAAAGAAAAGAAAACTGTTCTGGTGCTTGGAGGAAGTCTTGGTGCCCGAAGGATCAATAAACTTATAGAGAACGATCTCAAGAAGTTTAAAGATGAAGACGTTCAGCTCATATGGCAGATAGGTAAGCTATACTACGATGATTATAAAAAATATGATTCGGTCAATGTGAGAGCGAAAGAATTCATTAATAGAATGGATTATGCTTATGCCGCTGCAGATGTGATCATTTCAAGAGCTGGAGCTGGAAGTGTTTCAGAACTTTGCATTGTTGGGAAACCGGTATTATTCATTCCATCACCTAATGTGGCTGAAAACCATCAAGCCAAAAATGCCATGGCGGTAACAGATCATGATGCCGGCTTGATGATCACTGAAGATGAATTGAATGAAAGGTTCGAGCCTTGTTTTTTCAGTTTGCTACACGACGAAAGAAGACTGAACCGTTTTGCTCAGAATATTAAAAAACTGGCTTTGCCAAATGCAACTTCAGACATTGTAGATGAAGTTGAAAAGCTGATAAAAAAATAAATTAGAAGTGAAGGATCTTAACCACATAAAACATTTTTATTTCATCGGTATCGGTGGAATTGGGATGAGTGCGCTTGCCAGGTATTTCAAGGCGAAGGGCAACTTTGTGGCTGGATATGATCGCACTTCAACCGAATTGACCAGAACCCTGGAAAAAGAAGGTATAGAAGTCAATTATCAGGACGACTTGGGAATGATCCCGGAAACGATCCTTCAGAATAAAGAAAATACACTTGTAGTATATACTCCTGCAGTTCCAAAAGAGCTGAAGCAGTTTCTGCATCTCAAAGAAAATTTTGAGATCGTGAAAAGAGCACAGCTGCTGGGAATGGTAACTCGTGAAAAATATTGCCTTGCCGTTGCTGGTACCCACGGTAAAACGACAACCACGGCAATTCTTGGGCATTTGCTTAAAGAAACCGGGGCAAAGGTCACTGCTTTCCTTGGCGGCATAAGTGAAGATATTCAGTCTAATTTGATCATGCAGGGAGATGATGTCGTTGTAGTCGAGGCCGATGAATTTGACCGCTCCTTCCTTAATTTATCTCCGAACCTTGCGGCGATTACCTCTATGGATGCCGATCATCTGGATATCTATGGAGATAAGTCGGAACTGGAAAAATCCTTCAGAGAATTTGCGGCGAAAGTACCGCAAGATGGAAAATTATTCATCAAAAGTGGATTGCCTCTGGATGGATTCGAGATTGGCATAAATGATGAGAGTGATTTTACTGCACAGGATATTAGAATTGAAGATGGGAGTTATGTTTTCGACCTGAAAACCCCTTCAGAAATTATAAAAGATTTAAAATTTAATCTACCCGGCAATCATAATTTGCTGAATGCTATAACAGCCCTGGCGATGGCGATCGAGTACGGCTCCCCAACCGACGATCTGGCCAGGGCTTTATATACCTTCAGAGGTGTAAAGCGTAGATTCAGTTATAAAATAAAAACGGACAACCTGGTTTTGATAGATGACTATGCGCATCATCCTACAGAGATCTCTGCAGTACACCAGGCCGTTCGTGAAATGTACCCCAACAAAAAAGTTTTAGCGGTTTTTCAGCCCCACCTGTTCAGCCGTACCCGTGACTTCGCTGAAGATTTTGCCTCAAGCCTTTCAGAATTCGATAAGGTGTTTCTGCTGGATATTTATCCTGCCCGGGAATTACCAATTGAAGGTATATCTTCAGCCTGGTTGCTGGATAAAATTTTGAATCCGGAAAAAACTCTCGTTACTAAATCTGAATTACAGGAAAAGATCAAGGCTGAAAATGCCGAGGTCATAGTTATGATTGGTGCCGGAGACATTGGAGAAGAAGTTGAAAAAGTAAAAAAAACATTGTTACATGAAGCGTAGTTTAGGTTACATAAAAGCTTTCGTTTTAGTGGCAATCGTTGGCCTTTTATACGGATTTGCCGAAAAAAGACATAAGTCTCGATCAATCAATGAAGTAGATGTAAAATTTACAGATACTGAAAATCTCTATGTGACTGAGGAAGTGGTTAATAAATTGTTAATACAAAATAAACCCTCTGTCTCGAGTATAGATAAAGAAACTTTAGATTTGAATAGGGTCGAAGCCCTTTTAAATAAACATCAAATGATTGAAAATGCGGAAGTTTACCTCACACTGGATGGAAAACTGAAAGCACAAGTAAGTCAGAGAAAGCCTATAGGAAGAGTAGTTGGGAATTCTTCTTTCTACCTGGACCGCAATGGGGAATTAATGCCGCTTAGCCAATTTTATACAGCGAGAGTACCGCTTATGTTTGGTTTTGATGGGGCTAATGTTACAAAGGCGTACCCTATTGTAAATCATATTAAGAACGACGAATTCTTAACAAGACATATTACCGGCATCAACCGGCTAAAAGGAGATAAATTTACACTTGAGTTAAGAGAACTGGATTTTGAACTTTATTTTGGAGACTCGAGTAACGTGGCTTTAAAATTCAACAATTTCAAGGCCTTTTATAAGAAAGCACAGAAAGAAAATAAATTAGATACCTACAAAAAAGTGAACTTACAATTTGGTGATCAGGTTGTGTGCACGAAAAAATAGTTTATGGAACAAAACGATATTGCAGTAGGATTAGATATTGGAACAACCAAGATTGTGGCTATGATAGGCCGCAAGAATGAGTACGGCAAGGTAGAGATCATTGGGATTGGAAAATCCAAGTCTCTTGGTGTACATAGGGGAGTAGTGAATAATATCACTCAAACCATCCAATCTATCCAGCAGGCAATACAGGAAGCAGAAGCCGATAGTGGTTTAAAGATTAGTGAAGTTGTGGTTGGAATTGCTGGGCAGCATATTAGAAGCCTTCAGCATAGTGATTATATAACCCGTCAGAATCCTGATGAAGTGATAGATGCAGATGATATTCATACGCTTTGCAATCAGGTTCACAAATTGGTGATGTTGCCGGGAGAAGAGATCATACACGTTCTTCCTCAGGAATTCAAAGTAGACGGTCAGGCCGAAATTAAAGAGCCTATCGGGATGTACGGTGGGAGACTGGAAGCTAATTTCCATGTGGTAGTAGGACAGGTTTCTTCTATCAGGAATATTGGAAGATGTGTGAAAAGTGCCGGACTTGAACTTTCAGCCGTTACCCTGGAGCCGTTAGCTTCAGCAAACGCAGTTTTAAGTCAGGAGGAGAAGGAGGCCGGAGTGGCGCTTATTGATATAGGTGGTGGTACAACCGACCTTGCAATTTTCAAAGATGGAATTATTCGTCATACGGCGGTGATTCCTTTCGGAGGTAATGTGATTACTGAAGACATCAAGGAAGGTTGCTCGATCATTGAAAAGCAGGCTGAGTTGCTGAAAATTAAATTCGGTTCAGCATGGCCTGGGGAAAATAAGGATAATGAGATCGTGTCTATTCCGGGATTAAGAGGAAGAGAGCCGAAGGAAATTACCCTGAAGAATCTTTCAAAGATCATTCATGCAAGAGTGGTAGAGATCATCGAGCAGGTTTACCTGGAGATCAAGAACTACGGTCATGATGAGCAAAAGAAAAAATTGATCGCCGGTCTAGTATTAACCGGTGGTGGTGCGCAATTAAAGCATATTAAGCAACTGGCGGAATATATCACTGGGATGGATACCAGGATTGGATATCCTAATGAGCATTTAGCCGGCACGAACGATTCGGAAACTACCAGCCCGGTTTATGCAACCGCTGTTGGTTTGGTAATGAACAGTCTTGAGAAAGGGAATAGCCGTTTTCAGGAAGAAGCTGTTCTTTCAGACAATAGTCCGGTAGAGGATTCCGAAGAAAATGAAGAACGAGATCAGTTTCAGGATGAAGCAGATCAAGAGGAACAAACCTCGAAAAAAGTTGCCCGCAAAAGCATTTTTGATAAGTGGGCAGAAAAATTCAAAGATTTTTTAGATAACGCAGAGTAATAAAGATACAACCAGTAAAACAGAGTTTATGAGCAGTACAGAATTTGGAGACATCTCATTCGATTTACCTAAGAATCAATCGAACGTCATCAAAGTGATAGGAGTAGGCGGTGGAGGAAGCAATGCCATCAACCACATGTTCCAGTTGGGAATTAAAGGGGTTGATTTCGTTGTTTGTAACACAGATTCCCAGGCACTTGAGAACAGTCCGGTTCCTAATAAGATTCAGTTAGGTGTGACCCTTACCGAAGGACTTGGAGCAGGAGCTAATCCAGAAGTTGGAGAAAAAGCAGCAGTAGAGAGTTTTGAGGAAATCAAACAAATGCTGGATACCAATACCAAGATGGTATTTATTACTGCCGGTATGGGTGGTGGTACAGGTACTGGAGCTGCGCCAATTATTGCCAAGCAGGCCAAGGAACTTGGAATTCTAACCGTTGGTATCGTGACCATTCCTTTCCAGTTTGAGGGAAGAAACAGGAATGATCAGGCACAATTAGGAGTGGAAAGGCTTAGAAGCCATGTAGACTCACTAATTGTGATCAACAACAATAAACTTCGTGAAGTTTATGGAAATCTAGGTTTTAAAGCTGGTTTCTCTAAAGCAGATGAAGTTCTGGCTACTGCTTCCAGAGGTATTGCTGAAGTAATTACGCATCACTATACACAGAATATTGACTTGCGGGATGCGAAAACCGTATTGAGCAATTCTGGTACTGCGATCATGGGGTCCGCTCAGGCCTCAGGAGCCAGCAGGGCAACAGATGCCATTATGAAAGCTCTTGACTCTCCGTTATTAAATGATAATAAGATCACCGGTGCCAAAAATGTTTTACTGCTAATTGTATCTGGAAACGAAGAGATCACTATAGACGAAATTGGAGAAATTAACGATCATATTCAGGCAGAAGCCGGTCACAGTGCAAACATCATTATGGGTGTGGGTGAAGACGAGGCCCTGGAAGATTCTATCGCTGTAACTATCATCGCTACTGGTTTCGATGTAGAGCAGCAAAATGAGATCACGAATACTGAAACTAAGAAGATCATCCATACTCTGGAAGATGAGCAAAAAGCTGAACAGGATCTTACTACTAAAAAGACCGGTCCTATTTCCCAGGTGACCAATTCACCGGTAAATAAACCTTCAGAAAATCTTTTGCAATTTGAAGAGCCGGCAAAGGAAGAAAAGATCATTCATACTTTAGATGAGAACATAGAGGAAGTTGACGAAATAGGAAACATTCAAAAAAAAGTAGATGATGTCCTTAAGACTCCAGATTTCGCTAGAAAACTTGATGTGATCTATGAGGAAGTGGATCCTGAAGATTTCATTATCAATGATACCAGCGAAGAGGTAAAAGGTATGGAGGTGAATGAGCCTGAAGAAGTTCAGCCAGAAACCAAAGAACAGTTCATGTTCACTTTTGATATGCCTATGAACCAGGAAGAGGAGAAAAAACCAACTTCCAAATCTGAAGAAGTAACCAGGCATAGTCTTGAGGAAGAAGAGGAAGATACGAGGAATATTAAAGTTAACGAGGCTATCGAGATCGTTCCTGTAACTGAAAGTTCAGCCCAAGGAATTAAGAGATACAGTCTTGATGATTATATGGAAATGGAAGAAAGGCTTGAAAAGTCAAAGGCTCCAAAGAAAGAAGAGCCTAAAGACGAGACTATAGCTTTTGAAAAGAAAACTGTGGCTCCTTCTCCTGAAAAAGAGAATACTGGAGATGATCACGATCCTTTTGATAATCCTATTTCTTCTGAGGTTGTAAGACAAAGAACTGCAGAGAGAAAGGCCAAAATGAAGGAATTCAATTATAAGTTCAGAACTGGATCTGCTCAAATAGACGAGATAGAGAAACAGCCAGCTTATAAAAGAGCAGGAATAGAGCTTGATAATTCAAAACCTGGAGAGGGTAAATTATCCCGTACCAGTATAGATCAGGACGAGAATAATGATCTTCACTTCAGGAAGAACAACTCTTTTCTACATGATAATGTAGATTAATTTTCAACCTAGCCAATAAAAAAGGGACGCAAATCGCGTCCCTTTTTTTATTGGTTAAATCGAGATATAATTAGTTCTGGCTTTGAGCCTGAACTTCATCTGTATCTCTTCTGTACTTCAACATGGAAATTCCTGCTACGAAGAATACGAAGCCAAGGATAGTGAGAGCCCAGGGGCTGAGCATTAATGCAACACTACCAAAAATTCCTAATACTCCCATTACAAGTGCGATCGCACCTCCAATAAGCATAATCATTGCTAAGATTTTAATCATAACTTAAATTATTGGTTATGGAATAAAAGTAGCTAAACAATTGAGACCATGATTAATATTAACAAATTTTAAAATTCCTTTTAGGGAGTTTAACTTGATTTTTCCGAATCTGAGATAAATTAATTCCAGTAGATCATAAAATATTTAATCTTGGCATCATCAGGGATCTGGGACGCCATGATCTTACTGTCTGTATCGTATCTTAGATTGGTGGGTAATTGATTTTTATCGATAGTAATATAGGCGTTGATCTCATCAATAAATACAACCGCAGAATTTATGGTATTCTCTATTCTTGAGATATTATAATTCTCAACGATATCTTTAAAAGTGCTCTTTACGGTAAGACCGTTTTTGGTTTCATACCTGGGATCAAGGATTCTTATATAGCCTATGGTGCTTGTAGAATCGAATTCCTGTAAAGGCTCCAGGCTTAACAATGCTTCTCCATCCTGGCTGTAAATTTTAATTTCATCTGTAGATCTGAATTCCTGGGGTCCGCTGGTTTGACGAACAATGCTGTCATTTTTAAAAATAGAATCTAATTGATTGATCCGGATTTCCTTTTTTAAAGGACCTACCTGGGTGGATGAAATAAGAAATGGATTTTCTTCATCGCTTGTACAGGATGAGATACTTACACATAGACCTAGAATTAATAAAGCTTTTTTGTACATATTAGATTGAGTAGTTTTTATTTTAAAAATTTATTCAGAATGCCTAATACTCCACGAATAAAGGTTGCGCTGGTAAGCACTTTTATTACCGCACCTTCGGTGCTGCTAGTTCGACGCCGGGAGCTTGTTTTTGTTACTTCTTTTCTTTCCTTTTTCGCCTTTTCCTGAGCTTCAGTCCTTTCGGCGATTTCAATTTTTTTATTCAGTATTTCGTAAGCACTTTCCCGGTCTATTTGTCCATTGTATTTTGAAACTAACTGGGACTCATTTATAAGCCTGTCCAGTTCGGTCTCGGTAAGTACATCCATACGACTCATGGGGGCTCTTAGCATTGTGGCAACCAAGGGTGATGGTCTTCCTTTTTCATCCAGAGCCGATACTAAAGCTTCACCTATACCTAACGCTGTAAGCATATTTTTGGTATCGTAAAATTCAGAAACAGGATAATTTTCAGCGGCAAGTTTTATGGCCTTTCTGTCTTTCGCAGTAAAAGCTCTTAGTGCATGCTGTATCTTTAATCCTAATTGTCCCAGAACTTCCTCGGGAACGTCTGCCGGATTTTGGGTTACAAAATAAATTCCCACTCCTTTAGACCGGATTAATTTTACAATGCTTTCTATTTGATCGAGCAAGGCATCTGATGCTTCTTCAAAAATTAGATGTGCCTCATCTATGAACATTACCAGTTCTGGTTTGTCCATATCTCCTTTTTCCGGAAAGGTAGTATAGATCTCTGCCAGCAGGCTGAGCATAAATGTCGAAAAAAGTTTCGGTCGGTCCTGGATATCGGTTAACCTTAGAATGTTTACAAAGCCTTTTCCTTCTTCAGTTTTACGAAGCAGGTCTTTTACATCGAAAGACCTTTCTCCAAAGAACAGGTCTGCGCCTTGTTGTTCCAGGGCCACGATCTTTCTTAGAATAGCTCCTGTAGAAGCTTTGGAGATCCTTCCGTAATTTTCTTCGAATTCTTCCTCGCCCTCTTCGGTAGAATATTGTATGATCTTTTTAAGGTCTTTCAGGTCTAATAGCGGAAGATGATTGTCGTCGCAATACTTGAAGATGATCGCCAGGATCCCTGTTTGAGTTGAAGTAAGGTCCAAAATTCTTGAAAGAAGTACAGGTCCAAATTCGCTCACAGTAGCCCGAAGTCTTATTCCTCTTTGATCTGAAAGCGTAAGTATCTCTGCCGGGGAGTTTTTTGGACTGAAAGGAAAATCGAGTTTTGCATGCCTTTCATTTATGAAAGCTGCACCTTCGGATGCCTTAGCTATCCCGCTAAGATCCCCTTTTACATCCATTAAAAGAACAGGAACTCCTTTTTCAGATAGATTTTCAGCTATTATCTGAAGGGTTTTAGATTTTCCGGTTCCGGTAGCCCCGGCGATCAGGCCATGGCGATTCATTGTTTTTAAGGGGATTTTTACAGAAGCCTGGGAATGTACATTCCCATTAAGCATTCCGGCACCCAGATAAATATAATCACCTTTGGTGGTGTATCCCTTCTGAATCTCTTCAACAAATTGCGCCGCTTTGTCCATTAATGCTAAGTTATTATAAAATTGATAATCCAAAAGAAGAAATTAGGCTCTGTCTCCTGAAATCTTAAAATTGTTTAAATTTAAATATAGGCTTACTTTTATAAATATCCATTTAAACTTTTGCACTAACCAACGATCCCTATATGCGTAAAATACTATTTTTCCCTGTTATCATTTTTTTGATTCAAAGCTGTAGCCTTCAGAATAATGTCCTTAAACAGGTTTCAAAATCTAATGATACCGCGCTATCAGAAGTTTTTAAGAATCCTGAAAAATATGAGGTTCAGATCATTTATTCCAGAATTATCCAAAAGGAGGGAGAAACCACATTTAAAGATTATAAGTATCGCGTGGAGCCTGAAGCTTATTTCTATCCTGCCAGTACGGTGAAACTTCCGGTTGCGGTATTAAGTCTGGAAAAGATAAATGAACTAAATAAAAAAGGCATCAAAATAGATAAACATACCCCATATCATTTGGTAAATGATTCTATTGAACATACGATCGCTGAAGATATTGATGCGATTTTTGCAGTGAGCGATAATAATGCCTATAATCGTCTTTTCGAATTCCTGGGTCAGGATTATATTAATTCCAGGCTGCGAGCTAAAGGTCTTGCTCCAATCAGGATCTCACACCGGTTTTCGGGTGAGGGTTCAGCAGCTACGCAAACAAGGCAATTGGTCTTTGATACTGAAAAAGGAGAATACAAATTACCAATTACCAATAATCAACCGGCAGATTCCTTAAGGATATATAACGTAATTAAAGGGAAAGGGTATATCAAAGATGGAGAAAAGATAAATGAGCCGTTTAGTTTTGAGCTCAAGAATTATTTCCCAATCGAAACTCAGCATAACCTAATGAAAAGGCTGTTTTTTCCGGAAACTTTTGAGGAGAGTAAAACTTTTCAGCTTACTAATCAGGATGAAGATTTCCTGAAAGATGCCATGTCAAGATTACCCAGGGAACTGGATTATGATGAAACCGAATATTATGACAGCTATGGTAAATTCTTTATGTATGGCGATTCAAAAGAGAAAATTCCTTCTAATGTGAAGATATATAATAAAGTTGGCTATGCCTATGGAACCCTTACCGAAACTGCCTATATAAAAGATATTGAAAATGACATTGAATTCCTTATTTCAGCTACTCTTCTGGTAAATGAAAACGGAATTTTCAATGATAACGATTATGAATATGACGAAATAGGTATACCATTTCTGGCAGAACTGGGACGAGAAATATATAAGTCTGAATTAGAAAGGAAAAAATAAAATCAGGGGAGTCAAAGTATAATTCAGGATTCAGGACCTGGTAATAAATAATAGACTCTGAACCCTGAATTATTCATTATTTCACTGCCGGATTTAATAACTGAATTGTTCCGGCGTTAGCATCCATTTCCGCTTCTATCCCGTTTGGAATGGTCACATTATCATCAATATGACCTATCATTGCTCCGGAATATGCAGGAATGTTCAAAGGCTTAATAAAATGATCTATTACTTCTTCCATGGTCAATGAACCATAACCACTACCACCGGGGTCGCAATCTGTGCATTTACCGAATACAAATCCGCTGATCTCATTAAACACTCCGGCGAGATATAACTGAGTCATCATTCTATCTACTGCATAGATCTTTTCACCCACATCTTCAAGGTACAGGATCTTACCTTTCCAGTCTGTAGGGAAATATTCAGAACCCATGATTCCCGTGAGAACAGATAGGTTACCTCCTAAAAGCTGTCCTTTAGTTGTGCCTTCATGTATGGTCCTGATCCTGTTTTTGGTTTGTACCAATTCATCTCCTTTATTTACTGGATTTTCATATTTGATGGCTTCTTTATCGAAAAGCAAACGTTTTAGATAATCTGCGCTAAAGGAATTCCAGGTTGAAACAGCCACCGGGCCATGAAAGGTAACCAGTCCTGTCTTTGCGTAAATAGCCATATGTAGGGCAGTGATGTCACTATATCCAATAAAAATTTTCGGATTCTTCTTAATGGCCTCATAGTCCAGTTTATCCAAAATCCTGGCAGCACCTGAACCTCCTCTTAAGGCGATCACTGCCTTGATAGAATCATCCCGAAACATATCGTTGAATTCCTCGGCTCTTTCTTCATCGGTACCCGCGAGATGTCCGTACCGGTTTCTTGTATTTTGGCCAAATTTGACCTTTAGGCCCATGGCTTCGAAAGACTCCTTCGCGATCTCGTAAGGCTCAGATTCAAAAATGGCACTGGCCGGGCTAACGATACCTATGGTGTCTCCTTCCTGGAGCGCTTCAGGAATAATCTTGTCTGTAGTGGTTATAGAATTCCCAGGAGAGCCAATAGAGGTTGGATCTAGTGGGAGTAAAAGTCCGCCGATACCTATATTTCTTATAAATTTTCTTCTTTGCATTATTGTGGGTCTGATTTAATAATTATCTCTGATCCTTTCCATAATTCTGGTCATGCCTTGCTTTAATTCTGAAGTAGGAACAGTATAATTGCTGTTCATGAAGCTAAAAATAAGAATTCTACCGCTTTTGGTGACCAGGAATCCGCTCAGGCTATGATTATTTCTTAGAGTTCCCGTCTTCGCATAAATATATGGAGTCTCAGCTTTATAGTAATTCTTTAAGGTTCCTGATTCTCCTCCAACAGCCAATATTTTGAATAGTTTTTCAACCGGCATTTCTTTTTCGATCTTTTGTATCAGTTTTACCATAGACCGCGGAGTAAAGAGATTGTATCTGGAAAGTCCAGACCCGTCATACCACATAGGTTCATCAGGCAGGTCTTTCAGATAAGTTTCTTTCATATGATCTATAGCGATGCTGGTTTTTAGGGAATCTGAAACTTTATCAGCAGCCATAAGAAGGATCTGTTCCGCGATAAAATTATCACTAACCTGCATCATTTGTTTGTATATACTATCTGCAGGGACACTATAAATGGTTTGATCAAAATTGAGTTCTTTAATGTCGCCGGTATAGACCTTCACGGTATCCTGGATAGTATCTGAAATTATTTCGGTGATAAGTTTATTCGAAAAATGAAAGGGAATATGTTGAGTGAAATCTCCTGTTCTTTTAAACTCCTGAAATTCCATTTTATTAGAAGCAATATCCCGTTGGGTATACTTATTAGTTGGGTCTGTTGGTTTTACGGGACTAATGGAATCTTTAAAACTTTGAGGTTTTACTGAAGAGGGGCTTGAACTGCCTTCTTCAAATTTCACTTCGATCAGATTGCCATAAATGGGGAGATCAATTTTTTCCGCGGAATAATAAGAATCATAATCATCCCAGGCCCACCCGGGACCCAATCTCTTCTCTTTGTGAATAGGCGGGGCATAAAATAACTTCTTTCCACTATCCTTTAAAAAGTTTAAAACGTTTGATTCCGGAAGATCAGGGTTCAGAAATGAAGGATCTCCAGTTCCTTTAAAGATCAAACTATCTCCTTTTATAGTGTACTTAAGCCCTGGAATAGAATCATCAAGAATTTTTAAGCCCGTATATAAGGAAAACAGCTTGGTGTTCGACGCAGGTGTAAAGTATTTATCTGCATTGTGGGCATATAGCATTTTATCTGAAACAGGATCATAAAGAGCAAATCCTGCAAAGCCTTTTTTAAATTCTGGAGCCTCGTAGAAATCTTTTTCAATTTTTTTATTCGTTTTTTTTATTGCCGAACAAGAGGTTATTAATAGCGTAGCCAGGGCTAAAATTAAAGCTAGATTAACATTTGTTGATCTAATTTTCAGCTTTATAGGGTTTTTGGAATATTCATGGAACATGTTAAAAACGTAGGTTTTAATTACTATTGTTGAAAGATAGTTGATAATAGTTAAATATTTTAATAAGATAGTGAACTTTTATAAAATTAGATATCTTATATTTAAACTTCATTCACAATTAATTAACAAATAAGGTATGAAATTAAAAACTACGTTAATAGCCATTCTGGCTGTTTTTCAATTTGCATCCTTGTTAGCACAGCAAAGTTCTGTTAGTGGTTTAGTAACCGAATCTGATTCTGGTGAACCATTATTTGGAGTAAATGTGCTGATTAAAGGTACGAATCGGGGTACAATCACCAATTCAGACGGTACTTATCAAATAGATGTAGCACCGGGAGAAGTCCTGGTTTTCTCATCTGTAGGATTTGAAACAAAGGAAATTTCCTATACAGGGCAATCAACCCTTGATGTAACTTTGGTAGAAGACCTGGAAAGTCTGGATGAGGTTGTTGTGACTTCCTTTGGTATTGAACAGGAAAAGAAGTCCCTGGGTTATGCGGTACAGGAAATAGGCTCGGAAGAGATCACTAAAACGAAACAGCAAAACCTGGTAAGTGCCTTACAAGGACAGGCTGCAGGGGTTCAGGTTACGAATTCTGGGGGAGCGCCCGGTATGAGTGCCAGGATCATTATTCGTGGGGTGAACTCATTAGATCCAAATGCAGATAACCAGCCGTTATTTGTAATAGACGGGGTGCCAATCGATAACTCTACGGTGGAATCTGCTGGGACACCACGTGGTCTTTCCAACAGGGCTGCAGATATCAATCCAAATGATATTGAATCTCTAAACATTCTAAAAGGTGCCGCCGCAACTGCACTATATGGTGTAAGAGCAGCAAATGGAGCGGTAATCATTACCACTAAAAAAGGTAAAGCAGGGAGAGTTCGTATTAATTTGAATAGCTCAGTAGGTTTTGATGAGATCAATCAATATCCGGATTTTCAGGAAACTTATGGTCAGGGGTTTTCAGGGGTATACGATCCTAATTCATTCTGGCCTAACTGGGGACCTTCCATGGAAGAGATTAATCAAATAGATCCAAACGTAAGATTTTATGATATCTGGTCTGATGCCATGAGAAAAGGTATGCAGTATGATAATAACGTAAGCATTTCTGGAGGTAGTGAAAATGCGACTTTTTACGGTTCCATAGGGAAACTTGATCAGGAAGGGGTTATTCCTTTTAGTGACTGGGGAAGGACTTCAGCAAAATTAAGTGGTGAAGTGAAATTTAGTGAAAAGTTCAAGTTTTCAGGAAATATCAACTACAGTGTTTCAGGTGGTAATCGTGTTCCTCACGATCGTTTCATGGAACGTCTGGTATACTGGGCGCCGAATCATGATGTTGAAGATTATATAAATCCTGATGGGACCATGAAGACCTATCAGAATACCAACCCTATCTATGATGCCCGCTTCAGTACTTTTGAAGATGAGGTAAATAGAACAGTCGGGAATTTAAGATTTACCTATAGTCCGGTAGAGTGGTTAGACCTTACCTATTTAATAGGAACGGATTTTTATAGTGATAGAAGAACCGAGATCACTCCGGGTCCTCTAGGAATAGATGGAGAAGTTCCTTTAAGTAGCACAGGGTTCATTAGAGAAACCAGGATTAATAGTCGAGATATCAACTCTAACTTTTTCGTGACCTTCAAAAATGACTGGACCGAAAAATTTAATACAACCCTGCGTGTAGGTAATGATATCTTCGAAAGAGATTATGAAAGACTGGATGCCACAGGAGAGAATTTTGTGATTCCAGAATTTTATGATCTTAGTTATGCCAGCCAGATCTCTACTTCTCAGGATAAAAGAAAGAGAAGACTTGTAGGATTGTATGGAGATCTAATGCTTAACTACGACGAGATGATCTTCCTTAACGTTACGGCGAGAAATGACTGGACATCTACTCTTCCAATCGGGAACAATTCCTTTTTCTACCCATCGGTGAATCTTGGTTATGTATTTACTGAAAGTTTTGAGCAGCCAGATTGGTTTACTTTTGGTAAATTAAGAGGTTCCTGGGCGCAGGTAGGTAAGGATACAGATCCGTATCTAATTGGGCAGACTTATTCATCACCATCTATTTATCCGTTAGGAGGGCAGGTAGGATTTACAAGATTCAGCCAGTTTGGGGATCTTGAATTAAAACCTGAAAAAACCACAGCGATAGAATTTGGTACAGATCTTAGATTTTTTGAGAACAGGTTAGGTATAGATGTAACCTGGTATAAATCTAATAGTAAAGATCAGATCATTCCGGTTCCTGTAAGTGAGAGCGCAGGATTCTCAACTTTCGTTACTAATGCGGGAGAAATTGAGAACCGCGGATGGGAATTTATTTTAAGAGGGACCCCTGTGCAAAGCGAAGATTTTAGATGGGATGTTTCTTTCAATGCTTCCTATAACAGGAACGAAGTTAAGAGTATTAGAGAAGGGATTGAAGAGATCGTAGTTGGTAGCCAGTTTGGTTATGGAGGTTCTTCAGTAACCATTAAATTGCTTGAAGGTGAGCCGTACGGGAACATTTTTGGAACGAGCTATTCCAGGTTTGGTGCAGATGAGAACAGTATCTATTTAAATGAAGGTCTTCCTATTATTGTTGGAGAAAATGGGTTCCCTTCCCGAAACAGCTCTCAACTGGTTCTGGGAAATACCACTCCAAAATGGATTGGAGGTTTAAAGAACGACTTTACCTTTAAAGGTTTTGATTTCTCTTTCCTTATCGATTTTAGAGCAGGAGTAGATCAATATAACCAATATGATAACTTCTTCTCTGCATTCGGTATTGCAGAATACACTTTAAATAGAAATGAGACTATTGTGTTTGATGGTGTACTTGCAGACGGATCTCCAAACACCCAGTCTGTATGGCTAGGTCAGGGAGTAGGACCAGATGGTAGAGATTACGGTGCTGGTTTCTATAGAAATACCTACCGTACGGTAAGTGAGAACTTTGTGCAGGATGCGGCTTTCATTAAACTAAGAAACCTTACCCTTGGATATAATTTCCAGGAAAATGTATTGAAAGTATTGCCATTTGAATCGGCAAGAATTTCTGTAGCTGCAAATAACATTATTCTTTATACTCCCTGGGATGGATTTGATCCGGAATCATTCAGCTCAGGTGCAGGAGGAAATGCAACTGGTTTAACAGGACTTGGTTACCCGGGTGTTCGAAGCTATTTCTTTACCCTAAACCTTGGACTTTAAAATTTAAAAATTTTGGATATGAAATTTAAGATCAAAAAATACAAATACGCGATCCTCGCAGTTGCCTTTAGCTTTGCTTCCTGTGATGATTATCTCGATATTAATGATAACCCCAATAACCCAACCGAAGCGCCGCTTGCTGGGTTAATGGTGAATTCAACATACGAATCTTCGCAGAACACTTTCAGGATGGGTGATATTGCCACTAATTATGTTCAGTATTTGGCGTCTCCTAATGCTGCGAGTTCATCAGATATTATGGAGCCCGTTAGTTATAGTGGAACATGGGGAGCTCTTTATAATGTAATGACAGATATTAATGATATGATCCTGAAGGCCCAGGCTGAAGAGGCTAATCATTATGAAGGAGTAGGCCAGATCCTAATGGCTTACAATCTTGGATTAACGGTAGATGCCTGGGGGCAGGTTCCTTATAGCGAAGCCTTCAATTTTGTAACGGTAACACCTTCATATGATGATGATGCGCAGCTATATGAAGAAATTTTAGGGCTTCTGGACCTTGGTATTGCAAATCTTTCCGCAGAGACAAGCACGTCTATAGGTGAAGATGACTTTATCTATAATGGGGATGCTGAAAAATGGGTGAAATTCGCTTATATGCTGAAGGCAAGATACCTTAATCACTATAGCGAGACAGGAAGTTACGATCCATCAGCGGTACTTGCTGCTGTGGACAATGGGTTTGATAGCAACGAAGATGATGCTCAAATGGAATACTTTGCCGAGCAGTTTAACCCGTGGGCAGATGTGGCCATTGATAATGCGAATCTTTTCCTTGGAGGATGGATCTCTGAACAATTTATCCAGGCTTTAGATGGAACTACTTTTGGGCTAGAAGATCCAAGATTGCCTTTAATGGTAGGAGCTACAGATGATGGTGAATATATTGGTACCGAAAATGGTGCGGGTAGAGGAAATGCGCCAGAGCAGGGGGCAAGATCTGTTCTGGAAGAAGGTGATTTCTATACCACGCGCCAGGGTCCTGTTTTACTTGGGACTTATGCTGAACAGAAATTTATTGAAGCCGAAGCTGCTTTTGGTGTGGATAAAGACAGGTCTTACCAGGCATATTTAGCTGGTATCAGAGCTCATATGACAAAAATAGGAGTTGAATCTTCTGAAATTGAGGCTTATATCAACTCTCCTGAAGTTAGTATGGGAGTAGAAAGTTTTTCGATAGATGATATCTTCAAAGAGAAGTGGGTGGCTATGTTCCTTAATCCTGAAGCGTGGGTGGATGCTCGTCGTTATGATTATAACTACGAAGATTTTGACCTGCCTGCGAATGTAAACCCTGACCTTAATGGTATGTTCATTAGAAGGCTGGCTTACCCGGATTCCGAGGTCAGCAGAAATGGGAATAACGTTCCAGATGTGACTTTACTTGATGCTATCTTTTGGGATGAATAGTAAATAATTAAATTTAAGGCCCCGCTATGACGGGGCTTTTTTTGTTTTAAAAATCCAGATATGAAAAATCAACAGCTTTTAATTATTCTCATTTGTCTGGGATTAAGTCTATCTTCCTGTAAAAGTTCTAAGATTATCGACAGGCCTATAGATTTTGAACAGGACCGTATCGATCTCTCTTTAGAATATATGAATGAGCGCTATGGATTGAATAAAGAAACTCCTGCAATAGATCCTAAGATGGTCGTTCTTCACTGGACGGCGATTCCCACGCTTGAAAGTTCGTTCAACGCATTTAAAAGATCTATATTACCACAATCCAGGGAGGCAATTTCTGGTGCCAGTCAACTGAATGTTTCTTCCCATTTCCTGGTAGACAGGGACGGCACGATTTATCGATTAATGCCAGAAACCATCATGGCAAGGCATGTGATCGGATTGAACCATGTTGCAATTGGAGTTGAAAATGTTGGAGGGACCAAAGAAACTCCTTTGACCGATGCTCAGCTCCAGGCTAATATCTGGCTGGTAAATTATTTAAGTGATAAATATGATATCGAATACGTGATAGGTCATTATGAATATACAAATTTTGAAGACCATGAATTATGGTTAGAAAAGGATGCCGGCTATCGGACTGAAAAGACCGATCCGGGAAAAGAATTTATGAAAAAGGTTAGAGAGGGAACAAAGAACAGGGATTTTAAGGAAGTTCCATCAAAATAAAATTATGAAGAAAAAATTATTGCTCGTCGCGGTGATCTTAATGGTGACAGGTATCGCAAGTGCACAAAAGGATGATTTTGCCGAAAAGTTATTTGCAAACTATTCTACATTCAAGGAAGAGGCCATTACCAAAAGAAGGATAAAGCATGATAATATTCTGTCGCTGCTTGAAGACCTGAAATCAGAAAAGAATATCCAGATACAGAAGGTGGGAGAGTCTATTGAAGGCCGAAGTCTTCACCTTGTTAGTTTAGGAGAAGGGGATACCGATGTTTTCCTGTGGTCCCAAATGCATGGAGATGAATCCACAGCGACCATGGCCATCTTCGATATCCTTAATTTTTTCAATTCAGATGATTATAAAGCAGAAAAGGAGGAGATGTTGCAGAATTCACGCATACATTTTCTACCAATGCTTAATCCAGATGGAGCTGAAGAATTTACCCGCCGTAATGCTCTGGGTATAGATGTGAATCGGGACGCCTTAAGATTGCAGTCTCCTGAAGCTAAAACTTTAAAAAGAATAAGGGATAGCCTTGATGCTGATTTTGGTTTTAATCTTCACGATCAAAGCAAATATTACAATGCCGAAAGAACTGAAAAACCTGCAACGATCTCATTCCTTGCTCCGGCCTATAATTATGAAAAGGAAATAAACGAGGTTAGGGGAAATGCCATGAAGGTGATCGTAAGGATGAATGAGGTTTTACAGCAGTTTGCCCCAGGGCAGGTGGGACGCTATAATGACGATTTTGAACCCCGGGCTTTTGGGGATAATATCCAGAAATGGGGAACGAGTACAATTCTTATTGAATCTGGAGGTTATCCCGGGGATCCGGAAAAACAGGAGATCAGAAAACTCAATTTTGTAAGCATCTTGTCTGCATTAAAGGCTATTGCTACAGAAGATTATAAGACTGAAGAAATCTCAGATTACGAGAATATTCCTAATAACGACAGGATGTTATTCGATCTTAAATTGTTAGGTCTAAGCTATGATTTAAACGGGCAATCTTACGTATTGGATCTGGGAGTTAATCTGTCTGAAAATGACCTTGAAGATAATTCAGAATTTTATTATTCTGGCAGAATTGTAGACCAGGGAGATCTTTCAACCAGTTACGGATATAAACAAATAGATGCCAGCGGGATGCATCTGGAGTTGGGGAAAGTTTTTCCTAACAAGATCAATTCAGAAAAAGAGCTTCAGGAAATTGATGCCGGTAAAATACTGGAGGAAGGGTATGCATATGTGCGAGTGGATACTTCCCTTTTAGATAAGAAATTTTCTGACTCTCCTTTAAACCTTGTGTCTGAAGATTTTGAAGTTAATAAAAATTTACAGCCAGGAAAGGATGCTAATTTTTTTCTTTATGAAAATGGCGAAGTGGAATATGCTGTTATTAATGGATTTCTGGTAGATCCCAAAAAAGCAGAAAGCGAGATCAAGAATACGCTTATCTACAAATAGCTGGTAAAATTTATTCAGATTGGCTTAAGTATTCCAGATGATATAGTTTGCTTATCTTTGCACGCTATGATTTCAGAAGAGACAAAAGAGTTGGTAGACAAAGGAATTATGCTTCCGTTGATGGAAGAATTCTATACCATACAGGGTGAAGGATATCACAAGGGAACCGCCGCATACTTCATCAGGATTGGTGGTTGCGATGTGGGTTGTCATTGGTGCGATGTAAAGGAAAGCTGGGATGCTGAGGTGCATCCGCCTACTCATATAGGTCAGATTGTTGAAAATGCTACTAAGTTTAGTAAAACGATAGTGATAACGGGAGGGGAACCTCTTACGTGGGATATGACCGAGTTGACCGGAAACCTGAAAAAGAAAGGCTGTGATATTCATATTGAAACTTCTGGTGCTTACGATCTTACCGGAACCTGGGACTGGATCTGTCTTTCTCCTAAAAAGATCAAATTACCTAAACCTGAAATTTATCCGCTGGCTCACGAACTTAAAGTGATCGTTTTTAATAAACATGACCTTAAGTTTGCTGAAGAACAAGCCGCTTTGGTAAGCGACAACTGTATTTTATACCTTCAGCCTGAGTGGAGCAACCGGGAAAAGATGATCCCGTTAATTGTAGATTATGTAATGAAGAATCCTAAATGGAAGGTTTCATTACAAACACATAAATATCTCAATATTCCATAAAAAAACGCCCATATAGGGCGTTTTTCAATTTATGTTGGTTCAATATTATTTGACAGATTCAAAAGGAACTTTAACGTAACTGTCGTCCCATCCTATCAAAAGATCTGCTCCGTTACTGGATTCCTGAAATGCCATTGAAAGAGATTCAATAGTATTTGGTGCTTGTCTCACAGGAACATTGATCCTTACTTTATCTTCTTTAGATGAATATTCGTATGCTCCCCAGGTATTGGTCTTATTGTTTAAAATTACTGTCCATTCTTTCTCACCTGGGATAGTGTATAAAGTATAGGTTCCAGCCTTAACTTCAGCGTCAGCGATTTTCATATCCTGGTAAAAGGTGATCTCGGTAGCCTCGTTCGCACCGGTTCTCCATACTTCTCCGTAAGGAATAAGTTTACCAAAAATCTCGCGGTTGCGTTTTTGAGGTCGGCTGTAGATTACTCTCGCTACGGCCTGGTCGTTCTCATCTTTATACATCGCTAGATCCATTGGACTCGCATCCATTTTTGAAAATTTCAATTCTTCCTTTGAAAAATTGATCTTATCCTCGTCCTGTGCATTCACAGGGTTAGAAATAAACGAACAAAGGATTCCAAATCCTCCTATTATAAGCTTTTTCATGATTTTCGTAATTAGTTTTAATTCGCATTAAAGATAACGGTTGACATGTGTAGCATTTGTTAAAAAAGAATAAAGTTGCTGTTAAAATTTTCAGAGATTTACGAATGAAAGAATTTCATAGATAATTTCTGCATTTCATTTTATTTTGTATTGAATATCATTAAAAGTGTTTATAAAAATAAGCGAAGTGACTTTTTATGTTTTATAAAGATAAGTATAAGCACATATTTGTATTGTAATTAAAAACAAAATAAGTCATGTGTGGAATTTTAGCAGTTATCGGAAAAGACATTGAAGCGGCAAAAATTAGCAGCCTTTCTAAAAGAATGTCTCACAGAGGTCCCGATGAAAGCGGATTAAAAATTACTGAAAAAGGACACGTGCTTTCGCACGAGCGTCTTTCAATCGTAGATCTTACTACGGGAATTCAGCCTATCCAGGGAACTGGTTCGGCATGGATGATCCATAACGGGGAGATCTATAACCACATGGCTCTTAGAAATAATGAACTTAAGGATCATTCTTTCAGGACAACGGGAGATTCAGAAGTCATAGTGCACCTTTATGAGAAATACGGTTATGATTTTGTAGATATGCTTGATGGAGTCTTTTCATTTGTAATCGTAGATGGAGATGATTTTATCGTAGGGAGAGATCCAATTGGAGTTAAGCCTCTTTACTTTGGTACAGATGAAACCGGTGCGATGTGGTTTGCTAGCGAAATGAAAGCTCTTATTGATACTTGCGTTGAATTTTCAGCATTTCCTCCGGGGCATTATTATACACCTCAAACAGGTTTTGTGAGATATTATAAGCCAGATTGGTTTGAATCAGAAAAAGCGGTTCAACCGGCAGATCTTGCCAAGTTAAGAGAAAGCCTTATCGAGGCAACAAGAAAAAGATTAATGGCAGATGTTCCCTTAGGAGTTCTTTTAAGCGGAGGTTTGGATTCTTCTTTAACGTCTTCGATTGCTGCTCGTTTAATGGCAGATTCAGGTCAAAAATTACATTCTTTCTCTATAGGATTGGATTCTGAAGCGCCAGATCTTATTGCAGCCAGGAAAGTAGCAGAGTTTCTGGGAACAGAGCATCATGAGATCCATTTTACGGTTGAAGAGGGAATAGAGATATTGAGCAAATTAGTATGGCATCTTGAAACTTATGATGTTACTTCAATAAGGGCCAGTACTCCAATGTATTTCCTTTCTAAGGCCATTGCTGATAAAGGGATCAAGGTGGTGCTTTCCGGAGAAGGATCTGATGAGATCTTTGGAGGGTATCTATATTTCAAGAACGCGCCTTCTGCTGAAGAATTTCAAAAGGAAACCATTAGAAGAGTTCAAAGATTGGCCACTGCCGATTGTTTAAGAGCTGATAAATCTACGATGGCTCACGGTTTGGAGGCAAGAGTGCCTTTCCTTGATAAAGCATTCTTGAAGACTGCTATGGAAATGGTGCCTGAGTCAAAAATGCCGGTAACTTATGATGGAGTTGAGAAATATGTTCTTAGAAAAGCATTTGACACGCCAGAGAAACCATTTTTACCAGAGGAAGTATTGTGGCGTCAAAAAGAGCAATTTAGCGATGGGGTAGGTTACAACTGGATAGATCAGCTTATTGACTATGCTTCAAAGCAAGTAAGTGATGTGCAAATGGAGACAGCGGCCTTGAAATATCCGGTGAACACTCCGGCAACCAAAGAGGCTTATTTTTACAGAGAATTGTTTAGTAAACATTTCCCGCAGGAATCTGCAGCGAAAACTGTAAAAAGATGGATCCCGAAATGGCAAAAAGATCTTGATCCTAGTGGAAGAGCAAATGAAACTCACGTTGCTCCCGGCTTAAAAAAAGAGATGCAAAAGGCCTAATCCTTGTAGGAATTTAAATATTAAACCCGAAGTGTTCCGGTGATCCGGAATACTTCGGGTTTTTCCACATAATTTGTTGATAACTTAAGGTGTTATAAGGCTGCTTCAACCTGTTAAAAATATGCGAATTGTTATATTTGTTCGTTATCCAAAATAGACGAAATTAATTAGCATATATATGAGCGAAGAAGCTAAGAAACATAATTATTCAGCCGACAGTATTCAGGCACTGGAAGGCATGGAGCATGTTCGTATGCGACCTTCAATGTATATTGGAGATACAGGCGTTAGAGGACTGCATCATTTGGTATACGAAGTTGTTGATAACTCGATCGATGAGGCGCTTGCGGGACACTGTGATAATATTAAAGTTACGATCAATGAGGACAATTCCATTACTACTGAAGATAACGGTAGGGGGATTCCTATAGATCTTCATAAAAAAGAAGGCGTATCTGCATTACAGGTGGTAATGACTAAAATTGGTGCAGGTGGTAAATTTGATAAAGATTCCTATAAAGTTTCCGGTGGTCTTCACGGAGTTGGTGTGAGTTGTGTGAATGCACTTTCTGAGCATCTTACTGCAACCGTTTATAGAGATGGGAAAATATGGCAACAGGAATATGAACTGGGAAAACCTCTTTATCCTGTAAAGCCAACTGGAGAAACTGAGTTGAGCGGTACCATTGTGACCTTCAAGCCAGATCCAAGTATCTTTCAGCAAACACTGGAATATAACTACGACACCCTTGCAAGCCGTATGCGTGAGCTTGCTTACCTTAATAAAGGGATAAGAATTAGCCTGACCGATAAAAGGAACAAGGAAGATAATGGTGAATATGTTCATGATGACTTCCATTCTGAAGAAGGTCTGAAGGAATTTATAAAATTTTTAGACGGTAACCGTGAGCCAATCATTGGAGATGTGATCTCTATGGAAGGTGAGAAGAATGATATTCCTGTTGAGGTAGCCATGGTTTACAACACTTCTTTTAGTGAGAACCTTCATTCTTATGTGAATAACATTAATACTCACGAGGGTGGAACTCACCTTTCCGGGTTTAGAAGAGGTCTTACTACTACGCTTAAGAAATATGCCGATGCATCCGGATTACTGGATAAGGTAAAATTTGAAATTACCGGTGATGACTTCCGTGAGGGACTTACCGCCATAATTTCGGTTAAGGTTGCTGAGCCTCAGTTCGAGGGGCAGACAAAGACCAAGCTGGGTAACCGTGAGGTGACTTCAGCGGTATCTCAGGCTGTTTCAGAAATGCTTGAGAATTATTTAGAAGAAAATCCGAATGATGCCAAGACCATTGTTCAAAAAGTAATGCTTGCTGCGCAGGCTAGAAATGCCGCGAAAAAAGCCCGTGAAATGGTTCAGCGAAAAACTGCCATGAGTGTTGGTGGTTTACCTGGGAAATTATCTGACTGCTCTGAGCAGGACCCTGCACAATGTGAAGTATTTCTTGTCGAGGGAGACTCGGCGGGTGGTACGGCCAAGCAGGGTAGAGATCGTAAGTTCCAGGCGATTCTTCCGCTTAGAGGTAAGATCCTAAATGTTGAAAAGGCTATGTCTCACAGGGTTTTTGATAACGAAGAGATCAAGAACATCTATACTGCCCTTGGGGTAACTATAGGTACCGAAGAGGATAGTAAGGCGCTAAACCTTTCTAAGCTTAGATATCATAAGATTGTGATCATGTGTGATGCCGACGTTGATGGTAGTCACATTGAAACTTTGATCCTGACTTTCTTCTTTAGATATATGAGGGAGTTGATTGAGAACGGTCACATTTATATCGCAACACCGCCACTTTACCTTGTTAAAAAGGGACAGAAGAAGCGTTATGCGTGGAATGAAAAAGAGCGTGATGAGATCGCTGCTGAATATAGCGGTGGAGTTCAGATCCAGAGATATAAAGGTCTTGGAGAGATGAACGCAGAGCAGCTTTGGGATACTACTATGGATCCTGAATTCAGAATACTAAGAAAAGTGAACATTGACAATGGAGGGGAAGCCGACAGGATCTTCTCAATGTTAATGGGAGATGAGGTTCCACCACGACGGGAGTTCATCGAAAAGAATGCCAAGTATGCTAATATTGATGCTTAAGCTTAACTAAATATTTATTAAAAGACCCACACCTAAACTCTTAAGTGTGGGTTTTTTACATATAGATAATTTCGAAAACTAAATTTTACTATTTTTATTCCACCTAAACCTAAATCACCGTGAAAAATCTCACCTATATTTTATTTCTAGTAATTCCTTTTATGACCATTTCTGTATCAGCACAGGAAGGGGATTCAGATCTTGATCTTTTTGTAAATGACATGCTTTTTCTAGCTGATGGTTTTGCTAGTCCTGCCTCCGAAAGTGCTGCTTACCAGGCAACAGCTGGTTGGTTCACCTCGGCAAGAGCTCTAGAAAAATGGAAGGTAGATGTGTCTTTACATGGAAACGCTATTTTCGTTCCAACGAGCAAAAAGGAATTTACCGTTAATAATAATGATTTCAATATCCTTTCTATTACAGGAGATGATCGTGCAATATTGCCTACTGCCTTTGGTAAAGAGACAGATGTTCAGTTCGAAGGGGAAGTAGAATTTAATGGACAGACTATTCCAATAAGCGGTTTTGATGCTATAGATGGTATCGATAAAGGAGCTTTGATTTATCCTTTCGCGCAGGTTTCGGTAGGATTACCATATGGTACGGAAATTGGAGTTAGAGCTCTGCCTTCTATGGAAATTGATGGTTCAGAGTTCAGTACTTATGGTGTGGGGATTAAGCACAATTTCAATCAATATTTCAGGTTTGATGATGAAGAAAATCTTCAGGTAGCTGCAATCCTTGCCTATAATATCTTCGATGTAAAATATGAGTTCGACCCAATTTCTGTAGAACAAGTTGTTCAGCTAGATCTAATTGACGTTTTTGCAAATGTTTGGATGGCAGAAGTGCTTGCCTCTAAAAGATATGAGAATTTTGAGATTTTCGGCGCGTTAGGGGTGGCTCAATCAGATTTTGAATACGAATTCGGAGGAAATGGAGTGGCTCTTCCGCAAATAAATTCTGAATTGGCCAGGCTGAATGATAAAGAGGCTCAATTTAAGGGGGATATTGGTTTCAATCTATACTTCGAAAGATTTAAAATTTCAACAATGGCTACTGCCGGGAAATTCGTGAATTTGAATCTTGGACTTCACTTTATATTATAAGGACTCTTTGATTTAACCATTCCTTATTATTATTACTGCCTCATTATTCGTAATTTCGCAGTCAATATTAATAGAAATCAAATAATATTTTAACATGAAAGTTACTATAGTAGGAGCAGGTGCCGTTGGTGCCAGCTGTGCCGAATATGTCGCCATCAAAAATTTTGCTTCAGAAGTAGTGTTGCTGGATATAAAAGAAGGTTATGCTGAAGGTAAAGCAATGGACCTTATGCAAACCGCAACTCTTAATGGCTTCGATACAAAAATAACCGGAAGTACTAACGATTATTCTAAAACTGCTGATAGTGATATCGCGGTGATCACCAGTGGGATTCCACGTAAACCAGGGATGACCAGAGAAGAATTGATAGGGATCAACGCGGGGATCGTAAAAGAGGTTTCTTCAAATCTTATTAAACATTCTCCAAATGTGACCCTAATCGTTGTTAGTAATCCAATGGATACCATGACCTATTTAGTTCATAAGACCACTGGTCTTCCTAAGAACAAGATCATTGGTATGGGTGGAGCTTTAGACAGCGCCCGTTTCAAGTACAGACTTAGTGAGGCTCTAGAATGTCCTCCTTCAGACGTAGACGGAATGGTGATTGGCGGTCATAGTGATACCGGAATGGTGCCATTAACAAGGCTTGCTACTAGAAATTCTGTTCCTGTTACTGCATTTCTTTCTAAAGATAGATTAGATCAGGTTTCTGAAGATACCAAAGTTGGTGGAGCTACGCTTACCAAGCTTTTAGGAACCAGTGCATGGTATGCTCCGGGAGCTGCAGTGTCTGGTCTGGTACAGGCGATTGCATGTGATCAGAAGAAAATGTTTCCTTGTTCAGCTTTACTGGACGGAGAGTACGGTCTTAAAGACCTTTGTATTGGTGTGCCAGCCATTCTTGGGAAAGATGGTTTGGAGAAAATTGTGGAACTACAATTGGATGATGCTGAAAAAGCAAAAATGAAGGAGAGTGCTGAGGGTGTTAAAAAAACCAACGGATTACTCGACGTTTAATTTTTTAGCAGAATTCATTCAAAATAACATGGAAAGCCACAGTATTTGTGGCTTTTTTGTTGGATTTAAAAGTTAAAATTATCCAAAAAAAAATATTGGGATTTGATAATTGAAGTCCTATATTTGTCCGTTTTTAAAATAGACCTAATAATCAATAATTTGAGGAATAATGCAGAATAAAGGACTGATTAAAGTTTTTGCAATTTTGTTTGGGCTGGTATGTCTTTATCAGCTTTCATTTACGTTTATAACAAATAATGTTGAGACTAATGCTGAGGAGTTTGCCGTTCAGGAAGTTGGTGAAGATGTAGAGAATTACTCAGAACTACGTGACCAGGCTGAGGCCAGGTACCTGGATTCTATCGGTAATGATGAGGTATTTGCGGGAATTAGCTACAATGCCGCAAAAGACAAAGAGCTTAACAAAGGGCTTGACCTTAAAGGAGGTATCAATGTGATCCTTCAAATTTCCGTGAGAGATATCTTAAGCGGATTGGCGAATGATTCAAAAGATCCTGCTTTTAGAAAAGCGATCGCAGAAGCAGATGAAGCACAGACTGATAGTCAGGAGAACTATGTAGATCTATTCTTCGAAGCTTTCAACAATATCCCGAATGCAAAACTTGCATCTCCAGATATTTTTGCAAATAAAACATTAAGTGACGAGATCAACTTCAACATGAGCAATGAAGAAGTTGAGCCGATCATCAGAAAAAAGATCGACGAATCAATTACTTCAGCTTTCGAAGTATTGAGAAAACGTATCGATAAGTTTGGAGTAACCCAGCCAAACATTCAGCGTCTTGGAAATTCAGGAAGAATTCTTGTTGAATTACCAGGAGCAAAAGACATCAGCAGGGTTAAAAACCTTTTGCAGAGTACTGCTCAGTTAGAGTTCTGGCATGTTTACAAGAACAACGAAATAGGAAATTTCCTTGTTCAGGCAAACAACAGGCTTGCTGAAATGAAGAGAACTCAGGAAGATGTTTCTGAAGAAACAGATACTACTGCTACTTCAGGTGATGATGAGATCGATGAGCTATTAGCAGATTCATCAGACAGTACTGAAGTTGAAACAGGAAACAATCCACTATTTGATCTTATCGTTTCTCCAGGATTCCAGGGAGGACCAGTGATCGCAACTTTCAAAGTACAGGATACGGCGAAAGTGATGGACTATCTTCAAAATCCTCAAATTAGATCTTTACTTCCTAGCGATATGCGTTATGCAAAATTTGTATGGGGAGTTGCAGATGAGGATACTCAAACAACAGGTCTTTATGCTTTAAAAGGGAATCGTAACATGGAGCCTCCATTGAGTGGTAGTGTTATTACCGATGCTCAGCAAACTTACGATCAATTAGGTCGTATTGCAGTAAGCATGCAGATGGATGGAACCGGAGCTAAGATCTGGGAAGATATGACTGGTAAAGCTTCTAACGAGCAGAGCCAGATCGCCATCGTTCTTGATAATATTGTTTATTCTGCACCAGGTGTTTCTACAGGACCAATTTCTGGAGGTAGAAGTGAGATCTCAGGAGACTTTACAATTACAGAAGGTCAGGATTTAGCGAACGTTCTACGTGCAGGTAAATTACCAGCTTCTGCAGATATTATTCAGAGTGAGGTTGTAGGACCATCGCTTGGACAGGAAGCTATAGACAGCGGTATTAATTCATTTGGAATTGCTCTTATCCTTGTATTGGTTTGGATGATCCTTTATTATGGTAAGGCAGGTCTTTTTGCAGATGTTGCTCTTGTAGTAAATATCCTATTCATCTTTGGTATTCTTGCGGGACTTGGAGCTGTATTAACGCTTCCTGGTATTGCCGGTATCGTTTTAACTATTGGTATGTCTGTAGATGCTAACGTACTTATTTTTGAAAGGATCAAAGAAGAGCTTGCTAAAGGAAAACTACAGCGCGACGCCATTAAAGATGGTTTTAATAATGCATTGTCGTCTATTCTTGATGCGAATATCACAACTGGTCTTACAGGTCTTATCTTATTCCTTCTTGGAACAGGTCCTATTAAAGGATTCGCAACTACCTTATTAATTGGTATTGCTACTTCTTTATTTACAGCTATTTTCATAACAAGACTGTTCATTGACGGATATGGTAAAAAAGGAAAATCCCTTGATTTCTCTACTTCTCTTACCAAGAACCTGTTCACTAACATGAACATAGACTTCCTTAAGAAGAGAAAAGTTGCATATATAATTTCAGGATTATTTATTGTAATTAGTATTGGATCGTTAATTACACAGGGTCTGAACGAAGGTGTAGATTTTGTAGGAGGTAGAACATATACGGTAAGATTTGCCGATGATGTAAGCCCTACTGAAGTTCAGAATGACCTAGTCGCTACTTTTGGTAGTGCTGAAGCAAAAACTTTTGGTCCAAACAACCAGTTAAAAATCACCACAAAATATAAGGTGGACCAAGAAGGTGCTGAAGTGGATGAAGAAATTCAAAGATCACTTTTTGAAGCTCTAGGTGCTTACCTTCCGGCAGATTTAACTTACGAAGAATTTACGGACGGAGCAGACGATAAACAGGTTGGTGTAATGAAATCAATGAAAGTTGGAGCTACCATCGCAGATGATATTAAGAATGCTTCTTTCTGGGCTGTATTAGGTTCACTTATCGTAGTATTCCTTTATATCCTTCTACGTTTCCGTAAATGGCAATTTAGTTTAGGAGCGGTAACTGCTGTATTCCATGATGTTTTGGTGGTATTGGGTATTTTCTCATTACTATACAAAGTGATGCCATTCAATATGGAAATAGACCAGGCTTTCATCGCGGCGATCCTTACTGTAATTGGTTACTCGCTGAATGATACCGTGGTTGTATTTGACAGGATTAGAGAATACGTAAACGAGCATTCTAGCTGGGCTCTTAATAAGACAGTAAACTCAGCTCTTAATAGTACGATCAGTAGAACCTTGAACACCTCGCTTACTACTTTAGTAGTATTACTTGCTATCTTCATATTTGGAGGTGAAAGTATCAGAGGATTTATGTTCGCTCTTATAGTGGGTGTGATCGTAGGTACTTACTCTTCATTGTTCATTGCAACTCCGATAATGTTCGATAGCGTGAAGAAGAAGTCTTCTATCCAAAAGAAAGAAAAGCCTAAGACAGAAGAGGCTGCTACGGCGTAAGCTGTAGATATATAAAACAAAAAAAAGGCTTTCCAAACTGGAAAGCCTTTTTTTTGTTTTACGCTTATTCAGGAATTAAAAGATGAATTTTTAATCTCTTTTGAAGCTTATTTTATCGCCTTGCTCAACACCCCATTGATCTGAAAGTCCTCCATTGATCTCAAGGACAAATTGTGCAGGTCCTTCTGAAGGTAAGGAAGTTTCATCTCTTGGTGTAGCATTCTTCTGAATACTCACCAAAGTGCTGTCTGCAGCGTAATAAATAATATCTAAAGGTATGTAGGTGTTCTTCATATAAAAGCTTCTAACTCTCTCAGAATCGTAAATAAAAAGCATGCCTTGGTCATCTTCCATATTCTCTCGATACATAAGGCCTGTCTGATGTTCGTAATCAGATTCAGCCAGTTCTATATCCAGTTTTTTGAGCGTATCTCCCGAAGCTTTGATCATGTATAATTCACCTTCCTTGGTGAAAGTGATAGGTTCGGTTTCTATAACCTCTTCCTTTTTATCCTCTTCGCAAGAAGTGAAAGAAAGGCTTATGAACAGACTAAGGCCTGCCAGACTTAAAATTCGTTTTTTCATACTGTTTTTCTTTTAACAGGACGGTACATGAAGTATAGACCGGCGATAACAAAAGGAATACTTAGCCATTGGCCAGTATTTAGCAGCCAGTTAGCACGTTCACCTACCTGTGGTTCTTTAATAAATTCAATAAAGAATCTAACTGTCCAAAGTAATACAAGGAACAGGCCAAATAAGTAACCTGTTTTAAACCGTTTTTCCGTTTTCCAGTACAGATACCATAAAATGATAAATATGACCAGGTAACAGGCCGATTCGTATAATTGAGCAGGGTGTCTTGCGAAGTCCTCGCCTAATTTTTCGAATATAATACCGTAATCTGAATTTGTAGGTTTACCAATGATCTCTGAATTGATGAAATTTCCAATTCTAACGAATATAGCTCCACTCGCTACCGGGATCACGATCCTGTCCAAGATCCAAAGCACCGGTTTTTCAATGATCCTTTTTGAGTAAAGGTACATGGCAATAATAATACCTATGGCGGCACCATGACTAGCAAGACCTCTAAAGCCGGTGAATTCAAATTCTGGTTCAAAGCGTACCGGAAGGAAAATTTCTAAAAGGTGATTTTGAAAATACTCCCAATCGTAAAAAATAACATGTCCAAGCCTGGCTCCAATCAAAGTAGCGAGTACCGTATATATAAATAAGGAATCTAATTTTTCGACAGAAATATTTTCCCTTGTATAAATAGCCTTCATGATATACCAGCCCAGGGTGAAGGCGATTAAAAACATTAAGCTGTAATAGTGAAGAGTGAAAAATCCTAGATCTAATCCTTCAGAGGGATTCCAGCGAATGGCATTAAGCAGCATACTAATATTTTTGATTAGGCGTAAATATACATATTTGCCTTTTCTTTAGCTCGTTTTGCTCCTGGATTTTCCGGGAACGGGATCGTAGCCGGATCCTCCCCAGGGGTGGCATCTGCCTATGCGTTTTAGTCCCAGCCAGAAGCCTTTAATTGGTCCGTGTAATTCTATGGCTTCCAGCATGTAACTGGAGCAAGTGGGTTGGTATCTACAGGAAGCAGGAGTAAGCGGAGAAATAAATTTCTTGTAGAACTGAACAATTGCGGTCAATATTTTACTTAACCATCGGTTCAGCATAATAAAATCTATTTTACAGAGAAGGATGTGCCTTCTTTCCCGTCCTTTAGTTGTATACCTATCTCCTCTAATTGATCCCTAATCTGGTCGCTTAAAGCAAAATTCTTATTGCTTCTGGCTTCAGCTCTTAACTTGATCAATAATTCAATAGTTCCTGTTAGCTTTTCCTGTCCATTTTCATTTTCTGATACACCGTCCAATAATCCAAGGATATCAAACATGAAATTGCTCATAGTAGATTTTAATTCACCCCTGTCTGCTTCGGTAATTGTAACAGAACCATCTTTAATACTATTGATGGTTTTAACGGCATCAAAAAGTTTAGCTATGACAATAGGACTATTAAAGTCATCATTCATGGCGTCGTAGCATGACTGTTTCCATCCTGCGAGATCAAAACTGGTGTTATCTGAAACAGGAAGATCTTCAACCGAATAATAAGCCTCCATAAGTCGGTTAAAGCCTTTTTCGCTTCCAAGTAAGGCTTCGCTTGAAAAATCTAGTATGCTTCGGTAATGTGCTTGCAGGATAAAGAATCTCACAACGTTTGGCGAAAATGCTTTGGTTAGCACATCATTATTTCCGGTGAATATCTGTTCAGGAAGAATGAAATTACCTGTACTTTTTGCCATTTTCTTACCGTTTAAAGTAAGCATATTGGCGTGCAGCCAGTAATTAACAGGAGACTTTCCGGTAGCCGCTTCTCCCTGAGCTATTTCACATTCATGGTGTGGGAACTTAAGGTCCATTCCGCCGCCATGAATATCAAATTCTTCTCCCAGGTATTTTGTGCTCATTACGGTACATTCAAGATGCCAGCCGGGGAATCCGTCGCTCCATGGAGAAGGCCATCTCATGATATGCTGCGGCTCTGCTTTTTTCCAGAGTGCAAAATCCTGTGGATTTTTCTTATCGCTTTGTGCCTGCAGTTCTCTCGTGTTCGCGATCATATCTTCGATCGCTCTACCACTTAATCTACCGTAAGAATGCTCTTTATTGAACTTTAAAACATCAAAATAGACTGATCCATTCGCTTCATAAGCAAAACCATTTTCAAGGATGGTCTTGATGATCTCTATCTGTTCAACTATATGCCCGGTAGCAGTAGGTTCGATGCTTGGAGGTAGATTGTTGAATTTCTGTAAAATATTATGGAAATCAACCGTATATTTTTGAACAACTTCCATGGGCTCGATCTGTTCGATCCTGGCTTTTTTAGAAATTCTGTCCTCTCCGCTGTCGGCATCATTTTCCAGGTGCCCGGCATCGGTTATATTTCTAACATAACGCACTTTATATCCAAGATGCTTAAGGTATCTAAATACCAGATCAAATGATATAAAAGTTCGGCAATTACCTAAATGTACATTGCTGTATACGGTAGGTCCGCAAACGTACATCCCTACATTTCCTTCGTTGATCGGGGTGAAAACTTCTTTTTCACCGCTCATGGAATTATAAAGTATCAGGCTTTGTTCCTGGTAAAGCGCCATGTAATAAGTTGTTTATGATTTATTAGAACGATGTGTCTAATTTAATATAATCCAGAAATTCTCTTCTAACTTCTTTCTTTTTGAAAGCTCCGCCAAATTCACTGGTAACGGTGCTGCTTTCGATATCGCGAATTCCTCTACTGTTAACGCAAAGGTGTTTTGCGTCAATGACACAGGCAACATCGAGAGTTCCCAGAACGTTTTGAAGTTCATGAACAATTTGCATGGTCATTCTTTCCTGAACCTGTGGTCTTTTTGCGAAGTAATCCACGATACGGTTCATTTTTGAAAGACCTACTACCGTCCCATTTGAAATATAGGCGACATGAGCTCTTCCCACGATAGGCAATAAGTGGTGCTCGCAGGTAGAATATACAGTGATGTTCTTTTCTACCAGCATTTCGCCATATTTATATTTGTTCTCAAAAGTAGAAGCTTTCGGCTTTCTTTTAGGATGAAGTCCTGCGAAGATCTCATTCACGAACATCTTGGCAACTCTTAAGGGAGTTCCTTTTAAACTGTCATCAGTAAGATCAAGACCCAGGGTGTCTAGAATGTTTTTCACATCCTCTTTTATAAGATCAACCTTCTCCTGATCAGTTTTTTCAAAAGCATCCTCTCTTAGAGGAGTATTTGCACTACTGCTCGCATGGGCATCGCCCATCTCTTCAATTTCGTTCAATATTTTGTCTATTTTCATGCTTTTTTGCAATAATAGTCGGTTAAAACCGTATTGGCTTGCAAAGATACATATTTATAAGCTTTTAGCAGTATTCAAAAATCAATAAGCCTGAAGACATTGTCTGCTTTATATTTTATATTTTGCGTTGGTTATGGTGATGACGGGAATGAGAACCACTTTTAAGATTATATTGATTCTGTTATTCGGGCTTTTAACCAGTTATTCGGTGAGTGCTCAAGGTTCTCTGTGTTCAGATATCGAGCCTTTTTGTGCCGGTGATCAACGATTGACTTTTCCTAACTCTAATGAGACCAATAGTACTCAGATAAATGGAGAGTTGGGGCCAGATTACGGCTGCCTGCTAAAACAACCTTATCCTGCCTGGTTCTTTCTGCAAATTGAAGATCCTGGGAACCTAAATTTCAGAATTTCTCAATCTGAAAACCGAGATGGTTCCGGAGCGCCTCTGGATGTAGACTTTGTTGTATGGGGTCCCTTTGAGCGTGGGGATGATTATTGTGACGGCAACTCTCTAAATGCGGATAAAATTGTTGATTGTAGTTACCTGGACGATGCGACCGAGAATATGAGTATTCCCAATGCTCAGACCAATGAGATCTATGTCGTTGTAATTACAAATTTCCGAACCTTACCGGGTTATATCAGTCTCGAGCAAACCAGTAGTCAGGGTTCCACAGATTGCTCTATTCTAGATCTGGATCTGGGCGACCAGGTTTCCGTTTGTGATGATAACGAGTATACTATCGATGGTACTACTGAGGAAGCCAGTAAATATGAGTGGTTTGTTTTTAATGAAACAACATCCCAGTATGATCTAATTCCGGGTGAGGATGGCTCAACTCTTACGGTTAATACTTCCGGAAATTATAAACTTATAGTTACCGACGAAATTGAAAATAAGACCGAAGAAGATGATGTAACGGTTACTTTTTATGATAGTCCTGCAATTGGTGAGGTTTCTAATTTTCCTGTTTGTACAGAAGATGCTGAATTTGTTGATCTTAATGAAATTTCAACCGACCTGCTAGCTCCCAACGATAACAGCGAAATGAATTATGAAGTTTTCTTTTATGCTTCACAGGAAGATGTCGATGCCGGAAGTAGAATTCCTGATGCTTCAGCTTTTCCATTTGAAGAGGGGAAAATAATTTATGCTGAAGTAATAGACACAGAAAGTGGTTGTAGATCTGAAGCAGTGAACTTTGAGCTAAAGACCTTTGATTTTCCTGAATTTGAACTTTCTGAAAACACTATATTTTGTGTGGATGGTAATATGAATGTTCAAAACCCGGTTAGCCTGGGGGAAGATCTGGGTGATGGTTATTTTTATGAATGGAGAGATGGAGTGGAGATAATTAGCACAAATGCAATTATAGAACTTAACGAGTTACCTTCGAATCCTCAGGTCAGTGTAACTATTTCCAATCCCGAATCGGGTTGTGAATTAGAATTTGTCACTAATGTTGCTGCTGTCACTGGGCCTGAGACCGTTCAGGTGGATATATCTGGATCAGATTTTGGAGATGGTTATAATGTGGAAGCAAGTACAGATGATTTTACAGGCAAGGAATTTGCAATTTTGGTGTATAGGCTTGATAATGGCTCCTGGCAGGATAGTAATGTATTTAATGGAGTTACTCCTGGTAGCCATACGGTAAGTGTTAGAGATCTTAACGGTTGCGGAGCGGCAACCAGCGAAAGTTTTTTCCTTGTTGGTTATCCGCGGTTTTTCACACCAAATTCAGATGGATATAATGACCATTGGAATTTAATTACAGATCGTAATATCAGCATTAAAAAACTATACGTTTTTGATAGGTATGGTAAATTGATCACCCGTTTAAATCCAACAAATAAAGGTTGGGACGGAACCTATAATGGCGATGATCTCCCTGCAGATGATTACTGGTTCAGGGTTGAATTCGTAGATGAAAAGACAGGAGAATACCAGGAATATATGTCTAACTTCACCTTGATGAGATAAAAAAAAGCGCCTGTTTCAGGCGCTTTTTCATTTATATTCAAATATTAAATTACAGTCCGAAGGTTAAGGAAACGACAAATTTTGATAGGTCACGATCTATAGTACTTGTGTTAATAAAACTTGTGCTGCTGTCTTTAAAATTAGCATAACTATAAGCAAGGTCAATATTCAGGTTTCCAAAGCTGTATCCTAAACCACCGGTATATCCAGTTAGATCTCCAACATTATTCTCATCTTTAAATGGGCTTTCTTCAAACCTGTAACCGGCTCTAAGGCTAAAATTTGAAATACGGTATTCCCCACCAATTCTGTAAGTAGATGCTGCCTGCATATCATCATTGATGCTATTATTCAGGTCTACATAAGAGATATCGTAATCTGAACTATATTTCATGTTAGAATAATCTTTCCAGCTGTAATCAAAACTTATCAGCCCAGATTTTCCGAATAAATAAGCAAAACTACCATTGAATTTAGAAGGTAGTTTAAGTTGATATTCAGGATAAACATTTAAGACCTGTGGAGATACGCTCACGAATTCATCAAATGAATTGTTAGAATCCAGGTATTGTCTCGTTTCTTCTCTGAAGGTATACCAGGTAGGGGAGTCGTATGTTAGTCCTAGTCTTATGTTATCGCTAAGTTTTGCGATACCTCCTAATTGGAAGGAAAAACCGTCTCCATTGGTAAAAAGGCTGTTTCCAAAATACACCTCGGTAGTTTCGCTTCCGGTATTGTTGTTGAATTCAGTGAATTCAGTTGAATTCTCATAATTAATAAAGTGAGAATTAAGGTTCAGGCCTAAATATAGGAAATCTTTGTACTGAGTAGCAGCATTAAACGTAAGCTTCCCGTTAATGCCGGTTGCAGCATATCGATATCGCTGGTCAAAATTCCCTGGCCCAATTAGTGAATAATATTCTGTATTATCAGGATCATCAACTTCTGCTTCAATTACATAACCCTGGTAGCCAAGGAATGCTTGCTGAGCTGCAAAACCATAATTCTCTCCAAGGAAGGAATAAAGGCTGGAAATGCTTTCGTCGTCCTGAAGCTGCAATAGTTCTAAGGGAATTCCGTCTGCATAATCCAAAAAATACTGATCTAGAGAGTTAGAGGAATTTCCGCGGACCGAATAGTTTTCATCATAATTTGATTCTGTAGTGTAATTTAGTCCTATCGAAAATTTTCGCCAGTCGCTTTCTTCGTTATCTCTAAAAACAAAAACTCCCCCTGCATTGGTCAGGTCAAAATTATCTTCCTCGCTGCTGCTTCTTCCATCATTGAATTGAATATTGTTTTCCAGGCTTCTATAGCCGAAGGTTATCGAGGCACTGCTTGATAAAAAGACAGCTGAAGAAGCAGGGTTTAGGGACATGGCAGAAATATCACCTCCAAGGGCACCAAAAGCTCCGCTCATTCCCATAAATCTCGCGGTACCTGATAATTCATTATTTGAATAGCGGTAGGCATCTCTTAGATCCTGAGCTTGAATTGAAGAAGTGATAGAGGCTAAAAAAAATAAGAATAAAATTCTTTTCATGTTTTAAATACTTTGCGTTATAAAAAAACCTCGCAGGATAGGTTCCCGCAAGGTTTGATTTTTAGATTATTTTCAATTATCGGCTTCCGCCGCGACCACCACCTCTGGATGATCCACCTGAACTCCTTGTAGCGCCAGATCCTCTGCTGCTAGAACTACTTGAGCTTCTAGTGGTACTTGATCTGGTTGAACTGCTACTCCTAGTAGTAGGGGAAGACCGGTATGATCTATTACTGCTTTGCGTTGATCTTTGGTATACAGGAGAGCTGCTTCTGCTTCTGCCAGAATCATAACTTCTTGAAGATTCAGTTCTTCTGGTGCTTCTGGTATAAATTCTGGAATTATCTGTAACTCCTCGTTGAACTCTGGAAGTTCGTTCTGGAGAACCAGATGTTCTAATATCTCTTATGCTTCTTGAATATGAACTTCTTCTATTATTAACGTCTCTATCTCTATAGCTGCCTTGAGAACTTCTTCTTCCTCTGTTATAAGCTACGTTATCATTATAATAGTGGTAATGGTTGTAGCGCCAAGGGGAGTAGAATCCTCCATAACCCCATCCGTATCCGTAAGGGTATCCATAGCCTATGCCAAATCCAAAACCTCCGTAGCCCCAACCGGCAGCCCATCCTGGACCCCAACCTGGACCCCATCCAGGGTAGAAAGGATCCCAGAACGGATCATAGAATCCGCCCCAGCCTGGTCCCCAGCCGTAGCCATATCCCCATCCCCATGGAGAATAGAATCCGCCGAAGCCAGTATTAATTATATTAATTGAGTAGGTATCCGGATCTTCTCCCCAGGGAGCGTTTCCGCCTACATAAGCGACATCACCGCCAACTTCAGAATAATTTTCATATCCATCATTAGAACTATAACTGTCTACGTCTGTAAAAACTTCATTATCCAGTACCTCTCCAACCATTTGAGATTGTTGAGCAAATAGGTTCTTATAATAGGTGCTATTATTGTTTGGCTTTACTTCATTCGCTTCAGGATCTGCTTGTTCCCATATACCCGGTCTAGATTCTCCATAAATACCATCGGCTTCATATCCCGAATATTGGTAAGAACCACAGGATGCCAATGCGAAAAGAACCACCGGCACGAACAAGAGGTTCAGTTTATTTCGTAAGGTGTAGTAAAGTTTCATTGGTAATTGTTTTTATTGTTGGGCATCCTAAAAATGGTTAGTTTTGCCCGAACGGTTAGTATACACTAATGGTAAAAGTTACAAGTTTTATGCCAAATAACAAGAAATGGGTAAGAATTTAACGAAGCGAAGCGAAGACTATTCAAAATGGTATAATGAATTGGTTGTAAAGGCCGATTTAGCTGAAAATTCAGCGGTTAGAGGCTGTATGGTTATCAAACCCTACGGCTATGCAATATGGGAAAAGATGCAGGCTGAATTGGATAGGATGTTCAAAGAGACAGGTCATCAAAACGCCTATTTTCCACTTTTTGTTCCGAAGCATTTATTCGAGGCTGAAGAGAAGAATGCCGAGGGTTTTGCGAAAGAATGTGCGGTGGTAACCCATTACAGGCTAAAAAATGATCCAGATAGACCTGGTAAACTAATGGTAGATCCGGAAGCCAAGTTGGAAGAAGAACTTGTGGTTAGACCAACTTCTGAAGCGATCATCTGGAATACCTATAAAAACTGGATACAGTCTTATAGAGACCTTCCAATAAAAGTGAATCAGTGGGCTAATGTGGTGCGCTGGGAGATGAGAACAAGATTATTTCTAAGGACTGCTGAATTTCTTTGGCAGGAAGGTCATACTGCTCATGCTACTAAAGTAGAGGCTCTTCAGGAAACTGAATTGATGAATGATATTTATGCTGAGTTTGCCGAGAATTTCATGGCAATCCCTGTAGTTAAAGGAGCAAAAACCGAGAATGAACGTTTTGCAGGAGCTTTGGAAACCTATTGTATCGAAGCTCTTATGCAGGATGGAAAAGCCTTACAGGCCGGAACCTCGCATTTCCTGGGGCAGAATTTCGCAAAAGCTTTTGATGTGAAATTTGCCACTAAAGAAGGCGGGCTGGAATATGTATGGGCAACTTCATGGGGAGTTTCTACCAGGCTTATGGGAGCGCTTATTATGACACATAGTGATGATAATGGATTGGTATTGCCTCCAAATCTTGCGCCTATACAAGTTGTGATCGTACCTATCTATAGAAGTGAAGAGCAATTGGAACAGATCTCTGAAGCAGCGAATAAGCTGGTTAAAGAACTAAGGGAGGTAGGAGTTTCGGTTAAGTTTGACGACAATGATAATCAAAAGCCGGGATGGAAGTTCGCGCAATATGAATTGCAAGGTGTACCGGTAAGATTGGCTATAGGACCAAAAGATCTCGAAAAAGGAACGGTTGAGCTTGCAAGAAGAGATACACTTACTAAAGAATTCGTAAAAAATGATGAAGTAGTAGGTAAGATCAAGGCCCTAATGACTGAGATCCAGGAGAGTCTTTATACGAAGGCAAAAAATTATCGGGATTCTCATATTACTGAAGTTGATGATTTTGACGATTTTAAAAAAGTTCTGAAAGAGAAAGCTGGATTTATTTCTGCCCATTGGGATGGTACTCCAGAGACAGAGAATAAGATCAAGGAACTTACTAAAGCTACGATAAGGTGTATTCCTTTCAATAGAAAAGAAGAGGCGGGAGAGTGCGTTCTTACCGGAAAACCGTCCGAGGGAAGAGTGCTTTTTGCGAAGGCCTATTAAAAAATTTAAAAAATTTTGTAGAACATTTGCGGCATTCCAAAAAAGTTGTATTTTTGCATCCGCATTTGAAACAAAATGGTCCGTTCGTCTAGGGGTTAGGACGCCAGGTTTTCATCCTGGTAACAGGGGTTCGATTCCCCTACGGACTACGAAAAGAAACACTGAAAGAATTGTGTTTGTTTTTAGCAACAAACTGAGTTGCACTTTGAAATAATTTTTGGTCCGTTCGTCTAGGGGTTAGGACGCCAGGTTTTCATCCTGGTAACAGGGGTTCGATTCCCCTACGGACTACTTTTAAAAAACATTTAAATAATAATTGTAATGGCAAATCATAAGTCAGCGTTGAAGAGGATTCGTAGCAATGAGACTAAGCGTCTTAGAAATCGCTACCAGCATAAAACTACAAGAAACGCGATCAAGAAATTGCGTGAAGCCGATAAGAAAGAGGCTGAGGCTATGTTGCCTGCAGTAATTTCTATGGTGGATAAATTGGCTAAGAAAAATATCATTCACGATAATAAAGCTGCTAACCTAAAGTCAAATTTGACTAAGCACGTCGCAGCACTTTAATTTTAGCAGTGTTCAATTTATAAAGGAATGCTTTCCGATCTTCGGAAGGCATTTTTTTGTGCCCGAAAATTAGAATACAGAAACACCGGTGAGGGTAGTGAACCTTTCCAAAGCTTTCATACCCAATTCTGAATTCCCTTTTTCATTTAGAATAGGACTCCATACCGCTACTGAATAATTATCGGGGTGTATGGCGACAATTCCACCACCAACCCCACTTTTTCCAGGCAGACCTACCTGGAAACTAAATTCGCCGGCCTCATCATAGAAACCACAGGTTTGCATTAAAGCATTGATCCTTTTTACAGTTTTCGGTTTTAAAATCTTTTCATTGGTTTCTAACATTTTCCCTTTATTGGCAAAGATCATAAAAGCCTTCGATAGATCTTTACACGACATGGATAATGAACATTGGTAGAAATAGAAATCTACAATAGGTTCAACGTCACATTTGATATTCCCGAGTGCTTTGATGTAATTTACCAGAGCAATATTTCTATATCCCGTTGCTTTTTCTGATGCTGCTACTTTTTCATCATATTGAATATCTGGATCACCAGTGATCTTTCTCACGAAATCCAGCAATTCCTGTTTAGGATTTTCCAGTTGATCTACAAGAATATCAGAAAGTACCAAAGCTCCTGCGTTTATAAAAGGATTCCTGGGAATACCACTTTCATACTCCAGCTGAGTTAAACTATTGAATGGGTCTCCTGATGGTTCCACATTTAAACGGTCCCAGAGATCTTCACCCATTAATCGCATCGCCATTGCCAGTGTAAAAACCTTCGAGATACTTTGGATGGAAAAATTCTCCTCGCTGTCACCAAACGAAAAATGTTTTTGATCCCCACAATAAACGTGCATTCCGAATTTTCTTCGGTCTACTTTTGCGAGTTCCGGAATGTAGGAGGCTACTTTTCCGGTAACATCCCGGTAACTCATTTCATCGTGAATAGTATCGAGGATTCGTTGGTAATCCATATTAGTTTAAATCGGTTAAATCTGTTTCAGTATCTATTTCGAAAGGTAATTTATCCTTTTTGAAAAGTCTGGCCTGCAGCTTTCCTTTTAACGTAACTTTATTATCCTTTAATTCCAGCCAGCTTCCTTCTCTTAAACCAATCACCGGTTGAGAATTAATTCCATGAAACTCTTTGATCCTGGTTTCTCTTGTCTCTCCTTTATGTTCAGAATTTGGATCTGGATCTAAATAATGAGGATTGATATTAAATGGAACTAATCCAAGGGTCTGGAATGATGGTGGGTAAACAATAGGCATATCGTTGGTGGTTTGCATACTTAGACCTGCAATGTTGGTCCCGGCACTGGTTCCCATATATGGAGTACCATTTTTAACCACCTCTTTAATAACGTTCATCACCTTGTTTCTGTATAATTCTGATACAAGCAGGAATGTATTTCCTCCACCTGTAAAAATCCCCTTAGCCTCTTTTACTGCCTCTACCGGATCCTTGAATTCATTAATGCCTTTCACTTTTATGCCTGCTTTAGAAAATGCTTCCGCTGCTTTTGCCGTGTATTCTTCATGGGAAATTCCGCCCGGCCTTGCGTAAGGAATAAATAAGATCTCATCTATATTATTATATAATTCAGGTAAGTGCGGAATTAGATATTCCAGGTATTCCTGGTTATGTAAAGTTGAGGTGCTGGCAAGTATCGCGTTGATCATGTTTTTTACTGTAAATTTAGAGAATCACAGGCATTAACAAAAGTTTACAGCCTTCTAAAGGCGAAATCGAAATTTCCAACGTTATAAATCAATCGAATACTAACCAATTCGTCTTGATCTTAAAAAACGCTTTAGGCCTCTGGCCTTTTTTTCTGCTGCTTTTTTCTGCGGAATATAATATGTACTCTCAGCAAACAACCTTGCTGGAGGGACAAATTGTATCTGACAGTCTATCGACAGCAAATATTCATATTGTAAATCTGAGCCTGGAGCAGGGCACTACCAGCGATGATTCAGGGGAATTCAGGATCTATTCAAGGTCAGGTGATACCTTGCTGTTTTCTTCCGTTCAATTTGAAAAAAGAAAGATAGTTATTGCCCAGACCGATATTGACGCCGGCGGCGTTAGAGTAAAACTTTTCCCTTCAAGAAATGAATTGGATGAGGTAAGGATCTCTGACCTGAAACTTAGCGGGTACCTGGATTCAGATCTGCCGAAGGTCAAATATTTGGATCGGCAGCAATATGGCATTCCATATCCTGAAAAAAAACTCAGTCAAACCGAAAGAAGATTGTATACCGCGAATGCAAATATTACAAGCCGATGGCAATATATTGGAGTTCTACTGGGTGGTGTCCCTTTAGATGTTATAATGAATGACATTAATGGCAGAACGAAATACCTTAAAGCTTTAGATAAACAGGATAAATTACAGCAGAGGGTACAGAATGAAATAGATGTAATGGGAGAGGAATTCTTTATAAATGAACTTGGTCTGCCCGAAAGCGAAGTGGAAAATTTCCTTTTTTATTGTGCAGAATCAGAAGAATTTGAAAAACTTGTTTCTACAGCAAACAGGTTGGAGATCATTGAATATTATAAATCCAGGAAACAGGAATTTCTGGAGCTTAGACAAATAACTGAATAATTGAAAAATAACTACATCCAATATCTATTGCTATTCTTTCTCTTCCTTCTACAGGTAGAACAATTAAAAGCACAACAGCGGGAGATCCTTGTAGGTAAAGTAGTGGTGGACAGCAGTCAGAATTTATCTGGAATACACGTGGTGAATTTAACAGGTGAAACGGGAACTACCACCAATGAGGAGGGGATATTTAAGATCCCTGCTATAGAGGGAGATACACTTTACTTTTCCTCCCTTCAGTTTGAGCATAAAAGAGTTGTAGTTAGAAGATCTTTCTTTGAAAACTTCCTGACCATTATAATGAGAGAAAAGTATAATGAACTGGATGAAGTACAGATAGATGATATTAAACTTTCTGGAGTCCTAATGAAAGACTTGGATAAGATTCCTAAATCTGAGCACGAGAAACTGGGTATTCCTTTTCCCAAACCAAGAAGAACGAGTCTGCAACTGGCAGTACAATCTGCCAAGAATGGAGGACCTTTATTAACCGTGATAAATACCCTGAACGGAAAAATAAAACAGCTGGAAAAAGCCGAAGAAAATAATGAAAGATCTATAATGGTTAATAAAGGTCTAGATCTTGTAGGAAAATTTTTCTTTGTCTTGCAGTTAGATCTTAAGGAATCTGAAATTATTAATTTTTTATTCTATTGTGTCGATGACCCGGAATATACAAGGCTGGTTGATGAAAATAAGGTGCTGCAGTTAATTGAATTATTCAAACTTAAAATAGATTCTTTCAAAGCCTTACGTGAAATAGATTAAATTCCTTTTTTTTGTAAAATCATGACTATAATCAATAACAATATTTATAATTTGAAATATAAATTCTATAGTAAAAAAGGCATACTTAGTTTGATCTTTTTCTTTTGCCTGATTGGTTTTTCGGCAAAGGCCCAGGAGTCGGTTTTATTAAGTGGTAGAGTAGAAGCCGGGAATCCTGATATTGAGAAAATCCACATTATAAACCTTAACCTGGAAAAAGGAGCTGTTACAAACAAAGAAGGAGAATTTAAGATCTACGCTCATGAAAATGATAGTTTGTACGTTTCATCGATACAATTTCAGAATACTACTATTGTGGTTTCCAGGAAAATGATAGAGGATGAAAGCCTCGTTATTGAGCTTAACGATAAGATGAATGAACTGGCTGAGGTGGTTATTGACGATATTAAATTATCTGGTCATCTTGCTAATGATCTTTCCAAGATATCGATCACCGATGTAGAGAAAAAATATGAGCTTCAGAATAATCTTAATGATTTCATCAGGAAAGACCGGGAGATGAATCCCTATGAGAAGCCTGTGGCTAATGGAGGAATCAGGATTGGCAAGATCGCAGGTGCCGTTATTGATAGATTGGCAGGGGAAAAAGAAAAGCCTAAAAATTATACTCCGCGAGAACTGGCAAATAAGAGTATCGCCATCGTAGGTCATGAATTCTTTAGGGAAGACCTGGAACTCAATGAAAACGAAATATGTAATTTTGTTTACTATTGTGCGGAGGACGTTCATTTTAAAAGACTTGTTATAAATAATAACGCCTTTGTCCTCATTGAATATTTCCAGACCAGGATCGAGGATTTTAGAGAACGAAGAGGAAGTAGTTTAAATTCATCTTCACAAATTCCAGGATAATTTCTTACTGATTTTAAACCTTTTAGTTTTATATAGGTCTAACCACTGCAACCAAAAATTATCGGTTTTGGTTCAATATTTGCTCCTTTAGTACCAAAAATAAATATGAAGAAGACTTTTACTCTTTTGCTTATCCTTGTTTTAGCTAGTTCTTTTGCTAAAAGGGATCACGAAACTTATCTAAGTGTTACCGAAATAGAGTACAAGGAAGATAAGCAGAGCCTTCAAATAATATCCAGAGTCTTTATAGATGATCTTGAGGATGTACTTTCTAAAAGGTACCAGAAAGAGATTAGTCTTTCTTATAAAGAAGACCTTGAAAAGAATAAGGCTGTAATGGAGAAATATATAGATAAAAAACTCCATATCACAATCAACGGGAATAAACAACCACTCAAATTACTGGGAAGCAAATTCGATGCAGATCAAATCGTGATGTTCATCGAAGGCACTAATATTCAAAAATTTGATAAGATCACCGTGGAAAATCTTATTCTCACAGATCTATTTGATTCTCAGAAAAATATAGTTCACGTAAAAAAAGGTGAAGAAATTGAAAGTATGTTGCTGGTTAAAAGCAACGGCAGTAAAACAATAAATTTTTAAAAAGTTCTCTTGGAAGGAATTTTAAATAATTATTTTTAGCAACCTTAAATTAAAACAAAGTAAATGAAGAAATTAAACATGCTATGCTCCGTGTTTTTGATGTTCGTTTTTGCAGGTGTATCTGCGCAGGAAACGGAACAGAAAGAAGCGCGGCAGGAAGGCCACACAAACCAAAACAAATTCAGGCAAATGTACCAGGAGATGGCCACTCCTAACCAATATAGAACAGCTTCCGGTGCACCGGGACCTGCTTATTACCAGAACGAAGCCGATTATAAAATGGATATCGTTCTTGATGATAAGAATTCAGTAATTACAGGTGAAGAAACTATCACCTATCACAATAATTCTCCACAGAACCTTGAATATCTTTGGGTTCAGCTAGATCAAAATATCCGTAAAAAGGATGCTCCTCAAAAGGATGGGGAGGGAATGGCCCCGGTAGCCACTCCAGGTAGATTTACCAGTACATATATGGAAGAAGCTTTTGATGGTGGATTCAATATAAAAGAGGTTTCTAAAGATGGTACTCCATTAAAATATACCATTCACCAAACTATGATGCGTATAGATATGCCTCAGGCTCTCAAAGCGGGAGAAAGCTATACTTTCGAAATTAAATGGTCATACAATGTAAATAATCACGTAACTAACCGTGCGCGTTCTGGTTATGAATACTTCGAAGAAGATGGTAATAAAGCTTATGTGATCGCTCAATTCTTCCCAAGAATGGCGGTTTATAATGACGTTGAAGGATGGCAGAACTATCAGTTCTGGGGAAATGGTGAGTTCGCTCTTCCATTTGGAGATTACGAAGTGAATATCACTGTTCCTGCAGATCACGTTATGGAAGCTACAGGAGAACTTCAGAATAGAAAAGAGGTTTACTCTAAAGACATGATGAAGCGATACGAGCAGGCTAAAAAGAGCTATGATAAGCCTGTATTGATCGTTACCCAGGAGGAAGCTGAAAAGGCTGAAAAAGGTTTTTCAGATAAAACCAAAACCTGGACCTATAAAGCAGATATGGTTCGTGATTTCGCATTCTCTACTTCCAGAAAATTCATTTTGGATATGATGGCTGTAGATGTGATGGGGAAAGATGTAATGGCTGTTTCTGTTTATCCAAAAGAAGGAAATCCTCTTTGGGAACAATGGTCTACAAGAGCTGTTGCTAGTACCTTAAAAAGCTATTCAGATCATACTTTTCAGTATCCGTATCACAAAGCAGTTTCTGTACATGCTAAGAATCAGGGAATGGAATATCCTATGATCTGCTGGAATTATGGACGTCCAGACGAGGATGGAAACTATAGTGACCGTACAAAATTCGGGATGATAAGTGTTATTATCCACGAAGTAGGGCATAATTTCTTCCCAATGATCGTGAACTCAGATGAGCGCCAGTGGGGATGGATGGACGAAGGGATCAATACTTTTGTTCAGTATGTGGCAGAGCAGGAATTCGCAGAAGAATATCCTGAAGCTATCGCGCCATTAGATAAATATCCTTCAAGAAGGGGAGAGCCAAGTAAGATAGTTAGCTACATGAAAGGAAATCAGAACTATATTTCCCCAATCATGTCTAACCCAGAGCAGGTTCACCAATTAGGTAATAATGCTTATGGAAAACCGGCAACTGCCCTGAATATTCTTCGTGAGACCATTATGGGACGTGAGCTTTTTGATTATGCTTTCAAAACTTATTCTCACAGGTGGATGTTCAAACACCCAACTCCAGAAGATTTCTTCAGAACTATGGAAGATGCTTCAAGTGTAGACCTTGACTGGTTCTGGAGAGGATGGTTCTATACTACAGATAATGTTGATATAGGGATCAAAGAAGTGAATAAATATTATGTTACAGATACTCCTACCAAGGCTGGAAAGGAAATGTTGCAGAGATATGGAACCACTCCAGAAGAAACTAAAGCTCTTTACGTGGTGACCGAAGATGATGAAGAATTCAATGAGGATATGAAGAATAAGTCTCTTTTAGAGAATTCTGAAACTCTTCAGGCTTATTTGATGGATAACTTTAGCGAGGAAGAGAGAAAGAATCTTAAAGCTCCTAAATATTTCTACCAGGTGGTTTTTGAAAAGCCGGGTGGATTGGTAATGCCAATTATTGCCGAGCTTACCTATGCTGATGGTACTTCAGAAAAAGTTACTTATCCAGTACAAATCTGGAGAAAAAACGATGAGGTAGTGAGCAAAGTGATCCCAACAAATAAGGAGATCACTAAGATTACTCTGGATCCAGATCTTGAAACAGCAGATGTTGATGTGAACAACAATAGTTGGCCTAAAGCTGAGACCAAAAATGAATTCGAAGAGTTCAAAGATGCTTCTCAGGAATAGGAATTTTAAGAAATAATATTTAAGCCGACTTTAACGAGTCGGCTTTTTTTATGCTTAGATTTGTATTTATATTTGTCCTGCTATGCATATGTTACCTTTATTTATTAGTGGAGCTGAAATAGCCTTTATCATGTTCATTTTGGTGATGGTATTTGGAGCCGATAAGATTCCGGATATTGCCAGAGGATTGGGAAAAGGCATGAAAGCCATTAGAAATGCCTCGAACGATATCAAGAGTGAGATCCAGAAAAGTGCTGAAAAGCAAGGTATAGATACAGATTTCACCAAAGACGTAAGAGGAGAAATAGATAAGGTTAAAGAAGATATTGAAGAGATTTCGGGCTCTGTAAGACGAAAGCACTAATTGTAATTGTTTAAATCATGTGGGAACAGATTGAGCAATGGGACAGAGACTTGTTTATTTATCTCAATAATCTGGGTATCGAAAGATACGACGCCTTTTGGATCTTTGTGACCAATCCAAGACACTGGATCCCGCTTTACCTTTTATTCTTTCTTTTTTTCTTTCTGGCTTTTCATTGGAGAAAGGCTTCTTTTTCTTCTTTATTTCTTTTAGCTACCGTTTTTACTACCTGGGGACTTACCAATTTGGTCAAGGGAATAGCTTTACGATTAAGGCCGAATAATACGCCTGAACTCGAGGAAGTAATTAGAATTCTTCAGGAACCAACAAATTATAGTTTTTTTTCAGGACACTCCTCAACTTCCTTTGCTGCCACGACCTTTATTGTTCTGGTAATATCGCAAAAAACGAAATGGATATATCTGGCCTATATCTGGCCGATTATTTTTGTAATGAGCCGAATCTACGTTGGAGTTCATTACCCGGGAGATATTATAGTAGGGATGATCGTGGGCATTGTCATGGCCATAATATTCTATAAGCTTTATGATAAATCGGGCAGGCGATTATATTTCTAGATCACCCTGGTTAAGGTAAGGCCGTCTCGTATAGGCAGTATAACGGTTTCTACACGTTTATCTTCATTCAGCATTTTATTGTATTCTAAAAGAGCCAGTGTAGATTCATCATCTTTTTTTACCTTTTGAACGACCTTCCCAGACCATAAAACATTATCTGATAAGATAATTCCGCCGGGGTTCATTTTATCGATTATGATTTCGAAATATGTAGGATAGTTAGGCTTGTCTGCATCAATAAAGACCAGATCAAATTTTGCATCAATTTCAGGGATTATCTCGGTCGCATCTCCCAGATATTGTTTTATCTGGTTTTTATAATCAGACCTTTCAAAATACTTTTTCTGAAAATCAAATAATTCTTCATTCACATCTATAGTATGCAACATTCCGTCCTTAGCAAGGCCTTCAGCCAGGCAAAGCGCAGAATACCCGGTGTAGGTGCCGATCTCCAATATGCTTCTAGGTGTTTTCATTTTAGAAAGCAAACTTAGCACCCGGCCCTGGTAGTGACCACTTAGCATCCTTGGCTGCATCACTTTTTGATTGGTTTCCCGGTTGAGGTCGGCAAGGAGCTTTGGTTCGGACTGGGAATGGGCTACAATGTAATCGTCTATGTCTTCGGGTAAAAAATGCATATCATCAATTTTGAGGCAAAATTAAAGATTTTATGCGGTGTTTCGGCTCTACGTCTTTTAAAACGAAATTGTATTTTTACCAAAAATTGAAAATATGCAGTTCGAGAATACCAGGGAATTTGCCAGACAACTAGATAAGGACGATAAACTTTCGAAGTACAGGGAAGAATTCATCTTTCCTAAAGTGAATGGAAAAGACGTGATCTATTTTGTAGGTAATTCTTTGGGACTGCAACCTAAAAGCGCTCAGAAGTATGTTGATGAGGTGATGAAAGACTGGGCAGAACTTGCGGTGGAAGGTCATTTTTATGCTGAAAAATCCTGGTGGGACTATCATGAAAGATTTTCAGAAAAACTCGCCAAGGTAGTAGGAGCAAAATCTACTGAAGTTACTGTGATGAATACGCTCACTGTGAATCTTCACTTATTAATGGTTTCATTTTACAGGCCATCTGGAAAACGCTATAAGATCATTTGTGAAGAAAAGGCTTTTCCTAGCGATCAATATATGATCTCCAGCCAAGTAAGGTTTCATGGGTATGATCCTAAAGATGCAATAGTGGAAATCAAAAAGCGTGATGGAGAGAATAATTTCAGGACTGAAGATGTGTTGGATAAGATAAGGGAAGTAGGCGAGGAGTGTGCTCTAGTGCTTATTGGAGGAGTTAATTATTATACCGGACAGGTTTTTGATATGGAAACCATTACCAAAGTGGGCCATGAGGTGGGAGCTTTCGTAGGCTGGGACCTTGCGCATGCTGCAGGAAATATCGAGCTGAAATTAAGCGAATGGAATGTAGATTTTGCGGCCTGGTGCAGCTATAAATATATGAATTCAGGTCCTGGAAATGCTTCCGGATGTTTCATTAATGAAAAATATCATAACAAAAAAGATATTCCAAGATTTGAAGGCTGGTGGGGTCATAATAAAGAAAGACGCTTCTTAATGGAACCCGAATTTCAACCTGAACCAACGGCAGATGCCTGGCAAATTAGCAATGCGCCAATTCTGGCAATGGCACCATACTTAGCGTCTCTGGAAATGTTTGATGAGGTGGGAATGCCTGCCTTGATTGAGAAACGAAATAAAATCGTAGCCTATTTAGAATTTGTGCTACATGAAATTGATAAGGAAGTAGATAGTACTTTTGAGATCATTACGCCAGCAGAACAGGAAAATAGAGGAACCCAATTATCTGTATTTTTACACGGAGAAGGGAAAGAGTTATTCCGTTATTTAATGGACGAAGGTGTGATCACAGATTGGCGTGAACCTAATGTGATAAGGCTGGCTCCAGCACCATTTTACTGTTCGTATGAAGATATGTTTGAATTCGGGCAGATCCTGAAAAAAGGTATTTTGAGCAAGCAAGATTAAAATTTACATAGGGAGTAATCTTCATTCTGTTGGTTTCAGAGATGGATAAAACAAAAAAAGGAGGCATTCGCCTCCTTTTTTCTTAAATAAAATGTTCTATTCTTCTACTGAAATATTGGTGAAAAACAATTCAAAAGAACCATCTCCAGATTTATGCATTTTGGAGATCTTCACTCCATTAAAATCTTCATAATCTTCCCAGGTTGTTGCCATTTCTCTACCACCACCGGAAGCCTTATATACCCATTCTTGGATCATGTAATCGTCATCAAAATAAATATCATAACTGTCACCCGGCGTATAACCGCCTTCAGAAGGATAGCTTACCGTAAGCATTTGCATTTCTTCACCACTTATGGGTGCCTTTGCAGTTTTAGCTTCACTTATTTCTGCGTCAGACCATTCTAACTGGTAAGGGAATAATAACCAGTAAGAATCGTTCACGAATCTTTGATCTATATATTCTTTTTCCTTCGCCAGGCTATCCTTTTTCGTATAGCTCATGGTAGAATCCTTTTCAGTAAGGCTTATTTTATCACTTTTTAGATTCCAAACCCATTGTCTTTCAGATCGTAGGGTATCGTTGACCTTGACATTGAAAGTAAATTTCAGCTCACTTATGCTATCGAATTCTTTAAAGCCATTCGCCATGGCGATTTTTTCATGGATCTCAAGATTAGGATCTTCTGAAGGAGCATCCTGTTCTTTCTTTTTTTCGTTGCAGGATATTACGAAACACCCAAGCATTAAAAGGAATAGTAATTTTTTCATTTAGTTAGTTTTTCTAAAGATACTAAATATCTCTGTTTACAGTGCATTAATGCTCATACCGCCATCGGCAATAATATTCTGCCCGGTAATAAAGGATGATTTATCCATTGCTAAAAAGGAGATGATCGAAGATATTTCTTCAGCTTCTGCAACCCGGTTTAGCGGGGTTCGGTTTAGAATTGAATTCATTTTTTCTTCATTATGAAGAAATCCTTCGGTTAATGGCGTTTTGGTAAACCATGGGGATACCGAGTTAACCCTGATGCCTTCACCTGCCCATTCTACAGCCAGACTTCTAGATTGTTGTAAAAGACCAGATTTGGACATGGCATACGGAGTCCCGGTTCCTACATCCTGTATAGCTGCAGAGGAGGCAACGTTGATGATCGAGGCGTTTCCGGAATTTTTAAGGTTTGAAAATAGCAATCTGCTAATTTCGAAAGGAGCGATAAGGTTGATTTCAAGTACTTTTCTAAATTCCTCTTCAGAATAATCATTCGCTCTTTTACGAATATTAATGCCGGCATTATTAACTAGCACATCCAGTTTGCCCCAATTTTTATCTATCCATTTCACGATACTTTCGCGATCTTCTTTTTTTGCAGAATCGGCTTTGATGCCATGTACCTTATAGCCTTTATTTTTTAATTCTTTTTCAAAGGCCTTGATATCGTCCTCACTTCTTGAGGTAAAAAAAACTTCAGCCCCCAATTTTAAGAATTCGATCACGCAGGCACGACCAATGCCTTTTGTTCCGCCGGTGATCAAAGCCTTTTTGTTGTCAAGTTTCCACATAAATGGTTTCCTTTTAATTATATAAATAAAAAACCCTCTGATCGCTCAAAGGGTTTGAAAATTTCCGAGTTTCTAAAGTCGCCTTCCGGTAAGTAACTTATAAAGAATAAGTATAACGGCTAATACTATTAGAATGTGAATTATGCTTCCAAGGTCTGGGAATGCAAAATATCCCACTAGCCATCCAATTACCAGTAAAACGATAATAAGCCAAATTAAATCTCTCATGTCAGGTTAATTTTAAGGCAGACTAAAAGTACTTGCCTATGGTTAATATTAAAATTAGTTAGTTAAAATGTTGATTTATTCTGATACTAATTTAGATAATAGAAGGAGGTGTCTCTGTTCATTTAACCTTGATTTAACTTTGCGTATTAAAAATCTGAAGGCTTGTTGATGATGCTGTTTGCGCGTTTCCTGATTTTATCCATTTCTTCGGGATCCTTTTTATCCAGAAGGCTCATCATCATATTCATGCGTTGATTGTCTTTAAATTCTTCCCTTTTTGAGTCCAAAAAATTCCAGTAAAGACTGTTAAATGGACAAGCATCCTCTTCAGTTTTTTTACTCACTTTATAATGGCAATCCTTACAATAATTGCTCATTTTGTTAATATAACTCCCGCTCGAAACATAAGGTTTGGTAGCAACTATGCCTCCATCTGCAAACTGGCTCATCCCTCTTGTATTAGTGATCTCTACCCACTCTATGGCGTCAATATATATCCCAAGGTACCATTGGTCTACTTCGTCTGGATGAGTTTGGGTTAGCAATGCGTAATTTCCAGTGATCATGAGTCTCTGGATATGATGCGCATAGGCATTTTCAAGGCTATTTTTAATAGAGTGGTGTAGGCAATTCATTTTTGTATCTGCATCCCAGTAAAATGCTGGTAATTGATTCTGGTTTCCTAGTTTATTGGATCTGCGGTAACCAGGCATTTCTTTCCAGTAGATTCCCCGCATATATTCTCTCCAGCCAAGGATCTGCCTCACAAATCCTTCCACCTGTGAAATGTCTATGGTATCCTTGTTCTCATAGTAATGATCTATCACACTGTCTATAACTTCCCGGGGATGCAGCATTTTAGTATTCATGCTGAAAGATAAACGAGAATGAAACAGATATTCCTGTTCGGTATGCAGTGCATCCTGATAATCCCCAAAATGAACCAACAGGTTTTTGCAGAAATAATTTAAGACAGAAAGTGAATCTTCTCTTGATGTAGGCCAGTTAAAATTAGTATTATCAACTTTTCCAATAGTTTTAATACCAGCCTTTTCTATTTCTTCATGGATCGCTGAAACGTCTTTTCTAAATCCTCGTTCGTGCGGAATTTCTGGTTCACCTTTCCATTTTTTACGATTGGATTTGTCAAAATTCCATTTTCCTCCTTCAGGATCCTTCTCTGTCGCCATCAGTATCCCATGCTTTTTTCGCATGTAGCGATAAAAGTACTCCATGGTTAGCTGCTTTTTGCCCTGGTAGAATTCTTCCAGTTCGCTTCTTTTGGTGAGGAAATGTTCAGAGTCGAAACTTTCAGTCGGAATTTCCAGGTCATTACATAAATCTTTCAGCTGTTCGTCTAAGCGGTATTCATCTGGAAGCTGATATTCAAACTTTTTAAAACCATTTTCCGAGACCAGTTTTTGAATGTTCTTGTCCAGGGCTTGTAAATTATTTTCATCATTAATGCTGAGGTATATTACCTTATGGTCTCTTTCTTCAAGGTACTCTGAGAAATTCCTCATTGAACTGAAAAAACCTATGACCTTCTGGATATGATGTTGCACGTAATCTGTCTCCTGCCTCATCTCCATCATCACATACGTAATGTTGTCCTGATTTCCATTATACCAGCTATGTTTATGATTTAACTGGTCGCCAAGGATGAGGCGTAGGGTTTTTAATTCTTCAGCCATAAATTCTGATATTCCTGATCTGGGTCATAGCGATCTGCCTGACTTTCGATATTAAATTTTCTATCTCTTGGGTCATTTCCCACTCCGCTGTTATACATCCAGTTTCCCCAATTACTGTGAACATCGTAATCTATAAGAAGACTTTCGAAATAGGCCGCGCCAATACGCCAGTCCTGTTTTATTTCTTTCGCCCAGAAACTATTTACATTCTGCCTTCCACGATTACTCATAAATCCCGTAGTGGCGATCTCTTTCATGTTAGCATTTACAAAATCATACTGGGTTTTACCATTAATCCATTGCTGGAGCTTATTTTTATCTTTTTTCCATTCTAAATCCCGGTCAAGGATTCCTCCAAGTTTAAAGATCTTATTACCGTGTTTTAGGGATACGTATTTAAAAAAATCCCGCCATATCAATTCGAAAATGAGCCAGTAGGTACTTTGGTTGCTCCTAACTTGCTTTTCAAATCTTTTCACTTCGTAGTAGATTTGTTTTGGGGAAATACTGCCATTGGCAAGCCACGCAGAAAGTTTAGAACTATATTGTGTACCAATGAGTCCGTTTCTGGTCTCTTTATATTTAGCGAGATTTTCGGTTTCCCAGAAGTATTCTTTAATTCTGTTTTTCGCCTGATCTTCACCCCCTTTAAAAGGGAAAGCAGATCTTGAGTCGGCTTCGAAATCTTCTAATCCCAGGTCCTTCAAATTTGGGATTTTAGTTTCATTAGAAATATCTGCTTTAGCTATTGCTCTCGGAATTTCGATAAGTTCTCTGATCTCAGCTTTCTTTTCACAGGCCTTTCTAAATGCTGTATAGGCCTTTGGAATATCCTGAAAAGATTCAAAGGGAATATCCTCAGGATGATATAAGAACTGCTGGTAATAGGAATTAAAATCAACTTTTTCTGAAGCCTTCTTCACCGCATTTTCAACAGCTTTCTCTTCTTGCATCCATTCTTTTTGAAAATAGATGGTTTCAATATCATATTCTGAAATCATTTGAGGGATGATCTCTTCTGGTTTTTTCTGATAGATAAAAAGAGGAATATTTAATGAGTCAAGGTTCTTCTGAAGTTCAGTAATAGTCTGGATGAGGAACTTCGCTCTGAATTTCCCGGTTTTTATAAATCCATATCGATCTTTTTCATATTGTCTGGGATCGAAACAATAAATGCCAATTACTTTTTCATGATCTTCGCAAGCTGTTTTAAGAGCTTCGTGATCTGAAATTCTCAGGTCATTTCTAAACCAAATTAGACCGGTGCTCATTATTTATTTTTTCGGCATTTTTCACTACAATATTTTACATTATCCCAATCCTTTTGCCATTTTTTTCTCCACTTAAAAGGTCTCCCACAAACAGGGCAGATCTTTTCGGGAAGATTTTCCTTTTTCATTAATTTTTTTCCTTGCTAAAAAATGATCTCACTTCCTGGTTTGGTCTCGCATAATGGAACCTGTCTAATAGGCTGGGAAGTGAATATCCGTCCAAACCGTTTATCGCCACAGTACCAGCATCGTCAAGGCGTAACCATCCGTCTGGCATCTGGATTCCCTCATCAAAATATATATGCTCGATTGCCGCAACTACAAGCAGGGTGTCATTCTCTTTGATGTGATATTCATTCAGGTATTTGCAGCCTAATTTGACTTCAGACTGTTTAACATACGGAGCATGAAAATCATCAAGGTATTCCTCGTTAAGTCCTGTTTTATGAAATTCTGAGATCTCTTCATCATATTTAGCAGCCGTATGATGGGCCTGTTCTATCATTTTCTCATGAATATGATTCACAGTAAAATATGAGGTGTCTCTAATGTTTTGATAAGTATTCCTGGAAACATTTAATGGCCTGGTTACAAATCCCAGCATGGCCGGATCGCTTCCCATATGGGTTATAGAACTAAAAACAGCTACATTGGGATTCCCGCTTTTTGATTTTGTCGCTATAAGATTAGCAGATTTATAACCGGTACAGCTGTTTATTAAATTTAACCGGAAGATCTTTTCCATCTTCTCGATCTCACTTGCTTCAATATGTTTCATAAAAAAAGGCCAGTTTTTAGACTGACCTCAATTTATAGAATGCTTTTTTAAAAGCTGTTAATGTATTTTTAAATTAAGACTGATTTTCCATTTTATTAATGGCCATTTCATACTCTTCCATTGCCTCCCTAATTGCATCAATATTATCTGAAGCTTTCTGGTGGGCATCTTCCATGACCTTTTCCAGATTTTTATCGGGATGTTGAAATAAGTCGGTGATCACATGATTGATTTTATCGATAATACTGCTTTGAGTATTCTTGATATCTTCCAGTTTGTTTAACGTAGACCTCATGTGGTCAAGTTTCTCCTGATCCATAATTTATATGTTTTAGTTCCTACTAATTTACTTTAACATTCAGATGGGCCAAAAACTCTTAACAGCTTTTAGAACAGCTTTATAAAAAAATTATGAAACTTTTTCTTTCTCATAAGCCGGGTAGTCGGTATATCCTTCTTTTCCGGTGGTATAGAAAGTATCCTCGTCAAATTCAGCCAACGGCCATTTATTCTTGAATCTTTCAGGAAGATCGGGATTAGAAATAAAGAGTTTACCGTAGGCAACCAGATCTGCATCTCCTTCTTCGATCACTTTATTTCCAGATTCGCGGTCAAAACCATTATTGATCATTAAAGTGCCTTTATAGATCTTACGATAACGTTTTGCAATTTCTGTTTCCAGATATGGAACATCGCTCACGTCTGTAAAAGGCTCCGAAAGATGAACATAAGCCAGATCGTAAGCGTTCAGTTTCTCGATAATATAATCGAAGGTTTCAATGGTTTCTTGAGTAGCGACGATGCCGAATGATTTATGTAGTGAAGGATTGAATCTACATCCTATCTGGTTTTCCGGCCAAACTTCGGTTACCGCTTCCAGTACATCAAAGAAAAAACGGGCTCGGTTCTGGATGCTTCCGCCGTAATCATCTGTTCTGTGATTTGCATTTTTATTGAAAAATTGATGGAAAAGATATCCATTGGAAGAATGTATTTCCACGCCGTCAAATCCGGCATCTTTGGCCATCTGGGCGGCATTTTTAAACTCCTGTACGGTCTCATGGATCTCCTGCATGCTCATTTCTTTTGGCTCGGTTGTTTCCTCGAAACCTTCTGGCGTATAAACTTTGGAATTAGGGTTTACCGCACTTGGAGCGAGAGGTTTTTTACCGTCATGAAATTTAGGGTGGGAGATACGTCCCACATGCCATAACTGCATGAAGATTTTACCATCCTTTTCGTGGACAGCTTCGGTCACTTTTTTCCATCCTTCAACCTGTTCAGAAGTATGAATTCCAGGGGTGTTCACGTAACCAACGGCTCTTTCTGAAACCTGGGAACCTTCAGTGATTATTAAACCTGCTCCTGCACGCTGTGTATAGTATTCCACATGCATATCTGTAGGTTTATTTTCATTGTTATCGGCTCTGCTTCTGGTCATAGGAGCCATGATCACCCTGTTCTTAAGAGTTATATTCCCAAGCTTGTAGGGTTCTAATAGGGGCTGTTTTTCTGTACTCATATCTTATTTTTCTTTAAAATTACCGGTTAAGATCAAGCTTGGCTGTTAATTAAATTATAAATGAATTTTTAAGGGAACGGGTTGTGTTTATTCACTCAGGGAAGTCAGTTTCATAATTATTAAGTAATTTCGCAAATAGAAATAACTGCAATCTTTAGGCAATTTTCAAACCTCTGCCGGGGATTTTTTTCAAACCTATACATGCATAAAGAAAAAGATGTAGCGATAGTAGGATCAGGACTTGTAGGATCACTGCTAGCTATTTTCCTTCGGAAACAAGGACATAAGGTAACTGTATTCGATCGTAGACCAGATGTGCGTAAAGTTCAATTTTCGGGTAGGTCTATTAACCTGGCCATGTCTAATCGTGGATGGAAGGCTTTACGTGAAGCCGGAATAGAAGAAGAAATTAGGGGACTTGCTTTGCCATTGGATAAAAGAGCCATGCATGTAGAAGGACAGCCGGTTTATTTCCAAAAATATGGAGAAGAAGGAGAGGCTATCTATTCTATTTCCCGGGGTGTTTTAAACCGAAAGATGATAGATTTGGCCGAATCTGCCGGGGCAACATTTAGATTTGAAGAGAAGATCTGGGATGTTGATATGCAGGAAGCCAGGCTTTATACCGGAGAATCTGAAAAAAGCGTCTGGAAAGAATATAAGTTCGATCTTATTTTTGGAGCCGATGGAGCATTTTCCAGGGTTCGGCATAAGATGCAACGCCAAAGCAGGTTCAATTACTCCCAGCACTTTATTGATGTTGGCTATAAGGAGCTTACAATTTTAGCTAATGAAGATGGCAGTCATAAACTGGATAATTCTTCTTTCCATATTTGGCCAAGAGGGAATTTCATGCTTATTGCCATGCCTAATCTTAACGGTACCTTCACCTGTACACTCTTCATGCCTTTTGAGGGGGAGGTTTCATTTGAAAGTATAAAGACAGAGCAGGATGCAGATGCTTTTTTCGAGAACTATTTTCCAGATATAAAGGACGAGATATCTAATCTTAAAAAAGATTTCTTTAAAAACCCAACCAGTGCCATGGTTACCATTAAATGTTTTCCCTGGTCATATTTTGATAAAATTACCTTAGTGGGCGATTCTGCGCATGCGATCGTGCCTTTTTACGGGCAGGGCATGAACGCAGGTTTTGAGGATATTTCAGTATTGAATGAAAAGATGAATAAATATGGGGATGACTGGGAACAGATCTTTGAAGAATATCAAACCGAAAGGAAGCCAAATGCCGATGCGATCGCTGAATTGAGTTATCGCAATTTTATTGAAATGAGCAGCAAGACTGCAGATCCTATGTTTCTTTTAAGAAAGAAGATCGAAAAGAAATTCGCCCAGGAACATCCCGAATTATGGATCCCTTTATATTCCCGGGTAACTTTTTCTGATAAAGCCTATGCCGATGCTTTAAAAATTGGGGATTATCAGCGGGGGATCATGGATCAGGTAATGGAAATTCCGCAGATAGAAGAAAAATGGGATACTAAAGAGGTGGAGCAGGAGATTATAAAACTCATCAAAAAATAAAGCCCGCTCAAGAGCAGGCTTATACTTTTATTCCTTCTGAAGATCAATATATTTTTTAATTAATCAATATTTATTCTTCGCTTGAATTTGAATGTTGATTCTCTTTTAATAGCTCAGGAAATTTTTCCTTGAACCTGTTAAGTCTTGGAATAGAAACGTTCCTGATATAGGGATTGTTGGGATTGTTCTTTTCATAATTCTGATGATAATCCTCGGCTTTCCAGAATTTCTGAAATGGTAGAATTTCAGCGGCAATAGGTTCATCATAATTTTTTGCTACCTCTGCCTTTACTTCTTCGATAATATTTTTCTGCTCTTCATTCTGGTAAAATATGATAGACCTGTATTGAGAACCTCGGTCTGGTCCCTGACCATTGACCTGGGTCGGGTCCTGAGAACCAAAATATACTTCGACCAGGGTCTTAAAACTTACCACTTCCGGGTCATAGATCACTTCAACAGCTTCGGCATGACCAGTTTTCCCAGTGTTGCTTTGCTCGTATGTTGGATTTTTAGTATGACCACCAGAATATCCTGAAATGCTTTCCTGAACGCCCTCAACGCTTTCATATACTGCTTCCACGCACCAGAAACAACCACTGGCAAAATAAGCTTTCTTCATTCCATTCTGGACTGATGCTTCTACAGGTTCAGCATTGGCGATCTCTTGTTTGGTAGCATTGCTTTTTTCAGCCTGATTACCACAGGCTAGCAATAGCAGACTAATAAAGTTTAAAATCAAAAATTTCATAGTTATTTCTTTTTATAAGTTCCCTCAAGGGTTTTTTTTCCGAGTAAGGCATAATCTATAGCGATCTCCCCGTCAATTCTGAATCCTTTCCAATCGAGTTTTAGATCGCCATTAGGCTCTGGGCTTAATATTGCAATTGGTGTACCAGTTTGAAATCTGTCCCAGGGAATATTTTCAGCAGTCGTTCTTGTAGACTTACCGGTATAGAAAATATTGATGTTATTTCCATCTTGCTGAAAACGGGCATTGATATACATTTCATTCTCTTTAAGACATAATTCGGTAGATCCGCTGGTGGCAACCTCAAGACAATAACATTTGCAGGAAGTATCTTCCTGATGTTCTGTGTTTAAATAAGTACCGGAAATTGCTGTGACAGGATTAGAATTCTCGCTTCGGTCTACTTCAGTTTTTTCATTTTCTTTCGGAGTTTCTTCCTCTACATTTATGGGTTGGTCCTGGGCAGAAGTGCCGAGGTCATTTTTATATTCTAAAGAATCATTTTCAGCAGAAAGATCATCTTTCTCTTTGTTGGAATTATTGCAGGAAACCAGGCATGCGGTGAAGCATAATAAGATAATTAAAGTTCTCATATTAATCGAAATTGGGTTTTTAAAGATAAACCATAATTGATCGATAAATGTGAAATACTTGTTAATCCAATAATTGGGGTAAAGTTGGGGCATAAAAAAACTGCCTGAAAAACTTTTGCTTCAGATCCTGAGATCTTACTGTTATTTTCCAGGCAGTTTAAATATTAGAGAGTTGTCTTAAGGTCTAGAACCTTTTGAACATACCTTCCATTTTTTCTTGTTCTTCTTTAGCAAGTTCCTCATCTACCAATATCCTTCCACTGTGCTCATCTGTGATGATCTTTTTACGACCAGCGATTTCCATGATCACCTGTGGTGGAATAGTAAAGAATGAACCTCCTGAAGCCCCACGTTCTACTGGTACTACTGCAAGTCCATTTTTAACGTTGCTTCTGATTCTTTTATAGGCATTAACAAGTCTTTCTTCAATATTCTTTTCATATTCTTTAGACTTGTCAATAAGAGCCTGCTCTTCTTTCTCAGTTTCTTTAAGGATCTCATCAAGTTCACCTTTTTTGTGCTTAAGATGGGCCTGACGCTCAGAAAGTTTTTCTTTGGTTTGAGCAATGATCTCTTTCTTCTGCTCGATCTTCGCTTTATATTCCTTGATATGCTTCTCAGAAAGTTCGATTTCAAGCTCCTGGAACTCAACTTCTTTACTTAGAGCGTTGAATTCTCTGTTGTTACGAACATTCTTTTGTTGCTCAGAATATTTCTTGATCGTCGTTTTAGACTCCTCGATCTGGTTCTTCTTGTTCTTGATGTCATTTTCAATGACTTCTATGTCCGCATCCAGTTTCTCCAGGCGTCTGTTTAAACCTGCTACTTCATCTTCCAGATCTTCAACTTCCAGAGGTAATTCACCACGTACGTTTCTAATTTCATCAATTCGCGAATCCACCAACTGAAGATCGTACAGTGATCTTAACTTCTCTTCTACAGTAACATCGTTTTTTTTCGCCATATTATAAATAATGTATTGGATTGGTATTTGTATCTGCTAAAATAAGTGCAAAACTACTAATTTTTTTGCTAAGAAAAGAATATAGTAAATTTTTTGTAAACTGTTCACTTTCATAGTGTCCAATATCAGCCAATACCAGCTTTTCCTCGGCTTTATAGAAGTCATGGTATTTCAGATCTGCTGTAATAAATATATCAGCCCCAGCTGCTTTCGCATTATTGATCGCAAAAGCGCCACTTCCGCCAAGCACAGCAACCTTTTTAACTGGTTTATTTAATAGTTTCGAATGTCTTATACAACCGCTGTTAAATGTAGATTTTACCTGGTTAAGGAATTCCTCTTCATTTATTTCAGTTTTAAGTTCGCCTATCATGCCCATCCCAAGATGCTGATTTTTATTATCCAGCTTGTGGATCTCGTAGGCAACCTCTTCATAAGGATGTGAACTAAAAAGATTTTTCAGGATCTGGGATTCCAGATGCGCGGGGTAGGTCACACCAATTTGAGATTCTTCTTCAAAATGAACCGAGCCTTTTTCACCAATTACCGGATTTGATTCCTCATTCCCTTTAAAACTTCCCTTACCGGCGATATTAAAGCTGCAATTATCATAATTTCCAATGCTTCCTGCTCCTCCAGAAAAAAGGGCTTCCCTAACTTTATCGGCATCTTTTACCGGAACAAATGTGGTGAGTTTCTTAATGGAATCCTTTCTAGGAATAAGGATCTGCCGGTTGATAAGTCCTAATTTTTCAGAGATCATGTCGTTTACTCCCTTATGCTGATTGTCTAGAGCAGTATGTATGGCGTAGATCGCAATATCATGTTTTATCGCTTTTAGAACTGTTCTTTGAACATAATCTTTTCCCGTTAATTTCTTTAGACCGGAAAATATAATAGGATGAAAACTGATAATTAGGTTGCAATCTTTAGCAATTGCTTCGTCGACGGTAGCTTCAAGAGTATCCAAAGTGATAAGAGCTCCCGAAACTTCAGTCTTAGAATCACCTACCAAAAGGCCAACGTTATCAAAGTCTTCCGCATAATTTAGAGGAGCAAAATCTTCTATCAGGTCAATTACTTCCTGTATGATCATAATTTAATATTTTAGCTATCAATTTAGAGCCTGTAGGAGCTGAGAATTGTGGAATTTATGTCCATTTTCTTAGTGATTCTCAACAGCTATTCAAATATAAATATTATACAAAGCCTTTCATGCCGAATCCAAGAAAATTACTTTTTCCCTTTTCCCTGATTTATCATGGTGTAACGGCGGTTCGGAATAAGCTTTATGATGCAGGTGTTTTTAGTTCTGAATCATTTGATTTACCTGTTATCGCTGTGGGAAATCTCAACATGGGTGGCACAGGTAAATCTCCAATGATCGAATATTTATTGAAGATCCTGAGCGAAAAAAATAAGGTAGCTACTTTAAGCCGTGGATATAAACGGGAGAGTAAAGGTTTTCAGCTGGTGCAGGCTGAAGATACAGTTGATAAAGCAGGTGATGAGCCATTACAGTTCAAAAACAAATATCCTGAAGCTGTAGTCGCCGTAGATGCAAACAGGAGGGAAGGAATTTCAGAGCTCTTGCAATTTTCACCTGAAGTAATCCTGCTGGATGACGCCTTTCAGCATCGAAAGGTAGAAGCAGGTTTCTACATACTTCTTACTGCTTACCACGATCTCTATGTAGATGACTTGATCTTGCCTGCCGGAAATTTAAGAGAATCGGCTGCAGGAGCCATAAGGGCTAATATTATTGTGGTAACCAAATGCCCTGAGGACCTAACTTCTGCAGAAATGGAGAAGATCAGAAATAAGCTGAAGCCAAAATCGGGTCAATCTGTTTATTTTACTGCGATCGAATATTCTGAACAGATAATTTCTTCAGTAGAAAAACTTCCTTTGGAAAATATACAATCTTCAGAATTTGTCCTGGTAACTGGAATCGCTAATCCTAAACCATTACTGGATTACTTAGGATCCAGAAATATTGACCTGAAACATTATCAGTTTCCAGATCATCATAATTTTACAGATAAGGAAATTGACCAATTGCGTAATGAATCCAGGATCCTAACTACTGAAAAAGATTATATGAGGTTGAAGGATAAGCTCCCTTTAGACAAACTTTATTATCTGCCAATAGAAGTGGCATTTATAGGTGGAAGTAAGGCTGATTTCGATAAGGAGATCGAAAATTTCATCAATAAAAAAGAGGTGTAAAAAACACCTCTTTTTCTTTTGGCTAATTCAAACTATATAAAAGTCTTTTCTATATAATTCAATTTGCCCTAATCTTTGCAAACCATGTGCCAAAAGTCTAAACCGTAGTTTCTCTGGCAGCCAGATATTTATTGATCTTGTGGAAGAACTCTTCAGTCTTATATGGTTTAGGGATAATATCGTTAAATCCATTCAGGTAGAATTCATCCAGATTGTCATCCAGAGTTACTGCCGTAAGGGCAATGATCGGAATAGATTCGTCAAATTTCCTTATTTCAATCGTAGCTTCAATTCCGCTAATTCCAGGCATATGTATATCCATTAGGATAAGGTCAAAATCATTGTTCTGTACCTTTTCTATCGCGACGGTTCCATTGTCTGCAACATCGCAAATAACTTTGTTTTTCTCAAGGATCTTACGGGTGATCATCTGGTTGATCTTGTTATCCTCTACCACAAGGATACGCTTATCTTCCATGATCTCGTTTGTAAGTTTAGTTTCGTCTATCGCAGGAGTAGTGGCAGCTGCCTTTCTAAGTTCAGCTTCAGGAATTTCAAAATCAAGCTCAAAAGTGAATTTTGATCCCTTACCAAGATCGCTTTCTAAATCTATCTCACTTCCCAGCAGGCTTAGTAAATTCTTTACAATAGATAGTCCCAGGCCTGTACCTCCAAATTTTCTGTTGATCTGTGTAGAGCCCTGGGTGAAATTGTCGAAAATAGCTTTCTGTTTTTCTTTCCCGATCCCTTCACCATTATCCTTAATCTCAAATAATAAGGTAATGTTTTTATCCACCTGCTTAGTTTTCTTAACCTCGATCCAGATGTCACCGTCCTCAGTAAATTTTATAGAATTTCCTATAAGATTGATAAGGATCTGAGAGATCTTAAGGGGATCACCACTTAACCTTTCCGGGATAGATTCATCAAAATCAAAGTGGATCTTCGTGTTCCTTTCGTCTGCGGAATTTTTTAAGGCAATAAGAACATCAGACATTCTCTTTTTAAGGTCGAAATTAGAATTAACGATCTCAACCTTATTCGCCTCAAGCTTGTTAAGGTCAAGGATATTATTTATTAGCGACAATAAATATTCTCCCGAAAATTTCAACGAGTTAAGATGCTCTTTCTGACTTTCGGTAGGGCTTTCTTCCAACAAAAGATGGGTTAGCCCGGTTACGGCATATAAAGGAGTTCTAAGCTCATGAGTTATAGTGGTAAGGAACTGAGCTTTTGCCAGAGAGGCTTTTTCGGCATTTTCCTTGGCAAGTACTAATTCAGAATTTTTCTTCTGTAGAAGTTCATTTGCTCTGGCTCTAAGGTTGTTGTTCTTATAAAGAGAAAGAGTTAAGAGAGAAAGAATAGTGATTAAGGCAACACTTAAGATCGTGGTTAGTTTATTTACTTTCAAAGTTCTTTCCTGCTCTGCATTTTGAATTGTTAATTCATCCAGAGTATTTTTTAAAGCATCGACCCCGTATCTTGCATCAGCTTCTTTTGCTAAGGCCTCTTTATTAGCATTGAATACCTCATCCCTTTCCTTGTTCATTTTTTGAAGGTAGGCAAGGGCAGCAGCAGGGTTATTGCGTTCTTCTTCTATCTCGCTCAGGATTCCATAAGTATACATTGTCATCCCGGTAAAATTCCCTTTTTCAGCAATTTTCAGGGCTCCTTTGGCAGCCTGTTCAGCCTTCTCATAATTACCTTCCATGCTATAGGCTCTGGCTAGAAAATAATGTAAGCGGGTAATTTCATAATTATTGGTGCTTCCCTGAAGGTAGATTTCTGCATTATTCAATTCAGACATTGCTCTGGCGCGATCGTCTTTACCGTAGAGAAAGATAATTGCCCTATTTAGGGCGATAACTCCCATTTGTTCTGAATTCTCCTGCTCCTTATAATATTCCATGGCAAGGTCCAGGTATTTTAAGGCTCGATCATTTTCGTCTTTAGAATTCAGTAATTTTCCATACATGATATAGGAATAATTCAGCCCTGCCTTGTCATTGATTTCTCTTTGTATGGAAATTGCTCTTTCAAGTTGGGTGATACCTTTATCATATTCGTGACGCACGCTATACATTCTAGCCAGAATACTACTGGTAAGGGCGATATACCGCTTGTGATCTATACGTTTAGCTAATTCCAGGGATTTATTGAGCTGATTCTGTGCTTTATCAAAAAGCATCATATCAATGGATTTCTCGGCCTGGCTAAGTAATTGTTTTATTTGTTCCGGTTCCGGTTGGGTCTCACTAATCTGTGAATCCTGAAATCCAAAAAGGACAAAACAACATGCTAGTAAAAGGATAAGCTTTAAGTTCTTCATTCGGGAAAATAGCTAGAAGCTGTTAATGTCGTTAAATATAGCTATTTATCGTTAATGAGTGAAATTAAATCGACGAGACGATTTGAGTAGCCAATTTCATTGTCATACCAACCAATAAGTTTCACAAGTTTCCCACCTATCACTGAGGTCATCTGGGCATCAAAAATGCAACTATAGCTATTATCCAGAATATCTACTGAAACTATTGGATCTTCCGTATACTGAATAATTCCCTTCATATAGCTGTCTGCAGCCTTCTTGAATAGTGCGTTGACCTCTTCTATACTAGTGTCTTTTTTTACATTCAGGGTCATATCGGTTAGGGATCCATTTGGTACAGGAACCCTAATTCCGCAGCCACCAATAACTTCGCTAAGCTTTGGGAAAATACTTGTTAAAGCTTTCGCGGCTCCTGTGGTTGTTGGAATAATAGATTGAGCAGCAGCGCGGCTTCTTCTTAGGTCTTTGTGAGGTTTATCGTGGAGGCTTTGGTCTGATGTGTAGGAATGAACGGTAGTAATATATGCCTGAGTTACTTCCAGGTGATCATTGATCACTTTAAGCATCGGGGCAGCATTGTTGGTAGTGCAGGAGGCATTAGAGATGATCTTTTCTGAACCATCAAGAATATCTTCATTTACACCCAAAACCACCATTTTAATGTTATCATCCTGGGGAGGAACCGATAATATAACTTTTTTAACTCCTTCCTTTAAATGTCCTTTAAGGACATCTTCCGATTTAAATTTTCCGGAGGATTCTACAACATAATCTACCTTAAAATTATTCCAGGGAATCTCAGCCGGATCTTTATAATTGAGTAATGGGATTTTTCTTCCATTTACAAGGATTTCAGAATCGGTAGAAGATACCTCAGCCTTCAAGGTTCTGTGTATACTATCGTATTTTAAAAGATGCGCCAGGCTTTTAGCATCATGAATGTCGTTAATGGCAACAACATTAATCATTGGGTGATCCATTAGGATCCTGAAAAGATTTCGTCCTATTCTGCCAAAACCATTAATGGCAATATTAATTGTTTTAGCCATTATTCAGTGACTAGTTAATATGTTTCTGTGCTTTGTATGAAGATCTTACCAGGGCGCTACTTTCAACATGTCTGAATCCAAGATCCAGCCCTATTTCTTCATATTTTTTGAATTGGTCTGGAGTGATAAATTGCTTAACCGGCAAGTGTTTTTTACTAGGCTGTAAGTACTGGCCAATAGTAACTACATCTACCCCGGCTTCCCTTAGATCTTTAAGGGTTTGGATAACTTCTTCTTGCTTTTCTCCAAGTCCAAGCATGATCCCAGATTTCGTTCTTCTTATACCATTATCCTTTAGATATTTTAAAACTGCAAGGCTTCTGTCATATTTCGCCTGGATCCTTACTTCTCTGGTTAGTCTTTTTACGGTTTCCATATTGTGAGAAACCACCTCTGGCTTTACTTCAATGATCCTGTCTATATTTCTTTCATTCCCCTGGAAATCTGGAATAAGTGTTTCCAGTGTAGTTTCCGGGTTCATTCTTCTAATTGCCTTTACAGTTTCAGCCCAGATAATAGATCCCATATCTTTAAGATCATCACGGTCTACACTGGTTACTACGGCATGCTTGATCTGCATTAGCTTAATGGATCTTGCAACTTTTTCCGGTTCATCCCAGTCTACAGTCTCCGGCCTTCCGGTCTTAACACCGCAAAAACCGCATGACCTGGTACAAACATTTCCAAGAATCATAAAGGTAGCCGTACCTTCACTCCAGCACTCACCCATATTAGGGCAACTACCAGAGGTGCAGATAGTATGAAGATCATACTTATCTACCAGGCTCCTTAATTCGGTATATTTCTTACCGGTAGGAAGTTTAACTCTAAGCCATTTTGGTTTTGGCTTTCTTTCTGTTTTGGATTTTACGGGCGCAACGTCTGTATTCATAGCAAAAATCTGAGGTTCAAAGATACAATAATATGATGAACTGCATAAATTAGACTCGGTAGGATTTAAATCCTTACTTAGCTCTTTCTAAGTTCGATAATTTCTGCCAGAAGCTTCTTGGCTCTTAGCAGTTTAACCTTGATATTATTCATAGGCTCATCGAGAGTAGCGGCAATTTCTTTATAAGACTTCTCCTGAAAAAACCTGAGATTGATCACCTGTTGATAATGCGGTTTTAATTGCTTGATATCTGCAAGAAGTTGCTCAAGATTCTGTTCCTTGATCAATTTATCTTCGATTCCCGGGGTTTCATCGGCGATCTCGTAAACCCTTTCCTCATCTTGCATGGAAGTACGTGACCTGATAGATGCATTTCTCTTTCTTACCTGATCTATATGGATGTTTTTGGAAATAGCGATAAGCCAGGTAGTGAAGGAGTAATTCTCATCAAAACTCTCTATTTTATTGAAAGCTTTGGAAAATGTCTGGATGGTAATATCTTCAGATTCGTATTCATTCCTGGTTTTCTTAAGCTGAAAACCATACACATCGTTCCAGTATTTGTCCAGAAGATAATTGAAAGCCGACTGACTTCCGTCTTTTGCTTCCCTGATCTTTTCAAGAAGATGGTCAGGATTTATTTCCAATGCTTAGGTTTTGAGATGAGGTTAGCTATAAAGATAGCTAATTGCATGAAAATTAAAAATAGGTCGAAAAACGGAAACAACCAGACCACGTCACTTTCATTTAATTTCTTTCCTGCCTTGAAGTAAACAAATGCCTCGGTAATAAGTTTTAAGCCTAAAATGCTAAGCGCTACCTGCGGATAGATCTGTAAAATTAAAAGTATAGCTAGCATTACCCAGAAGAAAACCCTGAAGGTAAAAAAGGTTCCTAGTAGTAATTTATGTTTGGTCTTATAATGTCCGGCAACGGAAACATGTCTTCTTTTTTGATGAAACCAGTCTGAAAAAGTCTTTTTAGGTACACTTCTCGTAATTGCATCAGGATGAAAGCAAATCGCAGTATTTTCTGCAGTTGAAGCTTCGTTCACGAAAAGATCATCATCGCCAGACCTTAAATGTAGATGATTGGCAAAGCCTTTCATTTCATAAAACTTCGTAGAAGTATAGGCGAGATTTCTTCCAACTCCCATATAAGGAGATCCTAATTTGGCGTAAGAAAAATACTGTATCGCCGTAAGCAAAGTTTCAAAACGTATTAATTTGTTCAGTAAAGAGCCCGAATTCTGAAAATAACCCCCATAACCAAGTACAATAGAGTTCCCCGGTTGAAAATTAGCCGACATTTCCCTGATCCAGCTTCTGGTCTGAGGAGCGCAATCTGCGTCGGTAAATAATAGGTGTGTGTGTTTCGCTTTTTTGATACCTAGCGTTAAGGCATATTTTTTATTCGCCCAGAAAGCCTCATTATTCTGGACATTCACAATTTTAATTCTTGGGTCGATTTTTTGAAAATCTTCAATGACCTCCTGGGTAGCATCTGTAGAGGCATCATTTATTACGATTACTTCAAAATGGGGATAATCCTGCTCAAGGATCGCGGGTAGAAAATTCTTCAGATTCTCTTCCTCATTTTTTGCACATATTATCACCGAAACCGGTACTTCAGGATGTATTTTATTTTTTATGCCAGAGGTGGCAAATGAAAAAAATGAGAAAAAGTAGAGTAGATTAACTAAGCTAACAACAATGAATAACCCCAGTAAAATTGCTCCCATTCAGTCTAGGTGGTCTGAGGTTTATCGGAACAGTTTTCTATCTCATCTGGCATCTTACCACAAAAGCTGCAAGGTTCTCCAGATTTATTCAGGTAAGGATTCTGGCTGGCGCAGGTTCCGGCAAATTTACCTTCTTTTTTACCCCAGATCTTGATGGCTATACCGGCAAATGCCAAGCCTAATAAAATGATGCTTATTATTAATAGTTTCATGTCCTTAAGATTCTGATGCAAAAATAACAATAAAAAAAAGCAACTGAAAATTGGAGGCTTCATTAATATAATCTTTACATTATTTAACTAAACTTTAATCGAAAAATGAGTCCTAAGAGCCTTTTGCACAATATCTTGCATCGTTAACACTCAAAAAAACTACAATTATGAAAATTAAAATGTTATTTACGGTTCTTGCACTTTCTGCAGTCGTATTCACTTCATGTGAGGACAATAAGAAAAAGGAGCAGGCGGAAAAAGAACGAATGGAACAAATGGAAGCTGAAAGAGAAGCTGAAATGCAGGCCGAAAAGGAAAAAATGGAAATGGAATCCAATAGTATTGCTGCAAAAGCAATGGAGACCGATACTTTGAGTACTTTGGTAAGTGCATTGACGGCAGCAGAATTAGCTGAAATGTTTAAAACTGAAGAAGGTCCGTTTACTGTATTCGCCCCACATAATGGTGCTTTTAATAATGTAGATAAGGCAACTTTAGAATCTTTAATGCAACCTGAAAATAAGGAGAAACTTGCTGATGTATTGAAATACCATGTAGTTTCTGGGGAAGTTACTTCCCAGCAATTAGTGCAGGCAATCAATGAAAATGATGGTAAATATGAAATTTCTACCGTAGGCGGAGGAACACTGGTAGCTTCATTAGATGGAGAAAATGTGATCCTAACCGATGAAAATGGAAATAAAGCTACTGTAGTAACAGCAGATGTAGACGCTTCTAACGGAGTAGTGCATGTGATTGATGCTGTAGTGATGAAAAAAGCTTAAGAAATTTTTCACCTAAAAGAAAACAGGGAAATACAATCATTGTATTTCCCTTTTCTTTTATATGATATTTACTTCAGCTTCAAGGTCAATATCAAATTTAGCCTTGATTGATTGCTGGATTTCTTGTGAAAGTGACAGAATCTCCTGGCCCGTCGCTGCGCCGTAATTTACCAGTACCAGCGCCTGGTCCTTATGTACTCCCGCATCACCACTTCTATAACCTTTGAAACCCGCCTGGTCTATTAGCCAGCCTGCAGGTACCTTGATCTCATTGTCAGAAACGTGGTAGGAGGGTACTCCTGAATAATCTGATTCTAACTTTTCAAACTTCTCTTTGTCAATAATAGGATTTTTAAAAAAACTTCCGCTATTCCCTATCTTTTTAGGATCTGGTAGTTTAGAGTTCCTAATCGCAATAACCGCATTAGATATATCCTGTATCGTTGGAGAAGAAATTTCCTGTTTTTCAAGTTCAGATTTTATGGCGCCATATTCAGTATGTAGCTTATGATCCTTTTTGGTTAATCTGAATTTCACCGAGGTTATAATATACTGACCTTTTAATCGATTCTTAAAAACGGAATTTCTATAGTCGAAATCACACTCTTTTAGATCAAATTCCTTTTCTTCCAGGGTTTGCACATTCATGGCCTTGCAACTTAAAAAACTGTCTTTAAGCTCCACACCGTAAGCGCCAATATTCTGAATAGGGGCAGTGCCTACATTTCCAGGAATAAGTGAAAGATTTTCAAGGCCTCCAAAATCTTGCTCCAGGGTCCATAAAACAAACTTATGCCAGTTCTCGCCCGCCGCAGCCTGCACGATCACTTCGTTCTCTTCTTCGGCAATAATTTCTTTGCCTTTAATAGCAATATGGATCACAGTCTTTTTAATATCCTTTGTTAAAAGCATATTACTCCCCCCGCCAAGAACAAAAAGTTCTGATGCGTAATTTTTTCGAAGAACCGTTCTTAGATCTTCAAGATTTTCAATGGAAACAAACTTTTCGGCATTCACATCTATGCCGAAACTATTATAATCCTTCAAAGAAAAATTTCGCAGAACCTGCATTAATTTTGCTGATTATATTGCTTTAATGCTTTTTCTAAAATTACAATAGCTCTTTCCAGGTCTTCCTTCTTCAATACATATGCAATCCTTACCTGGTTCATACCCGTATTAGGCGTAGAATAGAATCCAGCGGCAGGTGCAACCATGATAGTTTCGTTATCGTCCTCAAAGCTTTCCAATAGCCATTTCGCGAAATCGTCAGCATCTTCTACCGGCAATTCGGCGATACAATAAAAAGCACCTTTAGGTTTAGCAACTTTTACACCTTCAATTTTCTCAAGACCATCAACCAGCAGATTTCTTCTATAAGTGTATTGTTCAATAACATCATCAAAATAGGACTGCGGAGTATCTAATGCTGCTTCACTGGCTATTTGCGCGAAGGTAGGAGGGCTTAGTCTTGCCTGTGCAAATTTCATAGCCGTGGCCATTACCTCTTTGTTTTTTGATACCAGGCAACCAATACGTGCTCCACACATGCTGTATCGCTTAGATACTGAATCTACCATAATAGCATTTTCAGACAATTCTGGAATGCTCATAATAGAATGGTGTACCGCGCCTTCATAAGCAAATTCTCTGTACACCTCGTCTGAAACTATGAAAAGGTCATGTTTCAGGGCAAGATCGGCAAGTTGTTTTACTTCTTCCTTAGTATAAAGGTATCCGGTTGGATTACCTGGATTACAAAGGATGATCGCTTTTGTCTTTTCAGAAATTAATTTTTCAAATTCAGAAATTGGAGGCAATGCAAAGTTATTCTCAATACTTGATTGAATAGGCTTGATTTTAACTCCTGAAGCGGTTGCGAATCCATTATAATTAGCATAAAAAGGCTCGGGGATAATTACCTCGTCACCCGGATCTGTAATACTTCCCATCGCGAATAACAAAGCTTCAGAACCACCGGTAGTAATAATGATATCGTCTTTTTCTACCGGAAGAGAGGACTTTTGATAATATTGCGCTAGTTTCTCTCTGTAACCCTCAAACCCTGCCGAATGGCTGTAAGAGAGTACTTCAATATCGTGATTTCTAACCGCATCTAAAGCTCCTTCCGGAGTTTTAATGTCTGGCTGACCAATATTGAGTTGATATATTTTTCGTCCTTTTTTAGTAGCAGCTTCGGCAAAAGGAACTAGTTTTCTTATAGGAGATTCGGGCATTTCCAGCCCTTTATTTGAGATTTTAGGCATAGCTATTTATTTGTGGATTGCAAAATTGCAAAATTAAACTATGAATCTATAATTATAGGTAGTAATTATCCGGTATTTTTTGTTTTTAAGCAGGTTAGCTTAATTAATTCATATTATTACTGTTTGATAATAAACATAAAAAAAGCCTTCCAATATGGAAGGCCTTGATATTTAAGGTCATTTAAAATTAACTATCAGTTTTGTCACTGTCAGTATCTATGACAGCTCCTTTAATTTTTAAAGCTTTAACCGGTTCGTCTGAATTAGAATATACCGTTACGGTCTTTCTAATAGGCCCAACTCTTTTAGTGTCGTACTTAACTTGGATCTCACCAGTTTCGCCCGGCATAATTGGAGCGTCTGGTTTTTTAGGTACCGTACAACCGCAGCTGGACTTTACATCTTCGATGACCAATGGGGCGTCCCCAATGTTTTTAACTTCAAAGACTCTAAGGCCGTCACTACCTTTTTTGATCTCGCCATAATCAATAGTTTCTGATTTAAATTCCATTTTAGCGACTTTCTGAGCCTGAGCTGCAGTTACACCTGCTAAAACAAGAATGGCTATTGCGATTAATTTTTTCATAATTTAAAATTTAGCGGAATAGTAAAGATAAGCTGAAATAATTCAATTCTCAAAATTTATATCATTTCAGCAGCTTTCATAATCCTTCATTAATAATTACTTTTGCCATTATTTCAAAAATCAGACCAAGAAATGGCAATTGCTTCACAATACAATGCGAAAAAAGTAGAGGATAAGTGGTATGACTACTGGATGAAAAACAACTATTTTCATTCTGAAGTTGATGAGAGAGAGCCTTATACCATTGTGATCCCTCCACCTAATGTGACAGGGGTTTTGCACATGGGACATATGCTCAATAACACCATTCAGGATGTATTGGTAAGGCGTGCGCGTTTAAAAGGATACAATGCCTGTTGGGTGCCTGGAACAGACCATGCTTCTATTGCTACAGAGGCAAAAGTAGTTGCTAAACTAAAGGCTGAAGGGATCGAAAAAAATGATCTCAGCCGTGACGAATTTCTACAGCATGCGTGGGACTGGACCCATAAACATGGAGGTATCATCCTGCAGCAATTAAAGAAACTTGGAGCTTCCTGTGATTGGGAACGTACCAAGTTCACCATGGATAAGGAAATGTCTGAATCTGTGATCAAGGTGTTCGTGGATCTTTATGAAAAAGGTCTGGTATATCGTGGTTATCGAATGGTAAACTGGGATCCCCAGGCAAAAACCACTCTTTCAGACGAAGAGGTTAATTATGAAGAAAGAAACGGTAAGCTCTACTATTTAAAATATAAAATAGATGGCAGCGATGAGTATCTTACTATCGCGACTACAAGGCCCGAGACCATACTTGGTGACACTGCTATTTGTATAAATCCGAATGACGAGAGATTTGAGCATCTAAAAGGTAAGAAGGCAATTGTTCCTATTTGTAACAGAACGATCCCTATTATTGAAGATGAGTATGTAGATATGGAATTTGGGACCGGATGTTTAAAAGTTACCCCGGCTCATGATGAGAATGATAAAAACCTGGGCGATAAACATAACCTTGATGTGATTGATATCTTTAATGATGATGGGACCTTGAACGAATATGGTTTGCATTATGAAGGTAAAGATCGCTTTGTGGTTAGAGCTGAAATCGTTGAAGAACTGGAATTGTCTGGTTTCCTCGATAAAGTTGAAGACCATGTAAATAAAGTTGGTACCAGCGAGCGTACAGGTGCGGTTATAGAGCCAAAGCTAAGTGACCAGTGGTTCCTTAAGATGAAAGAAATGGCCCAGCCAGCATTGGATGCTGTAGTTGGAGATGAGATCAATCTTGTGCCAGATAAATTCCTGAATACCTACCGTCACTGGATGGAAAATGTTCGGGATTGGAATATTTCCCGTCAGTTATGGTGGGGACACCAAATTCCAGCATATTATTATGGATCAGGCAAAAATGACTTTGTAGTAGCTGAAACTGCCGAAGAAGCATTGGAAAAGGCTAGAAAAGCTACCGCTAATCAAGATCTGAGCGCTGCAGACCTTACTCAAGATAAAGATGCGCTTGATACCTGGTTTTCTTCCTGGTTATGGCCAATGAGTGTATTTAACGGTATCCTTGAGCCTGAAAATAAAGAAATACAATATTATTATCCTACCAATGATCTTGTAACTGCACCGGAGATCCTATTTTTCTGGGTGGCGAGGATGATCATGGCAGGTTATGAATATAGAGGCGAGAGACCTTTTAAAAATGTTTATCTAACAGGAATTGTAAGGGATAAGCAAAGAAGAAAAATGTCTAAATCCCTTGGGAATTCGCCAGATCCACTTGGATTGATAGAGCAATATGGTGCAGATGGAGTGAGAGTAGGGATGTTGTTGAGTTCACCTGCAGGAAATGACCTAATGTTTGATGAGGATCTTTGTAAGCAGGGTAGTGCCTTTACCAATAAAATTTGGAATGCCTTCCGTTTAGTCAAAGGATGGGAAATTTCAGAAGAGATCGAACAACCGGAAACCGCCAGAATGGCGATCGACTGGTATCATTCTAAATTCCAGAAAACATTAAAAGAAATTGAAGATCACTATTCAAAATACAGGATAAGTGACGCATTGATGTCTACATACAAACTGGTTTGGGATGATTACTGTAGCTGGTTTCTGGAGATGGTGAAGCCGGCTTATGGTGAACCTATGGATGCAAAGACCTATAAGGAAATCATTGCTATCCTTGAAGATAACCTGAAGATCTTACATCCGTTCATGCCGTTCGTGACGGAAGAGATCTGGCAGGAAATAACCGATCGTACTCCTGAACAGGCTTTGATCATTGCGTCCTGGCCCGAAGAGACTGATTTCGATGAGAAGATCATTAGGGAGTTTGCCCATGCCGCTGAGGTGATTGCGGGGGTTAGAAAGATTAGAAAGGATAAGAACATTTCATTTAAGAACGAAATAGATCTAAGTGTCCTTAATAACGAGAATACTTCCAAAACTTTCGATTCTGTGATTGCTAAAATGGGTAATGTAGGTAACATGGAATATGTGGAAACTTCGGTTGATGGAGCTCTTGCGTTCAGGGTAAGATCGAATGAATATTTTATACCTATTGTTGGCGCTATAGATGTAGAAGCTGAAAAAGCTAAGATTCAGGAGGAACTAAGCTATACTGAAGGTTTCCTGAAATCTGTAGATAAGAAACTTTCGAATGAAAGGTTTGTAAATAACGCTCCTGAAAAAGTTGTAGAGATAGAAAAAACCAAAAAAGCCGATGCTGAAGCTAAGATCGAAGCTTTAAAGGCAAGTCTTAAAAGTCTGAGTTAAAATCTCAGATTTACCGAATAAAAAAAGAGGACATTTCGTCCTCTTTTTTTATTCTAAAGTATTTTATTAATCCTTGATTTCGCCTATATGTTCTTCTACCAGGTTTATGTAGCGTTTTTGAGCCTCTTTCTTACTTAAGTCTTTAACCTGAACCAGAGCATTGATCTTGAAAGCATTTCGTAGATCTCCCTGGTCTGTTGGCGGGATATAAAAACCATTCTTCTCGGTAGCTCGCTTATAAAGAGCGTAAAAGTGTAAAAGCACATCTGGCGGGAACTGCTTATGGGTGCTGCTCGCCATATTGTAGGCTTTTAGAAATTTTGAGTTTTCTTGTGCCATCATAATAATTATGAAGCGACATCAGCGATCACACTAACGCCTCCTTTTACTTTTTGGTTAATCTCAACATTCACTTTTGTTCCAACTGGAACAAACACATCCACACGGCTACCAAATTTGATGAATCCGCTGTCGCTTCCCTGAACAACTTCAGCACCTACTTCAGCATAATTTACGATTCTTTTGGCAAGGGCACCAGCAATCTGGCGATACATGATCTCACCTGCAATTTCATTTTTTACCACAACGGTAGTTCTTTCGTTCTCTTCGCTTGACTTTGGATGCCAGGCAACCAGAAATTTCCCGGGATGGTATTTACTAAATGTCACCTTTCCACCAACAGGGTGGCGCGTTACATGTACGTTTATAGGCGACATGAAAATTGAAATTTGCAGTCTTTTATCTTTAAAATATTCCTTTTCGTAAACTTCTTCGATCGCAACTACTTTTCCGTCAACCGGAGCAATAATATGCTTGTTATTATGGTTCGTATCTCTTTTTGGATTTCTGAAAAACTGAACGATCAGAAGAAAAAATACGATAGATACAGCAAAAATAGCAAACTTGATCCAGTATGTATTTATTAAACTGTAGGTTACGATATTTATTGCGATCAAGATGAGCGCAGTTATCGTCATTATTTTGTATCCTTCCTTATGAAACATAATTTAATATATATAAATAGGCATAAACGAACGGGCTTGCAAAGATAATACTATCTAATCTATCAAACAATCCGCCATGTCCCGGCATCAATTTTCCGCTGTCCTTAACTCCTGCCTGTCGTTTAAACTTAGATTGAATAAGGTCCCCTAATGTGCCGAAAATGCTAAGTATAATTGCCATTCCCAGCCAGGACCACATGGTTAAAAAGTGGGTATAATACCAGATTCCGTAACTCATTATAATGCTGAATACTAGGCCACCTACAAAACCTTCGATAGTCTTATTTGGTGATATTTTTTCATATAGTTTCGTTCTACCAAAGTTCTTCCCAATTAAATACGCAAATGTATCATTGGTCCATATAAGAAAAAAGATTCCTATTACCAGTTTCGGAATAAATACTCCTTCTATCGTAGGTATTAGTGTTAGAAAGATCGTGGAAGAAATAAGGTAAAATATGATAATAATGTATTTTTTCTTCTCAAAAACGGGGATCTTCTTGATCACGATAAGGTCTTTTACCAGAAACAGGTTCACAAATATCGTTATGAACAGAAGTAAGATTGTAGCGTCCTGATTAAACTTGAGAAAACTAAAGAGATAAAAAAGCAGGGCCTGTAAAATATAAAGCGCGTAACTTTTTAACCTCAGGAGCTTTTGCATCTCTATAAGGCAAACAAGGCTTAAAAGATAGAAAAGTACTATAAAAATAACCTCGGAAGACAGAATTGAAGCAACCAATATGGATGTATACAACAATCCTGAAACAGCACGAATAATGGTTTCCCTCATAAATTACAGATCTTCCAGTAGAAGCAAATATAGGTTTTTTGTACTACTTCCATAACTCATGAAATCACCCTCTTTTTGAGTTTCAAAATTTTTGATAGTGGTGATATTGGAAGGAATTTGCTGTCTGTTCTTGAATTTAATACCTCGCAAACCTTCACCAATATTGTCTATTAGCTGGCTCGTGGAGGATAATATAATGAAATTTGAAGGAAGTTCGTGAAGTTTTCTTTCTTTGATCTGGTTTGAGGAAATTAAAATGGAGCCATCATTGGCTACAAGGAATTCACAGGTAGATAAATAGAATTCAGCATCTGCCGATTTATTAAATTCCAGGTTGAAACCTTTAAATTTACTTTTTAATTTTTCATCGAAACAACAACATTGCTTCTCATACCAGTCATTTTCCAACAAAATGTTGTCGAAAGCTTCCTGAATTTCTGCTTCATCTACACAGTATAAGAATTTACCGCCGTTATTTTTAAAATTGAGCATAAAACGCTCATCGGTAGGTAGTTTAACCTCCGGCATATATTTCCCTCGGTCAGCTTTCTCAGGGACATCCTGATCCTGGTCTGCTTTCGCTTTGGGATTAAGAAACCTTTTGAATAGATTCATAGGGTTTTGGGTGTGATTCTAACTGTCATTTTATCAAAGTTAAAAAATCTGAAATTAACTAATGTTTAATTTCAGATTTTTTACTTCAACTTCTACACTACTTATTAACCGAATCGTTTTCGGTTAATTTTCCTTCTTCATCAGTATCTTTTCCTTCGGAAGGCTTGGTTTCCTGGCCATTTTCATCCTCTTTGGTAAGTTTGTTCTTTTCCTTAAAAGGTTTGCCTTCTACCTTTTCTTTTTCAAAAGGACGTTTTCCGAAGATCTTTTCAAGGTCATCCTTGAAAATAACTTCCTTGTCCAGAAGAATTTCAGCCAATTGGGTAAGTTTATCCTTATTGTGCTCCAGCAGATCTAAAGCTCTTTTGTATTGCTCTTCAATAAGATTAGAAATCTCCTTATCGATCAATTCTGAAGTTTTCTCACTATAAGGTTTGGTGAAATTGTATTCACTCTGTCCTGAAGAATCATAATAGGTAAGGTTTCCTACAGCATCATTAAGACCATAGATAGTAACCATGGCTCTTGCCTGTTTGGTAACTTTCTCAAGGTCGCTTAAAGCTCCTGTAGAGATCTTATTGAAAATCACTTTCTCTGCGGCACGACCACCAAGGGCGGCACACATTTCGTCCAGCATTTGTTCTGGCCTAACAATTAATCTTTCTTCTGGTAGGTACCATGCAGCTCCAAGAGACTGTCCACGAGGAACAATGGTAACTTTTACCAGAGGTGCGGCATGTTCCAGCATCCAGCTTACGGTTGCGTGACCAGCTTCGTGAAATGCGATGGCTTTCTTTTCAGAAGGAGTAATGATCTTGTTCTTTTTCTCGAGTCCGCCCACAATTCTATCTACGGCGTCAAGGAAATCCTGTTTTCCAACAGCTTTATTCCCTTTCCTGGCAGCGATAAGTGCAGCTTCATTACAAACATTCGCAATATCTGCTCCAGAGAATCCTGGCGTTTGTTTAGCAAGGAATTCAGTATCTAATTCATCTGCCACCTTTTTTAAAGGAGATAAATGAACTTCAAATATCTCTTTTCTTTCGTTCAGGTCTGGAAGATCTACATAAATCTGCCTGTCAAAACGTCCAGCTCTCATTAAGGCTTTATCCAGAACATCAGCACGGTTGGTTGCGGCGATCACGATTACATTCGTGTTCGTTCCAAAACCATCCATTTCTGTCAATAACTGGTTAAGTGTATTCTCACGTTCATCATTAGATCCTGAAAAATTACTTTTTCCTCTGGCTCTACCAATGGCATCGATCTCATCTATAAAAATAATAGATGGTGATTTTTCTTTTGCCTGTTTAAAAAGGTCACGTACTCTGGAAGCACCTACCCCTACAAACATTTCCACGAAATCTGAACCTGACAATGAGAAGAAAGGAACTTTCGCTTCCCCGGCAACGGCTTTCGCTAATAAGGTTTTACCTGTTCCCGGAGGTCCTACTAATAAGGCTCCTTTAGGGATCTTACCACCAAGTGCGGTATATTTTTCTGGTTGTTTCAGGAAGTCTACGATCTCCTGAACTTCTTCTTTTGCACCTTCCAAACCGGCAACGTCTTTAAAAGAAGTTTTTACATCGGTATTCTGGTCGAATAATTTTGCTTTGGACTTTCCAATATTAAAGATCTGACCTCCTGCGCCACCGCCGGCACCAGAGCTCATTTTTCTCATTATGAATATCCAGACACCAATAATCAGAATAAACGGAAGTAAGGCCCAGAAAAGATCTCCCAGGACATCACTTGAAGTATCGTAGGTTACTACGGTGTTTAGATTATTCTCATTCTTGATCTCGTTTATATCGTTCTCAAAATTTTGAAGATCACCGAACTGAAAGCTATAAGTAGGTGTTTCACCAGTAGGTAAAAATTCCTGATCTATATTTTTCTTATGAATATCCTTTTGTTTGGCTTCTTCGGTAAGATATACCCTTGCCTGGTTACGATTGATGATCTCAACCTTTTTTACATCACCACTACGCAGGTACTCCTTGAATTCGGCAGGATTTGTTTTGGCAGGTTCAGAAAAACCTCCGTCACCAAACAAATTCAGGCCTAAAAATATTATAATGATCGCAGCATAAATCCAGTAGGCACTAAATTTAGGTTTTTTGGGATCTAATTTTTTCTTTGGTTTTTGATTCGCCATTCTGTCTTTCTAATGATTTGGATTTAATAACTTGTTTCTATGGAAGTGATTTTTGCATCACCCCATAGGCTTTCAATATCGTAAAATTCCCTGATATGCTTCTGAAATACGTGAACAACAACGTTTACGTAGTCCATTAGCACCCATTCTGCATTTTCACTACCCTCGATATGCCAGGGTTTGTCTTTCAGGCTTTTACTAACTGTTTTTTGTATGGAATTGACTATGGCATTAACCTGTGTATTGGAAGTACCATTGCAGATTATAAAATAATCGCAAACTGTGTTTTCTATTTCTCTAAGGTCCAGGATATCAATATCATTCCCCTTAACTTCCTCTATCCCTTTTATAATATGTGCAATAAGTTGATCGCTGTTTTTTTCCTTTTTTGACATTAAATTAATTTATTTACGCAAATTTATCATTTTTTGCTCTTTTAAAGAGATTGTTTGCAGAAGATTTAACGCCTTATCTCTTATACTTTTATATGCGTATAATCAAAGTTAATGCCATTGATAGTACTAATTCCTTTGTTCGTAAGTTTTACGAGGGTAGTAAGGATTTTGAACCCGTTTGTGTAAGAGCGATCACCCAGACGGCGGGAAGGGGACAGCGTGGATCCAATTGGCTCACAAAAGCAGGGGAGAACCTAACTTTCAGCGTACTGTATCCTCAAAAAAAATTGAATATTTCCAGACATTTTTTGCTTAGCGCAACCATTTCCCTGGCGGTTCTGGAAGGTTTACAGACCCTGAAAATACCGGACCTGAAGGTGAAATGGCCTAACGACATTCTGTCAGCAAAAAAGAAGATAGGTGGCATTCTAATCGAAAACATAGTAAAAACCGAAGGTATAGTAGCCAGTGTAATCGGTATTGGTATTAATGTGAATCAAACAGATTTCGAAGGATTACCCCAGGCAGGCTCCCTAAAAAGTATTACTGGCGATGATTATGATATCGATGAAATTCTGGAAAAGCTGATCCTGAAAATCGAAACAAAACTTGAAGAGCTTCCGGCCAGAAGTAGTACTGAAGTATTAGAGGAATATGCCCAAAAAATGTTCCGGTTGAATATAGTTTCTTCGTTTCTGTCTAATGAAGGGGAAAAATTCAATGGAATTATTCGAGGTGTTACCACTGAAGGTAAATTGAACCTGGAAATAGAGGATGCTGTTTTTAAAACTTATGACCTCAAAGAGATACAGTTGCTTTATTAAATGAAAAAAGCCGGAAAATTTCCGGCTTTTTTTTGAATGGTAAAAAATTAAAGTTTACCAATATTTTCGGTAAGGGCAGTGATGAATTTCTTCAATGGCCCTTTGATCATCATGCTCATCATCGGGTTGAAGTTTCCTTCAAAATCCATATCCACTTCGCTTTTGCCAGCTCCGGCATCAGCAATATGTGTGCTCAGTTTAAATGGGAATTTATCTGATGTTGATCCTAGAACCACTAATTCCGGTTCTTTTGTTTCAACAATTTTCAATCTAATTTCAGGCATTCCTTTAAGCTGAAATAGAAAGGAGTCTTCAGAAATCACTTCAAATTTTTCCTTACTGCTGGGCATTATCTTTTCGTAGTTTTCAACATTGGTCAAAAACGTGTATAATTCCTGTTGGTCCTTTTCGGCGGTTACCTTTGGGCTTTCTAATTTCATGTTTATGGTTTCCAGTTGGCAGGATCTTCTCTCCATTTGCGGAGAATCCCTGCTTCTTCTGTATTGATATAATTGGTATTTTGGGCGGTCTCAATAAGGTTTTCATAGTCGCTAAGCGTATGAAGTTCTATCTCGAGATCTTTAAAATTCTCTACTGAGGTGTCAAAACCATAAGTGAAGATGGCGAACATACCTTTAACATTGGCTCCAGCTTCTTTTAAAGCTTTCACAGCATTTAGGCTGCTGTTTCCAGTGCTTATAAGGTCTTCAATAACCACTACGGTTTGTCCTTCCTCCAGATTACCTTCAATTTGATTCTGTCTGCCATGACCTTTTGGCTCGGGCCTAACATAGGCAAATGGGAGGCTTAAATATTCGGCTACCAGCATACCAATTCCTATGGCACCTGTTGCCACTGCTGCGATCACATCTGGTTTCCCATATTTTTCTTCGATCTGTTTGGCGAAATTCTCCCTTACGTAATTTCTGATCACAGGATATGACAAAATGATCCTGTTATCACAGTATATCGGAGACTTCCAACCGCTTGCCCAAGTAAAAGGTTGTTGTGGTTCTAATTTTATTGCTTTAATTTGCAACAAAAGCTCAGCAGTCTTTTTTGCTGTTTCTTTATTCAAAATCATAGCTGCAAATGTATAAAGTTTTTGTGAATGATATTCCCATAATCGTTTCCACGCAGAAAGAAATTGGGGAAAATTATACATCCTTCCCATTAAAGACGGTTCGTCTAAAAAAAGTAATCAGGAAGATTCTTAAAGGAAAATTAATGTATGTGAATCTCTATCACGCAGATGAGACCAAACTTTTAAAGCTCCTGCTTAAAAAGATGAAAGTCGTTACTGCAGCTGGAGGAATGGTTGTTAATGATAAAAAAGAAATCCTTTTTATTTATAGAAATAACCGCTGGGACCTTCCAAAAGGAAAGACCGAAAAGAATGAAAGTATTGAGGATTCAGCTATTAGAGAGGTAGAGGAGGAGACTGGAGTTCAGGATCTGGAGATCAAACGATTTATAACCAGAACTTATCACGTTTTTAAAAGAAAAGGGAAATTAAAGCTTAAAGAAACCTATTGGTATGAAATGTATACCGAATATGACGGTGATCTTGTACCTGAATTAAGTGAAGGTATCAAAAAGGCCAAATGGAAGAATTTTGAGAAAAGCCAGAAAGCCCTCAAAAAATCTTATGCTAATATTAAAATGTTATTTCCTGAAAAATACTTAGCGGGGAAGTCTGAAGACAGGGTAGCGTAAATGTGCTTCCTCGTAGTTTTCAGATCTTTTATGTAGCCAGTCTAACTGCTCGTACGAGCTATTTCTGAAATCGGAATTTTCACGTTTCTTTTTCTCGAATTCCTGCTTAAGGTCAGGATCGTTTTCTAGCATTTCCTTTGCTTCATCTTCAAAAACATAAGGAGAAAATCCCTCTTTTTGTTGAAGAACGGTGTCGAAGAAATTCCAGTTAAAGAACGAATCTACCGCTGAAGGCTCCAGGGTTTCTATTAAATACCTTGCTCCATCCTGAAATGTGGTAATTAAATAATCTCCTTTTCTAAACCTTACTTTTTCAGAAGTTTTGGAAACCTGGGTGTTCTTGTGCAAATAATGTCCTTCAAATGCAGTTTCTGAAGTTTCAAAATCCTCAATTTTATAGACCTCGACATCGATAAGAGTATCTCTTTCCAGAGGTTCCATTTTGATGTCGTTCATTTTTAAACGGTCCAAAACCTGCCACCAGCCCTGCGGAATGATGTATGCACGTGGGATTTCTATTTCCTGGGTTACTGTATAATTATCGTAATATTCTACTTCTTTGGTGAAAGGCTTATCGCGATCATATTTTAATCGTTCCTGCCCAGTAACTTCGCTGTTGATATTCTCAGCTTCATAGCCTTTAAATTCTCTTTTTGACGGATTCTCTTCATCAACCTCGAAATTCAGATTATAGCTTCTGTCTGTAAGATATTTTCGCCTGGCCTGGTTTCTTAGATCTTTGATAACCGAGCTCTCAGAATCTGTAATTTTTATCATCGATTTCATAAGCTCATAGGTTCCCATTACACGCTTATCATAAGGCTTTAGCATGTGTGTTTCCACCATCATTCCCAATGTATTCCAAAGCGTGGTATAACCCGTGGAGTATCTTGGTGTGTCCATGAATTGAGCGAAACCATTTTCTGGAACTTCATTAAAAACATTTACATAAGGCGTAATATCCCAATCTTTCGCTTTGAGAGAATCTTCCAGCGCTGGCATCATTTTCTTCTGAAGGTAACTTCCCAGGTTACCACCTAATTTATCATGCTGAGTAAATAAATGGGTTAAAGTATATTGATAATCTGCGCCGTTACTCACATGATTGTCTATAAAAACATCAGGATCCAGGTAATGAAATATTTCATAGAAGGTCTGAGCGTTCTTGGTATCTGCTTTAATAAAATCACGGTTCAGATCATAGTTTCGGGCATTTCCGCGGAAGCCATATTCCTTTGGCCCGTTTTGATTGGTCCTTGTAGTTGAGTTCCTGTTTAAAGCTCCGCCTACATTATATATGGGAATGGTAGCGATAATAGTATTTTTTGGGGAGGTAATCGAATCGCCGGCCAGGTCCCTGAACAGCATCATCGTTGCATCTATTCCATCACTTTCACCAGGATGAATGCCATTATTAATTAGCATTACACTGTGTGATTTGCGTATTTTTTCCAGGTCCTGTTCACCACTTTTATTCAGGATCACCAGGTGAAGAGGAAGACCGCTATCTGTTTTTCCGAATTCCTGAATAGTGATACTCGGATAGGCATCTGCCAGATCCTGATAAAATTTAATGACTTCTGCATAGGTTCCGGTCTCGGTGCCGCCAGATTTTTCAAAACGGGTTTCGAAATCGTAATCCTTAATAAGCCTGTATTTTGAGAAATCACAAGAGGAAAGGCTGATCATGATCCCCAATACCAACCACAGTTTTTTCATAAATTTATCTAAAAATCTAGCCGTAAACTTAATTAAAAAGTCTGAAAGCAACCAAAATCAGTTGGCTTATCTCTCCAGTAAACGATAGTTAAACCGGCCTAAAGCCATTTAATAATGCCGAATTTGTAATTTAATCCACTAATTTTTAGTTAAAATTGCGGCATAAATGCTCAGGTTTTGAAAAAATCATTAGTTCTACTTTTAATTATTAATATTCTTGGAACCTTTTCCTATGCCCAGGATTTTAAAGGAAATGTCTTAGATGCAAAGTCGGGAAGAATCCTGGAAAATGTTGAAGTGACAGATTTGAATTCCGGGAAAACCAGCTTCACAAATAACCGCGGCGAGTTTGAGTTCGATGAAATTGAATTTCCAGTTGAATTAGAGTTTAAAAGAATAGGTTACCTAAGATCGGTTCAGACCTTTCAGGGAAACGAGAGTCCAGTTAAGATTTTCCTTCAGAAAGAAATTTCCCAGCTTTCAGAAGTCATTGTAAGAAGTTCAAATATTCCCCAGGAAATCAGGAAAATTCCGGCTTCGGTGAGTCTTATTTCAGAAAATGAACTGCAACGGACAGATAATTTCAACCTGGTTCAAAACTTCAATTATGTACCCGGCATTTTTGTAAGCCAGGGTGCATTGAACACCAACAAGATCAATATTCGTGGGATTGGTTCCCGGGCACAATACAGTACAAATCGTATTAAAGCGTATATTGACGGAATTCCTTTGACTACTGCTGAAGGAGAACTTACTCTGGATGATTTTGATCCTGAATATTTAGACAGGATAGAGATCATTAAAGGTCCCGTTTCCTCCGCTTTTGGTGCCGGTCTGGGCGGCGCTATAAACCTCTACACAAAAGATCAAACCAGGGATCAAAGATCGGTCGTGGCAGACTTTAGCTATGGTAGCTTTAATACGCGGAAGACCAGGGCCAATATTAATTACGTGAAAGATAGTCTTGATCTCTCCTTCAATTACAATCAGGTGAAAAGCGATGGGTATCGGGAAAATGGAGAATATGACAGAATCTCGATGCTGGGTTCTGCAAATCTGCTGAATAAAAAAGGCAACTCCTGGTCTTTCTTTTTCTCTTATACGAATTTGAAGGCCTATATCCCAAGTTCGTTAAATGAAGATGATTTTCTGAATGATCCTGAAAAAGCAGCATTTACCTGGTATCAAGCTGCGGGTTATGAATCTTATACAAAGAATATACTGGGTATTTCGTATGAGCACAATTTCTCACCGAGCTTAAAAAATCAGACCTCTATTTTTTATAATTCGAGGGATGGTTATGAGCCGAGACCTTTTGATATTCTGGATGATGAAAGAAGGTCTTTTGGCGCCAGAACGAAGTTTAATTATCAAACATCCATTTTCAACAGATCATCAGAAATAAGTTTTGGAGCTGAAACCATGTTCGAATTTTATGAAACTGGAACCTATGAAAATCTCTATGAAGAAGCTGAAGAGAGAAGAAGTGTGCCCGGCGATCGTTTAAGTTTAAATGAGCAGGATAGAAATTATCTCAATCTTTTCGCGCAATTAAATATTGACCTTTCTTCAAAACTAACTGCAGAGGCAGGGCTTAATTTCAATACAACAGCATATGATCTGGAAGATAGATTCAATTCCGAAGAGAATAACCAATCCGGAGATTATAGATTTGAGCCGGTGCTTTCTCCAAGAGTAGGATTAAGCTATGAGGCTTTTGAAGGTAAGAACTTCTATGTTTCGGCCAGTCATGGATTTTCCACACCAACGGTGGCTGAAACGTTAACTCCGGAAGGACTAATTAATACCGATCTTAAAACTGAAACAGGCTGGAATTATGAAATCGGTTTCAAAGGAAACTGGCTGAATAATAGGCTTTATACAGAACTGAATCTTTATTCTATCCAAATTAGGAATTTATTGGTGGCAAGGAGAGTAAGACAGGATCAATATGTGGGTGTAAATGCAGGAAAAGCAGATCATAACGGAATAGAATTTACCAGTGCATATGAAACGGTTTTATCAGGTGACCTCGTACTTAGATTTTTTCTGAATTCCAGTTTCAACTTTTTCGAGTTCGAGAGGTTTGTAGATCTCGGTGAAAATTATTCCGGAAATACGATTCCCGGGGTGCCTGAATATATGATCTCCCCTGGAACCGAGGTCAGCTATAAAAATCTTAGTGCTAATATCAATTATCAGGCTTTCGGTGAAATGGCTTTGAATGATGCGAATTCGGGATATACAGACCCTTACCAACTTTTAAATTTGAAGCTTGATTATTACTGGAATTTAAGTCGTAAACTGGACCTACATTTCAATTTTGGGATCAATAATATTTTGGATGAAAAGTATGCGTCGAGTATCGTTACCAACGCTGTGGGGTTTGGAGGTTCTGCACCACGATATTATTATCCGGGAAATCCGAGAAATTTCTTTGGAGGAGTAAGGCTTAATTTGAATTTGTAATCTCAAGAGACCCTGAAATAAATTCAGGGGTGACGCTTATTGAAATTCGTCATGCTGAACTTGTTTCAGCATCTATTGAAGGTTCTCCCGTGTTTAGAATGACAATTTATTACTTTTTTCTTACCACATCTGGCACCATAAACTCATAATTGCCGCCGTGATGCATTACATCTCTAACCACAGTGGAAGAAATATGTGCTTTTCCTGAACTTGAGATCAGGAACACGCTCTCGATACCAGACATCTTATAATTGGTTTGGCCAATGGCTTTTTCAAATTCAAGGTCCTGTCCGTTTCTTAGCCCGCGAAGAATAAATCCTGCATCCTGGGATTTGCAAAAATCCACCGTAAGTCCTTTATAGGTCTCCACTCTCACTTTAGGTTCATTCTTATAGGTTTCTTTCAAAAAATGAAGCCGGTCTTCCAGGGAGAACATATATTTCTTGCTGGAATTAGTGCCAATTGCAAGAATGATTTCGTCAAATAAAGGAAGGGCACGGTCTATAATATCTGTATGTCCCAAAGTAAGCGGATCGAAAGATCCGGGAAAAACTGCTTTTTTCATCAGGCGGTTTTTGATCGGTTATGTATGTAAAAGATAATCAGAAAATATTATTTATCGTTTCAGAGCGGCTTCTATGGTACTTCCAAATAGATCTTTCAGGCTAATTCCGGCTTTTTCTGCCTGCTGAGGTAAGATACTTGCAGCACTAATTCCGGGATTTGTATTCATTTCAATGAAATGAGGTTCTCCTTCATGGAAAATAAACTCAGACCTGGATAATCCTTTCATTTTAAGTTTTTGATAGATCATAACCGCGATATCCTGAACTTTTTTAGTGTCTTCGTCAGAAATCCGGGCCGGGGTGATCTCCTGGGATTTTCCAAGGTATTTAGCTTCGTAATCGAAAAATTCACCGTCAGGGATGATCTCGGTAACCGGAAGGGCCATAACTTCTCCTTTATAGGTAATTACCCCAACAGAGACTTCAGTCCCGTCCAGGAAAGATTCAATGATCGCTTCATCATCTTCAGAAAATGCGGTTTTCGCAGCAGGAATAATTTCCTCCTCGGTCTTTACCTTAGTTACCCCAAAACTGCTTCCTGCTCGATTCGCTTTGATAAAGCAGGGCAGTCCAACCTTATCCACGATCTCTTTAGTATTGATTTCCTCGCCTTTATTCAGAAAATAATTTGTGGCAGCCTTTATACCGTAAGGTCTAAGAACGCTAATAAGATCTCTCTTGTTAAAAGTAAGGGCAGACTGGTAATAATCACAGCTGGTTTGTGGAATCCCTATCAACTCTAAATATGCCTGCAAAAGGCCATTTTCACCGGGAGTCCCGTGAATTGTATTAAAAACACAATCGAACTGAATTACCTTGTCATTGATCTTAACCGTAAAATTGCTTTTATTAATCGGGTAAGGAGTGTCGTCATCTGCCACTACAAACCATTCGCCTTTAAGAATATGTACACGATACGGCTCATATTTTTCGCGGTCAAGGTGTTTGTAAACAATATTTCCGCTGTTGATAGAAATGTGATATTCACTGGAATATCCGCCCATGGCGATGGCAATTTTTTTCTTCATATTCAATATATCCGGTTAGAAGTCGTTAAACAAAAATATCACTTAAAAGGGCAGTCACCAAAACCAAAGGGTTTTATATCTTTGCGCATTATCTAAAAACTATGGGATTATTTCGATTTATATTTAGCAAGACCTTTTTAATTCAATTGGTATTGGCAGGAATCATATTGGTAATTATAGGCTTTTTCACCATGCAATGGCTGGATTATTCTACCAACCAGGACCAAAGAATAGAAGTTCCAGATCTGGCTAAAATGAATCTTGATGTAGTTGAAGACAGGTTGGAAGAACTGGACCTTGCTTACGAGATCCTGGATTCAGCTAATTTTAATCCTGATTTTCCAAGGTATTCTGTGATTGACCAGGTACCTGCTCCAGGCAAATTTGTTAAGGAAGACAGAAAAATATACCTAACCCTTAACCCTTCAGGTTATAGAAAAATTGAGGTACCTAATAATCTGATTAGAAAGACGAGAAGACAGGTAGAACCAACTTTAAGGTCTCTTGGATTTGAAATTGGTGAGATCACCTATAAGCCGGATATTGCTGAAGATGCTGTGCTAGAACTTAGGCATAAGGGTAAATTAGTTGAACCCGGCGAGAAGTTGATGAAAACCTCAAAAATTGACCTGGTTCTTGGAGATGGAAGTGGAAGATATAGAAATAGTGATGCAGATTCTCTGGATACAGAGAGCGAACCCGAAAGTGAAGTAGATGAATTCTAATAAAGACCAGAGAGAAGAGATAGAGGATCAGGATGAGGATGAAAGTCTTTACGAGCACCATAAATTTGTAGCTGAAGTTGGGCAGAATCCCCTTAGGGTCGATAAATATTTGATGAATTTTATCGAAAATGCTACCCGTAATAAAATTCAGAAAGCTGCCAAAAGCGGGAATATCTATGTAAATGGAGAAATCGTTAAGCAGAATTATAAAGTAAAGGGAGGTGATACGGTGCAGGTGATGTTCGAGCATCCTCCATATGAATATTTACTGGTTCCCGAAGATATTCCGTTAGATATAGTTTATGAGGATGATACCTTGCTGGTGGTGAATAAACCTGCCGGCATGGTGGTGCATCCCGGTCACGGTAACTACAGCGGTACCCTAATCAACGCTCTGGTGCATCATTTTGATAACCTTCCGAATAATAGCAGTGACCGTCCCGGACTTGTACATAGGATAGATAAGGACACCAGTGGACTTCTTGTGGTTGCTAAAACAGAGGAGGCAATGGCGCATCTTTCCAAGCAATTTTTTGATAAGACCAGTGAGCGTGAGTATGTAGCGATCGCCTGGGGAAATATTGCGGAAGATGAAGGAACCATAGAAGGTAATATTGGTAGAAATCCTAAGAACAGGCTTCAGAATATTGTTTATTATGGTGACGATGCCGATAATGGAAAGCCGGCGGTTACGCATTATAAAGTAATCGAACGTCTGGGTTATGTAACCCTTGTTTCCTGTAAACTGGAAACAGGTAGAACTCACCAGATTCGTGTTCATATGAAGCATATTGGGCACACCCTTTTTAACGATGAGCGTTATGGTGGTGATAAGATCTTGAAGGGCACAACTTTCACCAAGTACAAACAGTTTGTAGACAATTGCTTTAAGATACTTCCAAGGCAAGCCTTACATGCAAAAACACTTGGCTTTGAGCACCCAAAAACAGGGGAGTGGATGAGCTTTGATACAGATCTGCCTCAGGATATGGTAGATTGTATTGAAAAATGGCGGGGATATGCTAAAAATCAGCTGGAAGACCTTTAGCATAAAAGGCTTCTATAGATTCATAAGAAACAAATTTCAGGTATTTTTCGGTTTTTCGACTGATAGGTTATCTTTGATAGAAAATTAACCGAAAAGAAATGAAAATTGTTGTTTCGCCAGCGAAAACGCTGGATTATGAATCAAAATTACCAACTACAAGAGGAACTCAACCCGAATTTCTGGAAACAGCTGCTAAGCTAAATCGTAAACTTGCGAGACAAAGCAAGAAGGAAATTTCAGAATTAATGAGCATCAGCGATAAGCTGGCAGATCTTAATTATTCCCGTTATCAGGATTTTGAGGAAGATCATGATAAAAAGAATTCCCGTCCTGCCATGTATGCTTTCAATGGAGATGTATACACCGGTCTGGATGCTTATACCATTCCGACAGATAAGATAGATAAAGTACAGGATACCCTAAGGATCCTCTCCGGGATGTATGGTATTTTGAGGCCTTTAGATCTTATTCAGCCTTATCGCCTGGAGATGGGAACATCTATTGGGATCGAACGAAAGGATAACCTTTACGAAGTCTGGAAAAAGAAGGTGACAGAATATCTGAATAATGAATTAGAAGATGATGAATTATTCCTGAACCTGGCTAGTAACGAATACTTCAAAGCAGTAGATACCAAAAAACTGAAGGTTCCGGTGATTGCCCCTGTCTTCAAGGATTTCAAGAACGGAAAATTGAAGATTATCAGTTTCTTCGCCAAAAAAGCACGTGGATCCATGGTACGCTACATCATCGATAAAGATTGTAAAACTTTAGAGGATGTAAAAGGCTTTGATTATGACGGCTATCGCTATAGTGAAGAACATACCGAAAAGGAAAATGAACCAACGTTTATCAGGTAATAGATCAGTAATCCTGAACTTTTTTCAGGATCTCTGAGAAGCTGAAACTCCCGAGGCTTCGGGACAGCTTGACGTTTCTTTAAAAAATTGTACTCTTGGAACTATTCCACCATAAACATCCATATCCACCATTTATTCCGGAAACAGCGACCAAACTAATTGTTGGCACGCTGCCACCTCCTCGATTTACCAAGCGGGAGTTCAAGGAAGATGATGTTGATTTCTGTTATGGTAGTCGCGATGGACAATTATGGATCATTCTGGACAGGATATTTGATCTGAATCTGAAATTTGAAAATACTCAGGACGCTGTTCAGCAGCGAAAGGATTTTCTAATTGATAGAGGTATCGGGATTTGTGATGTTGTTGAAAGTAGCAGGAGAGAAAAGATCGATGCTTCCGATATTGGAATGCAGAAAGTAGAATTACGGGATATGATTTCAATTTTAAGAAATCACCCTAAAGTCGATACCCTGCTTTTTACAGGTGGAAATTCGAAGAATGGTCCGGAATATTTCTTCAGGAAATATCTGAAGGAGTCTGAGTATGATATCAGGATGAAAGTAATTTCGAATAAAGCTCCGAGAATACATCAGTTTTTGCTGGATGGCAGATTAATAAAAACAGTTTCCCTGATCGCACCATCTGGAGCGGCAAATATTGCTGTAGGAAGTTCCCCTTTATATAAAGAATTAAAAAAGAAGAACCCTGAATTCAATACGATTGATTTCAGGGTTCTTCAGTATAAAGAATTTTTCTAATTTATTGCAATTCTTTTTTGTCCTGGTCTGCCAGTGTAGTTGGTTTTATCTTAAACTTTTTACGTTTAGGCCTTAATTTACCACTGGTACCAATTGCAATTTTTCCTCTTTTGGTTTTTTTATCACCTTTTCCCATTAATTATTTTTTATTCTTTTGGTCTTTAATGGTTTTCTCGTCAAAATCCACTTCGTTGGTTTGCTTCTTTCTATCGCCTAGATCACCAGTTAGTGGATCGTTATCACTTTTTCTTCTGTCTTTTTTTCCTCTGTGTTTATCTTCAATTGGACCTCCCATAATTATAGTTTTTAAGATTTACTCTAATATAAACAGAAGTAGTCTTAAAAGCTGCTAAGAGCCTGTTACAATTAGGTTAAAGCTTTAACATTTTCAATAAACCCAGGAATATTTGAAACACCAATTTTTTCGACATATTTAATGAATGCACTGCCAATGATCGCTCCTTTGGCATATTCTGTCGCCTGATCAAAAGTTTCCCGGTCTTTAATCCCGAAACCAACGATTTGAGGATTCTTTAGCTGCAGATCATTTATTCTTTTGAAATAGTCCCTGGTTTCTTCGCTAAATCCGCTTGTAGAACCTGTCACGCTCGCACTACTCACCATATAAATAAATCCATTGGAAATTGAATCGATAAATTTTATTCGCTCATTTGAAGTTTGCGGGGTGATAAGAAATACATTGATTAGCCCGTATTTCTCAAACAATTCCTGATATTTTTCATGATATACATCTACCGGAAGATCCGGGATGATGAGTCCGTCAATTCCAACCGACTGGCATTTTTTACAGAAATCTTCAACTCCGTATTGTAGGATTGGATTGAAATATCCCATAATTATTAGTGGAATTTCTACTTTCTCCCTGATGCCATCTAATTGCTGAAATAGCTTTGAAGTTGTCATTCCATTTTTCAAAGCCTTAGTTGAACTTTCCTGAATGGTTGGTCCATCTGCCAGCGGATCACTGAAAGGCAGCCCAATTTCAATAAAATCTACTCCGCTTTTTTCAAGATCCACGATGACCTTTTCGGTATCATCGATATTGGGAAATCCGGCTGTAAAATATATAGATAGCAGTTTATGATCTTCCTGCAGTTTTTGATTTATTCTGTTCATTTTCTCTGCTTACTTAAAAATTCGTCATTCTGAACTTGTTTCAGAATCTTTAGAGGCGCTGAACCAAGTTCAGCGTGACGTTTATTACAAATTAAAATATTCAATATAAGTATTAAGGTCCTTGTCCCCACGACCAGAGAGGTTTACCACCACCACATCATCTTCCTTGAACTTACGGTCCTTGAATATCGCCAGGGCATGAGAGGTTTCAATGGCAGGAATAATTCCTTCCAGTTTTGCCAGTTCGAGACCAGCTTCCATAGCGGCTTTATCAGTAATACTAATAAATTCACCTCTTCCGCTGGTAAAAAGGTTGGCATGCATGGGGCCAACTCCAGGGTAATCCAATCCGGCAGAAATGGAGTAAGGCTCAGTGATCTGGCCGTCTCCTGTTTGCATCAGTAAGGTTTTACTTCCGTGGATAATTCCCATTTTTCCTAGTGCTGAGGTTGCTGCGCTTTCTCCAGAATCAATTCCTTTTCCGGCAGCTTCCACCGCGATAATTCCCACTTCAGGATTATCCAGATAATGATAATATGCACCGGCCGCATTAGATCCGCCTCCAACGCAGGCGACCACATAATCAGGATCTTCCTTACCTTCTTTTTCTTTAAGCTGAACTTTGATTTCTTCAGATATCACCGCCTGAAATCTCGCCACCATATCGGGATAAGGATGTGGTCCAACCACTGAACCTATAATGTAATGAGTATCCACAGGGTTATTGATCCAATCCCGAATAGCTTCATTCGTAGCATCTTTTAAGGTTCGGCTTCCAGATTTTGCAGGAATCACTTTAGCACCCAACATTTTCATTCGAGCAACATTTGGCGCCTGCCTGTCTATATCGATCTCGCCCATATAAACGATGCATTCCATCCCCATAAGCGCACAAACGGTGGCTGTAGCCACACCATGCTGTCCTGCTCCGGTTTCAGCAATGATCCGCTTTTTTCCCAGTTTTTGTGCCATCAGGATCTGCCCGATAGTGTTATTTACCTTGTGAGCGCCTGTATGGCAAAGATCTTCACGTTTTAAATACACTTTTGTGCCGTATTTTTCACTGAATCTCTTAGCATAATAGAGTGGCGTGGGGCGACCCACATATTCTCTCAAAAGCTCTTTGAATTCTTTCTGAAAAGACTCTTCTTTCATAATTTCCAGGTAGCGAGAACGCAATTCCTGAACATTTGGATACAACATTTCCGGAATATAGGCGCCGCCAAATTCTCCGTAATATCCTTTTTCATCGACCTGATAGCTCATCTTATGAATTTATCTGTGTTTTGAAATCTTTCAATTCCTTTAATTTTTTTAATCCGGGTTTCAGCTCAAATTTGCTGTTAACATCTACAGCGTAAAGTAGATCCGGTTTGCCCTTTTGGTAAAAATAACTCTTTAACTCTGCAATGGCCTTGCCATGTTCCGGTCCAATTCCTCCACTAAGAAAAAATGGAGTATTGGATGGATATTCTTTCAGGATCTGCCAGTTAAATTCGGTTCCGTTTCCTCCCCTGAAAGCTCCTTTAGTATCAAACAGGAAATAGTCTACGATACCTTCGTAAGGCTTTATTTCCTGAAAATCGAAATCATCACCAACAGAAAATACCTTGATCATTTCAGGTGTATTTTCTGAACGTTGCAGTTCAGATTTGAGATCCTTACAGAAACCTGCAGATTCTTCCCCGTGAAGCTGAACGGCATTTAGATTATATTTCGAAACTTTAGTGGTGATCTCTTCAATAGTAGCATTCACGAAAACTCCAGTTTTCTTTATTTCCGAAGAAATTTCAGGAAGCTTATCGTCAAAATAACGTGGGGATTTATCATAGAAAATGAAACCCATATAATCGGGCTGAATTTCCGCAACCTGAAGCATGTTTCCAGGCTGCTGCATACCACAAACTTTGAAGCTCAATCCCAGGCTCTGTCCGGAAGCTGATACGAAAAGACTTTTATCATTCATGCTATTTTCATTCATTTATCCGATAGATTTTAAGTTTCTGATAAATTCTCTGGCTGACGCACCTGGATCATCAGTTTTCATGAAATTTTCTCCGATCAAAAAGCCCTGATAACCATAATTCTTAAGATCTGCTATGGCTTCAGTATTACTAATTCCACTTTCAGAAACCTTCACGAATTCATCAGGAATTAACTTAGCCAGATTTTTAGAATTATCAATACTTACTTCAAAGGTCTTTAGATTTCTATTATTAACCCCAATCATATCGGCATTTACCTTTAAAGATTTCTTCAATTCTTCCTCATTATGAACTTCCAGTAAAACATCCATACCAAGGGATTTTGCTGAATTAGCAAGGTGAATCAGTTGTTTTTCGGTCAAAACTGCGGCGATCAAAAGGATCACATCCGCACCATAAGCCTTTGCTTCAAGGATCTGATATTCATCTATCATAAAATCTTTCCGGAGAACGGGTAAATTAACCGAAGCCCTGGCATACAAAAGATCTTCCAGGGAGCCACCAAAATACTTGCCATCGGTAAGTACTGAAATTCCTGAAACATCAGCATCTTCATAGCCTTTAACGACATCCTGAACATTCAGATTCTGGTTGATCACAGATTTTGAAGGTGATCTTCTTTTATGTTCTGCAATAATACCCGAGCCGGTTCTTAAATTTTCAGCCAGAGAAATACATTTTCTGTCGAATAGAACTGAATTCTTCAGTTGTGAAACCGGGATCAGTGATTTTTTTAATTCAACTTCCTTGAATTTATCTGCAATGATCTTATCGAGAATGTTCATTTAATTCAATTTTGACTTAATTCCTGTAATTTTTTAAAACTTTCCAGTGCTTTCCCAGATTCCAATGATTCTTTAGCTGCCGCAAAACCATCTTGCGGACTCAGATTTCTGGAGGTAGCAATCGCCATTCCGGCATTGGCGCAAACTACATTATTTTGAGCCTCGGTGCCTTTTCCTTTTAGAATATTCATTAGAATTTCTCCAGAACTTTCAATAGATCCACCACCCGCAATTTCCGATTGTGTTAACTGTGAAACTCCGAAATCTGAAGGTTTTAAAATTCTTTCAGAATTATTGCTGATGCTTTTAGTTTCTCCGGTAAGCGAGATCTCATCATAGCCATCTAAGGCATGTAAAATTGTATAGTTCTTATCGGTATTCTGATAAAGATAAGCATACATTCTGGCTAATTCCAGACTAAAAACTCCCACGAGTTGATTCTTTGGAAAAGCAGGATTTACCATAGGTCCCAACATATTGAAGAATGTTTTCACTGCCAGGCTTTTCCTAACAGGACCTACATTTTTCATAGCGGGATGGAATAAAGGAGCGTGAAGGATACAAATATTGGCCTCGGCGATACACTTTTCTAGAAATCCGGCATCGTTACTGAATTTAATCCCAAGAGACTCCATCACGTTAGAACTTCCGCTAACCGAGGAAACACCATAGTTACCGTGCTTGGCAACTTTTACTCCAGAGCCGGCCGTGACAAATGATGAGGTTGTGGAAATATTGAAAGTATCTTTTCCGTCACCACCAGTTCCGCAGAGATCTACAGCATCATAACCCGAAAGGTCAACTTTGAGACATAGTTCAAGCAAAGCGTCCCTGAAACCTTCCAATTCTTCAATGGTAATGCTCCGCATCATATAAACTGTTAGAAAAGCAGCGATCTGGGTATCGTTGTATTTGCCTTCAGAAATATTAAAGATTACCTGCTTGGCCTCCTCTGTGCTTATTGTTTCGTGGCTGATAAGCCTGTTTAGTAGTTCTTTCATTCTTTAAATTTCGTGCTCAGGTTTTACTTCCGATTTTTCTGTTTCCCGGTTAGGTTCATATTCTACCCAATTCTGGATCATTTTTTTACCTTCCGGGGTAAGAACAGATTCGGGATGAAACTGAACTCCACGAACATCATATTCTTTATGTCTTAAAGACATTATCTCACCTTTTTCATCATAACTGGTCGCCTGTAAAACAGGAGGGAGGTTTTTTTCAACCACCCATGAATGATAACGTCCAACTTGCAATTCTTTATTGAGTCCTTTAAATATATATTCATCATCTACAAAAAGATCTATTCTGGTAGCTACACCATGGTATACATCGTCCAGATTCAGCAAGGTGCCGCCAAACACTTCACCAATGGCCTGCATCCCCAGACAAACGCCGAGTATGCTTTTTGTAGCGGCATATTTTTCAATAATTGGCTTTAACAAACCTGCTTCATCAGGAATTCCAGGTCCCGGTGATAATAAGATCTTATCGTAATCTTCAACATCATCAATATGTAGCTGGTCATTTCGTCTTACCACAACTTTACAATCCAGTTCTTCCAGGTAGTGTACCAGGTTGTAAACGAAAGAATCGTAGTTATCTATCACTAATATTTTTTTCATCTCTTTCATTCTAGATTTCTTCAGCAATTTCAAGGGCTTTCGTTAAAGCACCAAGTTTATTATAGACTTCCTTTAATTCATTTTCAGGTTTAGATTCTGAAACTATTCCCGCGCCGGCCTGATAATGCAATTCGTGATTCTTGCTTACGAAGGACCTGATGATAATGGCGTGATTGAAGTTGCCTTCAAAATCCATAAATCCAATTGCTCCACCATAAGCACTACGGTTCACATTCTCGAATTTTTCGATCAGTTTTAGCGCCATAGGTTTAGGTGCTCCACTCAATGTGCCTGCAGGGAATGTGTCTGCCACTATTTGGGAAGTTGCAACATTGGGGTCTTTCTTACCAGTTACCTTGCTCACCAGGTGGATCACATGGGAAAAGAATTGTATTTCCTTGTAATTCTCTACTTTAACATCGCTGCCATTTCGGCTAAGATCATTTCTGGCAAGATCTACCAGCATAACATGTTCCGAATTTTCTTTTTCGTCTGCTGCCAGCTCCTTCGCTATTTCAGCATCTTTTTCGTCATTCCCGGTTCTTCTGAAGGTGCCGGCGATTGGATGAATTTCTGCTCTTCCTTTATCAACTATCAGCTGAGCTTCTGGCGAACTTCCAAAAATTTTAAAATTTCCATAGTCGAAATAAAACAGGTAAGGGGATGGGTTCACATTTCTAAGTGCGCGATACACATTGAATTCGTCTCCTTTGAATTTCTGAGAGAACCTTCTTGAAAGTACAAGCTGAAAAACATCACCTCTATGGCAATGTTCTTTGGCAGCCAGGACTACCGATTTATATTCTTCATCGGTTAAATTAGAAACCGCATCTTCGTGTCTGCTAAAATTATACGAAGCGAAATTCTTCACTTTCAATAATTGCTCGATCTCATCGATCTTATTTTCTGAATTGTAAGAGTGATCAAAAATATATGCTTCATTCTTGAAATGATTGATCGCTATTATATTCTGATATACCGCGTAATAAATATCCGGGATCTTAAGGTCTTTTTCTTTTCTGGTCACCTCGACATTTTCAAAATATCTAACCGAGTCGTAGGCTATATATCCAAAAAGGCCATTATTGATAAATTTAAATTCCGAAGAATCGGCTTTGAACTGTTGAGAGAACTTTTGAATTTCCTGTGGGACAGATACTGAGGAATCAACATTTAAAGTCTTTATTTCTCCATCTGGAAACGTAGAGGTGATCACCTCATTTTCCAGTTTAAATGAAGCGACAGGATTACAACAGATATAAGAAAAGCTGTTGTCGCTAGCATGATAATCGCTACTTTCCAGCAATAAACTGTTTGGATATTTGTCCCGTAACTTCAGATATATGCTTACCGGTGTAATGGTATCAGCAAGTATCTTTTTATAAGTTGTATTTAATTCGAACATTGAATGTTGATTTTTAGCAATAAAAAAAAGGCTTGTCGTGAGACAAGCCTTTGTAATTTCTATTATGGAAATAGCAGTTTAGCTCACGAAGTTTGACGTAAGTTATTCCACCACCAGTTATTTCTTTTCATTGTAAACATGACTTCAAATATAGAGATCAAATTTTTCATAACAAACCTTTTTCCATAAAAAAATCCCGGAAGTAGGGTTCCGGGATCTCATAATTAGAACTTAAGATTTACATCAAGTTCAAAATTGTCATATATAGTCTTATCTCCAAGGTTATCAAAGAAACTTCCAGAACCATATCTTACATTATATTTCGATCTGTCAATGGTAAGATTAGTTGTAGCAGAATCTCCGTTCATCACGAGGTCAAAGGTAATAGGATGTGTTTCGTTCTTGATGGTAAGATCTCCAACAATACCATACTTTCCATTTCCTTTTGAAGCTGCACTTGTAATAATAAGTTTCGCAGTTGGATGTTTTTCAACTCCGAAGAAATCTTCAGACTTTAAATGTCCTTCAAGTTTTCCTTTATTCTCGCCGGTAAGATCTGTAACTGTGATGGTGCTCATATCCATTACAAATTCACCACCAACTATTTTCTCATCTTCCAGCATTAAATGCCCACTTTCCAGCTTAATGGTTCCATTGTGAGATCCGGTAACCTTTTCTCCGGTCCATTCTACTGTACTAGCTTCTACATTAACTTCTTTCTTGGTGTTGGTAAAAGCAACGGTTGTTAAAACGATTACTGTGGCAATTCCGCCTTTTAAAATTCTATTTTTCATAATTGTTCAATTTTTGTTTTTAAATTACTTCTATTAAATCTGATTTTGATTTTCTTACTTTCGATAAATGTTGATATTGATCTTCTTCGCTTCTGTATCCAATTGGAGCAATTACAGCAGTGGTAAGATTTTTATCTGCCAGTCCAAGGATCTCATCAAACTTTTCGGCATCAAAACCTTCCATAGGGCAGGTGTCAATTTTTAAATTTGCCGCTGCTGATAATAGATTTCCAAGCGCTATGTAAGCTTGTTTCGCCGCCCACGTATTTTGTTTATCGGCTGGAAGTTGAAGCGTTGTATTTTTGATCATATCTTCCATTCCTTTCAGGTCGTCTCTAGACATATTTCTGGTTTCAGCAATATTATCCAGATAAGTGTTTACATATGCTTCGCTTACAGATTTAAGATTAGCGAAAACCAATACGCAAGAAGCATCTGTTACTTGATTTTGATTCCAGGCTACAGCTTTTAATTGCTCTCTGGTTTTTTGATCTTTAACAACAATTACTTCATAAGGTTGCAATCCATAAGAAGATGCAGTTAACTGAATACTTTCTAGTAAAGTATTTAGATCAGTTTCACTAATTTCTTTTTCTGAATTGAATTTCTTCGTAGCATATCGCCAGTTAAGATCTTCGTTATAGGTACTTTTCGTATTAACTTCTAAGCTCATTTAATTTAGTATTTAGTGATAATAATTCCTTTTCATTTATATTCTTAGCAAAATCGTTTTCAACTTTATCGATAACCGGATCAATATCAGCAAGGAGTTTCATGCCGGTTTCGGTTATCCTTATTTCAACTTTTCTACGATTAGATGGGCAAACAATTCTTTCGCATAATTTCTTATCCACGAGTTTGTCTACTAATCTTGTTGTATTACTCATCTTACTCACCATTCTTTCCTGAATGGTAGAGAGGTTTGCTGGTTTCCCCTTCTGACCTCTTAAAATTCGAAGAACATTAAATTGCTGAGAACTAATTCCGAAAGGTTTAATCGCTTCCTGTATCTTATCACTTATGTGATTTGCGGTAACTATTAAATTTAAAGCCAGCTTTTTGGAAGGCGACATAATATCTTTGGTTTTTAGTAACTCTTCAATATTCATTTGTATAAACAACATTTGTATGTACAAATATACTATGTTTTAAATATGAGTTCTTTAATATTCTGTTAAAATTTTTACTCATATTGCCAGGTTTGCTTCAGAAAAAAAAATGGGCTTATATTTACAATACCATAAAATTTAATGTTACTACTATGAAAGAATTAAGTCAGGAAGAATGGCAGGATAAATTAAAGAATGATGATGAAGCTGTCATTCTTGATGTAAGAACTGAAGAAGAGGTAGAAGAAGGATATATACCTAATTCAAAAAATATAGATATATATAAAGGGCAGGGATTTATTAATGAAGTTGAGAAATTAGACAAATCCAAGCATTATTATATTTACTGTCGTTCGGGTAAAAGAAGTTCCCAGGCTTGTACTCTATTAGATCAAATGGGGTTTAGTGAGACCTATAATTTACTTGGAGGTTTTTCTGAATGGGAAGGAGAAAAAACTACAGATTAATTTAAAACATTATAAAAGTCTAAAGCACCAATAGTTGGTGCTTTTTTGTTTGTTAGATACTCAAGCCGAATTTTTTACGTTAAAAACATAGGTTCAACTATTTGATTAGTCTATTAAATTGATATATTTAACCCCATAAGTCCGCGAATTATACTATGATTATGAATAAAGCACTTTGTCTACTTGTTATTGGTTTGTTATGCTTTTCAGCGACTAACGCTCAGGAATTTAGCTTTGGTATTAAAGGAGGTCCCAGTTATGTAATGGGAGGTCAGATCACAGGTAGAGTAGGCGGCGGTACCGATTTTGGTGGTACGGTAGAGGCCGATTCCAAATTCAAATATCACGGTGGTGCATTTTTTGAAGTTAGATTTGATAAATTTTTGCTAAGACCGGAACTTATTTATAGTGCAATGGAAACTGAATTTGATTTTCCTCTTCAACCATCGATTTTTGCGATTGAAAAAATTAGTGTTCCTTTACTATTTGGATATAACGTCTGGGGACCGATAGATATTTATGCAGGTCCTGCTTACCAGAAAATTCTTGAATCAACTCTAGAAGGTAATGAACCCAATCCGTCTGTCATTGTTCAAAATAGTCCCTTAGCAGCACAAGTTGGTATAAAAGCCGGTTTTGGTAGGTTTGAATTAGATCTTCGTTACGATCGTAGTTTAGCAACAGCTGAATCCTATAGATTGGATATTAAAGAAAACAATCCAGGAGGTTATGGTATTAATACTGCAGATTTTGATGATTCAAGATTGAACCAAATCTTGTTAAGTATAAGTTTTAAAATATTTGACAGTGCTGCTAATCCTGGACGAAGAAAAGGTGGCTGTTATTTCTAAGGTAGAAATTTAATTTAGAATAATATAAAGTGCTCCGTTAGCGGAGCATTTTTTATATCAGCATATATTAAAAAAGGGACAATGCCTGTTGTCCCTTTTCCTGGTTGGTTAGTTAATGAATAAGGTTGAATTTATCACCTATGCGTTACTTACTCAATAACCAAAACTTTGAAAATTAAAGCTATAGCATTTTTTTTGAAATTCCTATATAACTTCAAAATTTGGTCGAAAAAAGGCTGAAAATGGAAGGTTTCTAGGGTTGAATTATATTATTTGAGAGAAATCTCGATTAAATGAACGGGTAGTGTTTCATTTTTGCAACTGAGAATTGATCAATTTCTTGATATTTTTTTGTTTCACTGGTTCAAGAACAGTAATTCCATAATGAGTATGAAAGCTGTGTGAATACAAAAAGTCAAGTTGAATCTTGAACCATTGTTTTTCATCTATATCAGGATTTATATGTTGTAGTTCCTTGTATAATTGATTAGAATAAATATCATAATCATCGGTCCCCAGATAAAACAGATCGGCATCTGCTACTATTTTGTCATAGATATTATAAGTTTTTTGTGGAATTCGTGTGGCATTGATCATTCCACAAATAGTTTTAATTTCAGCCTTTGAAAAATTGAATTCCGGTAATTCTTTGGAGGCCAGATTGCAGCTTTTGGTTTCGTGATCTTTTCTCCCGATTAGAAACCCGGCATCATGGTACAAGGCAGCAACTTTTATCAACTCAATCTCCTTGTCTGAAAGTCCTTCATCTTTTGCCAGGAAAACCGCACGATCTATTACACGTTTAGTATGATCAGCACTATGATAATATAAATAATAGGGAAGACCTTGCTCCAGCCGCGTGAAAAGACTATCAAAAATCTGAGTTTTTTCCATGTTAAGTTCACTTCGTCTCACAATATGACCTACCCTTAATTAATACTATTTACGAAAATTAATGCAATTCAGTCCAATTTTACCTTTTAACTTTTCATGAAATTTCTAAAAAAGTGGATTTTAGATTTCAGATTATCAGTAAATTAACGAAAAAATTTAGTAATTAAATATAACGTTTTCCTTTGCAAATTGTTTAGGAAAGCTTATTAAAAAACAGGATTAAAGCTTATTTTACTGATACTCGATCGAAATTCCAGGCGATCAAACGACTTTTTTTATTTCCCTGGCCCATTTCAATGGTCCTGAAATTAGCTTTTAATTTTTTCAATTGCTTGTAGATGTTTGGCAGGTTTTCCTTTTTAGAGACCAGACTGGTAAACCAACCTACCTGCGTTTTAAATAACGCACTTTCTCTGATCATTCTTTTTAGGAATAAAGCCTCTCCGCCGTTGCACCAAAGTTCATTCGCCTGTCCCCCAAAATTTAATTCTGAAGAATCTTTTATCCCAAGATTCTTTAATTTTCGGGCGGAAGCTTTACTGGCTTCTTTTTCAGAAGAATGAAATGGCGGATTGCACATGCTGAAATGATAAAATTCACCATCCTCTATCACTCCTTTAAAAATGCTTCCGCGATCTTCCTGAAGTTGGATTTCAATATTTTCTGAAAGATTTGGATTTGCCTGAATATTAGCTTTGGCTGCGTCTACAGAATTTTTTTCAATATCAGTTCCAATCATTTTCCAACCATATATGCGGTTTGCCAGAATTGGATAGATCGCATTGGCTCCAACACCAATATCAATGCCTTTGATCTGGCCATCAATTTTTCCTTTGGAAAAAAGATCTGCCAGGTGATGAATATAATCTGCCCTGCCTGGAATCGGAGGACATAAATAGTTCTTTGGGATACTCCAGTTTTCGATCTGATAATGATGCTTCAGCAAGGCTCTGTTCAATTGCAAGACAGCTTCGGGAGTTGCAAAATCGATCGTAGTAGTTCCATATTTATTCACAAAGACATACTTTGAAAGTTCAGGATTAGAACTGACCAAATCCTCAAAATTGTAAGAATCCTTATGAATATTCTTCGGGTGCATTTTCTGAAATTAGAATGGCTTCAAAGGTAAAAGATTTCAAACTGAATAAACTCTACAATTTAGCTGTACTTTTGCGGCATGGCCAATAACATTAAATCTGAGGAAGAAATTCTTAAAAAACTGAAGATAACCAGCTTGAATTCCATGCAAAAAGAAGCGGGTGAAGCGATAAGTTCTTCAAGCAATATCATTCTATTATCACCTACCGGAACAGGGAAAACGCTGGCAGTTTTACTGCCGCTTCTGGATGAACTGGATGCTGATGTTTCAAATGTGCAGGCAATGATCCTGGTGCCTTCCAGAGAATTAGCCATACAAATAGAGCAGGTTCTTAGGGAAATGGGAACCGGTTTTAAAGCAAATGCTGTTTATGGAGGTAGATCTTCGGCTAAAGATAAGATCGAATTAAAGCATGCTCCGGCAATTTTAATTGGAACTCCGGGAAGGCTGGCCGATCATTTAAGAAGGGAAACTTTTTCTTCGGAAGATATTAAAACGATTGTTCTGGATGAATTTGATAAATCACTGGAAATTGGTTTTAAGGAAGAAATGTCAGAGATTTTTGATCTTCTTCCAAATATTGAAAAGCGTATTCTAACCTCCGCAACCCAGAATGTTGAAATTCCGCGTTTTGTGGGAATGAAAGATGCTAAAAAGATCAATTATCTGTCTGAGGAAACTCCGCTTTTAAAGGTGAAAACGGTCAACTCTCCCGATAGAGATAAACTTGAAAGTCTCATCGACCTGCTGGCTCATATTGGTAATCAGCCCGGCATCATATTTTGTAATTATAAAGACAGTATAGAGAGGGTAAGCGAATACTTAGCTGATAATAATATTCCGCATGGAACTTTTCACGGTGGGATGGAGCAACAGGACCGGGAAAGAGCTTTAATAAAATTCAGGAATGGAACTCACAGGATCATCATCGCGACCGATCTGGCTGCAAGAGGCATTGATATTCCGGAACTCAATTTTATAATTCATTATCAACTCCCGTTCAAGGAAGCTGAATTCACCCATAGAAATGGAAGGACAGCGAGAATGGACGCCAAAGGTACGGCTTACGTTCTGAAATGGGAGAAAGAGGATTTACCGGAATTCATCGAAGAGTCTTCCATTCAAAAACTGGAATCCAATTCTATTGAAAAAGAAACCGAATGGAAAACTCTATTCATTTCCGGAGGTAGGAAGGACAAGATATCTAAAGGTGATATTGCCGGTTTATTTTTTAAACAGGGAAATCTCAACAAGGACGAACTGGGTACTATTGAATTAAAACAGGATTGTAGTTTTGTTTCGGTGGCTGCTTCAAAAGCAAAAAGCATTATTCAGTCACTTGATAATTCCCGATTAAAAAAGAAAAAAGTCAGAATAAGACTCGTATAAAGAGATCACATTATCCTGGAAAGAACTTCCAGGGCATTTCCTGTCATGATCCTTTCAACAATTTTTTCAGGTTCTATTTTTCGGTTTCTTTCCTGTTTCAAAGGACAGGGCAGTTTTATTTCTTTTACATAATTGTAGGCATGCATCAATAAATAATCATCCAGATAATCTATTTGTTCTGCAGTCCAGTAGCCATCGATAGGATCAATAATTCCATCAAAATCGGTTCCTAGTGATTGAATTCCCCAGGCAAACTGACCATCGGAATCTAAAACTTCGGCGATATGGCTGATCTGATTCCAGACTAATTTAGACCACGAATACAAAGTATTTCGTTTGCTCATAATAGCCTTGGTGTCTCTAAGAATGGATTTAGAACCTATTCTTCTTTCATCCAACTGTATTCCAAACAGACCATTCGAATTTCCAATTCGTATAATTTCATCATCAAAGAAATTGATATCCTCCGTATTGAAAATGTTCTCCTGAGAGATCTTGGTCTCATGAGTTCCGCCAGGTTTAGATAGACCGGTGACGCATCCATGGCTTGCAATAATTGGAATATTCTTATCCGGGTAATTTTCGAGTAATTTAAAATAATCGAGCCTTGACTTTCGGCTCATATGTTTGATGTCGATAATGATTGGTTTAACTGAATTCCCTTCGGAATCATTCATATCTTTCAACATCGCATCGATTGCTTTTTCTCCGGCTTTTGTAACTCCTAGATTCAAACCATTCTCCTGATCTACTACACATTTTACCAATCCGCCGAGACTGGGTGCATGACCACATAGGCCGTTCCAAAAATGATGAGCCAGGGTAATAAATACAGGTCTAATCAATTTGTTTTCCTCTAACCTAAGCTCGGTAATTCTCTTCAGCATTTTATCCAGGTTCTGTTTGGAAACTCCATCTGGGAATTTATCTGCCGCCTCATTGCTGTCCATCACCTGATCGAAAATATGAGCTCCTTCAATAGTCGGAATAAAAATGATAGCATCAGTCGCCAATCTTTCCTGCCTGTCCAGGAGTTCGATTTCGGCATAAGAATTCGTAAGAAAATAGGTTGTTTTCTTTCCATCTACTGTAATTGGATTTCCGCTTTCCTGTTTCAGGAATTTCACTTCCAGTTTGAAATCTTCCCAGTAACTCTTTAAACTTTGCAGATGATCAATTCTGGATTGACCGAATTCGGTCGCTAATTTGGTAAGAAGGTCAGAAGGAAGTCCAGTTCCTAATTTATTATCAAAAAAACCTTTCTCCTGCGGATAGAATGAAAGACAAACCACCGCAACACGTCCGCGACGTAAACTTGTCCCATCACTTTGCACGAAATTGGTAAGGGTGGCAATGTAGTTCTTGATCTTATCAAAAAGACTGGGAGAATCATGGAACCAGATAGAATGTGCATGTCTCGGGTTTCTGGATTGAATACCGGGATTTTTCTTGAATGACCTGGCAAATGGCTTTATCGAGGGATGACAATGTATGTCTACAAAAAAATGTGATTTCATAGTCAGTGGTTTTATCGATTAATTTTTAATTCCCCTTTGATTGAAAATACTACTTGTTTTCGATCAGTTTATCTATTATCCTCGATAGAACTTTTTTATTTTCCGCAATGGTTAAAAGTCCGTCTCTATGCAATCCACTTATATTTCTGGAAGTCGCATTATCTATAGAATTATCGGCATTAACCAGGTTCGGCTGGATGCGATGATAATCTGGCTGGTCTTTCTTCTCTAATGTTTCATATATTTTTCTAAGCTGATAGTCCACCGTTTCCGAGTTTCCACTCATCATCATATCGATCAATGGCTTTACCCATTGAAAGACTCCTGCATCTTTGAAATCCTTGTAATAATAAGGTTCTTTAACATCCCCAGAACCTATGCTTACAATGATCATGTCTTTGGCAGTTGGTTTGTTTGGTTTTGAAGATTTCCCAGCCATTTTTTTAAAATCAATTTTCCTTGCTTCAGCATAGGCACAAAGAGCTGGATTATTAGCGAAAATTCCGCCATCTATCAAGGCGTGTGAATTGCCGTCCATAGATTTAATTTGCGTAGGTTCGAAGTAGGTTGGTGCCGCAGAGGTTGCCCTGGCGACTTCTCTCATATAATAATTTCTTCCTTCCTCTTTAGCTTCAATACTGGTGAAGAAAAAAGCTTTCCGGTTACGAATATCATAACTGGGAATAAGGCAGGGTTTTAAACTCTGGTTTAAAAGAGTTTCAGATAAATAGGTTTTAAGTAATTTCTCCAGAGGTTTTTCGGGATATTTTTCATCAATAATTCCATTTAGGTTTCTGATCTTTTCCAGAATTGATACTTTAAAGATCTCATCACCTCTCTCCTTAAATAGATCCAAAGCTTCCCTGGCCGAATATTTCGACTTTCCATTGTCATCGGGACATAAATACAGCAGGGATAGGATCCCACCGGAGCTTGTACCGGCAATAAAATCAAAATACTCCGCAATGGAAGCATTTGAATTTCCACTTTTCTCTTTTAGTTTATCTTCAATATATGATAGAATGGTTGCAGGAATTATCCCACGTATCCCTCCGCCATCAAGAGATAAAATGCGGACTTTAGACATGATGTTTGATTGAGTTAATATTCTAAATTTAAGAATAAAAACCCATTAAAATGAATAAACAATTGATAATGAGTTGTTTAAAATTTAAAACCTCATCGCTTTTATCCAAACCAGGTTTCGGTTTCTATCTCTTCGCTGACCTCCATCGTACTAAGTGGAATTTTAGTAAGATTCTTTTTTGTATTCAGGTATCGGTTTACGATTCGGTCAGCATAACTTGAAGTTTTGGATGGAATTAAATAATTTCTGAAATCTTCCGGATGCCTCAATTCTTCAGAACTATCTATATACCCGAAGCCGGCATACCTTCCTTTATTAAGGTAAACGAATGATTTTTCATTTTTGTTTCGGCCTTTTTCCACCAGTAAACAGGAATCTTCATACCGTCCAATGAACTCTACAGCCTTTTCAACCCGACTATTATATTCATCTATACTGATTTCGTTTGAACAAACTCCGCTGCAGGTAGATATCTTGTAATGATCACAAACCTTTACTCCGGCCTGTAATCCGCAGTATTTGGGACAAAGTTCGAATTCTACGCACAGATATTCTAAAAATTTGATCGCTTCCTCGCGGGTATAGAATTTTATCCAGCTTACCGGTGCGATCTTATTCTTATGCAAAGCAAATTGCTCGATCCCTTTCTGGTTGTGGTAGGAAGTAAGTGTATAAGGTTTGCTTACTTTTTTTTGAGCCTTATTGTATTTTGGGTAATATTTCAGGATGAGCTCAGACTCCCTTAGCAATGCGAGCAATTCATTTCCGGTTAGCTCATAATCGATGCTATAAGTCTCCTGCATCAATTTATATTTTCGGTTAGACCTTTCCTGAAAATGAGATTTTATCCTGCTCTTGATATTCTTCGCTTTACCAATGTAGAGAGGTCGGCCGTCTTTATCTTTAAAAAAATAAACCCCGGTGGTAGTTGGGAGTTTTTCAAAATCTGAACTTTTGAAATTTGGCGGTAAATATGAAGCAGCAGTTTTTTGATTAAGTAACTGATTGATCGTTTCAAATTCAGGATCCAGGGACATGCATCTTTGAAAAAGCGTTACGGTAGCATCGCAATCTCCCTTTGCCCGGTGCCTGTCTATGTGCGGAATGTTTATAGAAGTGCAAATATTACCGAGGCTATAGGAAAATAAGCCTGGGATCAGTTTTTTGGTAAGTCTTACCGTGCAGATTCTTTTCCGCTTAAAATCCCTGCCAATATTCGCAAATTCTGCTTTAACGATGTTATAATCAAAATTCACATTGTGGGCCACGAAGACACAGTCTTTAGTGATCTTTTCAATTTCCTCTGCGATCTCAGAAAATTGAGGTGCACTGCTCACCATTTCGTCATTAATTCCCGTTAGGCTCTCTATATAAAGTGGAATAGCCTGACTGGGGTTTACCAAAGACGAATATTCATCGATGACTTTTCCGTCCTGCACTACGATCACACAGATCTCGGTGATCCTGTTCCCTTTAATTCCGTTGCCGGTCGTTTCAATATCAGTAATAGCAAACTTGACATCTTTCATGGCGGAAAATTACTGCATAAATGGAAAATATCCAAATGATAGGAAAAAATCCAATTTCAGTATTTAATTACATCTAGATGGTCGTTATAATTCCCGAAAACTTGCGATTAAAAAGGGCTTGAGCATTCAAGCCCTTTTTAAAATAACTGTAATATTATTTTTCGGTAATATGGTCCATACTACCATAGCTTTTAACCAGTCTTATGAATTCTGCACGGTAACCTTCCTTATCATTACCTCTCCCTTTTTCAGCAAGTTTGAGTACCAAAGGAATTTCTTTACCATTTGAGTATTCAGATTGTCTTAGGTTCATTCCGAAAAGGGCCAGGGCTGAAATGAAATTGAAATCTTCGGAAAGTTCTTTTTCAGAAGAAGTAGTAACAACCTCTTCAATTAATTTACTCTTTTCACCTTCAGGATCTTTATACCTGAATTTTACCGTTAGCAATTCTCCCGAATTCTTTGCTGTAGGAACCTGTTTGGAATATTTGTAATCATCAATATCTTTCAAAAACTTGCTTTTTACTCCGGCAGGAATTATTTCGTATACAGCAGTTACATTATGGCCGCTTCCTAATTCTCCAGCATCTTTTTTATCATCATTGAAATCTTCATCATTCAAAAGCCTGTTTTCGTATCCTATCAATCTAAAGGCTTCCACATTTTCAGGATTGAATTCCACCTGGATCTTCACATCCTTCGCGATAGTATATAGGGTTCCGCCAAATTCGGTTCCCAATATTCTCTGTGCTTCCTGCATAGAATCGATATATGCGTGATTTCCATTTCCGGCCTGGGCCAGAGTTTCCAGTTTGGAATCTTTATAATTTCCCATTCCGAAACCAAGGGCAGTTAAGAACACTCCAGATTCCCTTTTTTCTTCAATCAGATCTTTCATGGCGTTATCGCTATTCAGCCCAACATTGAAGTCACCATCGGTGGCCAGAATCACCCTGTTATTTCCACCTTTGATGAAATTTTCTGAAGCAATTTTATATGCCAGTTCGATTCCCTCACCACCGGCAGTAGAACCTCCCGCAGAAAGTTGGCCAAGTGCCTCTTCGATCTTGATCTTCTGGTCACCCGATGTTGGTTCCAGCACTACACCGGCAGCACCTGCATAAACAACGATAGAAACTTTATCCTGTTCTCTCAATTGCTGAGTAAGAAGTTTAAAAGCAGACTTCAACAGCGGTAATTTATTTTGTTGATTCATAGATCCGGAAACATCCAGCAGAAATACAAGATTTGAAGCCGGTACATTTGCCATGGGGATCTTCTTTCCCTGAATGCCAATTTTTACCAGTTTTGTATCACTATTCCATGGCGTTTGGGCGTATTCTGTCTGGATTGAAAAAGGATGTTCTCCTTTTGGCTGTTTATAATCGTAATTAAAGTAATTGATCATTTCTTCGATCTTGACAGCATCCTTTGGGATTTCAATACCATTGTTGATCATTCTTCTAATATTGCTATAACCAGCCTTGTCAACATCAATAGAAAAAGTAGAAAGGGGAGAGGCTTTCACCAGTTTAAATGTATTCTCTTCGATCTCTTTATAAGATTCATTTGCAGTAATTGGGCTCTGAGGACTCGCAACTCCTCGTAATCTAAGCCCGGGAGAATAACCGCTGACTGCGATACTCTCATTTACCATTATCACTTCATCCAAAGTGCTGGAATCTGCTTCCATAACGACATTTATCTCAGTCTTCTTCTCTACTTTTATTTTTTTTGTTTTGAAACCTATAAAGCTGAAAATAAGAATATCGCCTTCTTCGGCTTCTATGGAATATTTACCATCCATATCTGTAGTTGTTCCAGTCGATGTTCCCTTAATTATAACATTTACACCGGGAAGGGCTAGATTGTCGGTATCGGTAACTTTACCGGTAATAGTTTTTGCCTGTACATTGAGGCAAATTGCGAAAATTAAAAAGTAAAATAATCTCATAATAGTTTAATTGAGATCAGAAGGTAGGGCGACTGAAAGTTAGTATTGTAATTTCAGACTCAAATTTCAGGCCGAAAAAGGAATAGCGTAGAATTTCAGGTCTTTATCTCTGGAAATTAAACTAACTAATTAGGATTCCATTTTTTCAATTCTTGTGCAATAATTTCCGCGGCAGCCTGGCTTCCTTTTTCCGAAGGATGAAATTGATCTGGCCCGTAATAATCAAAATTATTAGTTGCTTCAAAATGCTTTTTCCAGACTTCCCCAACAGGGAATAAAAGAGCATTATTAATTTTCGCTGCTTCCCTGTGATTTTCAATCACTCCATCAAATGTATGGTAGTATTGTCGCGATGGCCAGACCATGAAATATGCCAGCTCAGCACTATTCTCCTTACATAGCTTTTTAAATTTTTTACCATATTCTATGAGAATCTCCTTCCCAAAGTCCTGTGAGGAAGGTCCTTGTTGAATTATTACAAGATCAAAATTTTCCCCGGAAATCAACTTTTGAACTATACCATCATTCCAGTGATCTATTAAGGCATAATCTGGCTTAGCGATCATTTCAGTCTGAATGTTCAAGCCTTGTTTTTTGGTAGCCTTTTCAACCAGTTTCGGAAGAGCGTTGGTATAGGTCAAACTGTTTCCGACAAATAAAATACTGAGCTCAGATTCCTGAGAATAAGAATATCTACAGGATAAAATGACCAGTAATATCAAGATGAATTTAAACCGCTTCATTTCTGAAATTAAACTGTTGAAGAAGCAAATTAAAGAATATCATTATCTATAAGCACCTGAAAAGAATCTTCCATCGTCTTTTGCATAGGTTTGAATTCTATGTCCAGATCATTTTTGATCTTGGAATTATCTGCCTTCCATTCGATATTAACATTATTCCGAATGAATTTTCTGGACAGACTTTTATTTACATAAGGACCAATTAAAAGCAACAACCATTTTGGTAATGCTTTGGTTGGTACAGGATAGTTATCACCATATTTTGGCTCCAGGGCTTCACCCAATTCAACAAAATTAGTGTTATGCGCTGAGGTAATATATCTTCCTTTCGCCGAAGGGGTGAACCCGGCCTTAAAATGTGCTTCTGCAACATCGCGAACATCTACCAGCCCGATTCCAATCTTTGGTGCGCCCATTTTAAAGGTGCCATCTCCAAGCTGTTTCAATAAGCTGAAACTTTCGGAAGTTGTAGCCTTCGGATTTAAGGGTGGCCCCATTACTAAAGATGGATTAATGGTTACCAGATCCCATTCATTTTGATCTTTATTGATCTCCCAGGCTTTTTTCTCTGCCAGCGTTTTAGAGTAGGAGTAAGGCTGGTAATCCAGAGAAGCCGTGGTGTTCCAGATATCTTCTGTAAGAACATTGTTGGGCGCATCATGAACGTCTTTAGCATCGGTATATATTGCCGCACAGCTGCTGGTTAAAACAACTCTTTTAACGCCAGGAGTTTTATTGGCCTGGCTTAAAACGTTATCGGTTCCTTTTACAGCCGGTTCTATCAATTCTTTCTGTGCATCATCAAAATCTGAAGTAAAAGGAGAAGCAGTATGGAATACCAGTTCGCAACCTTCCATAGCTTCCGCGTAGGAGCCTTCATCCATAAGATCTGATTTGAAGAATTTAATAGTTCCCGGAGAATTTTCAGCAATTCCATTCAAGTGATGCACCTTATGTTCTTTTTCTGGATCACGAACGGCCGCATGAACGGTTAAACCGTCTTCAAGCAATCTCTTTACCAGCCAGCCGGCGACATATCCTGTTGCTCCCGTAACCAGTACCGGTTTTGTCTTATCTATCATGTTCATCACTTCTTATTTTATGATTAATTGTTCTCCTAATTCAGGAATTACATAATCTACGCCTTTTTCCAGAGAAGTTCTAATAAATCCCTCGATGGGATCTTCCCAATCGTGTAAAGCAAGGGTAAATGCTCCCCAGTGAATTGGCACGGCCTTTTCAGCTTTTACGTCAATCGCTGCCTGTACAGATTCTTCAGGGAACATATGTATCTGGTGCCAGTTTTCGTTGTACTGTCCGCATTCTACAAAGGCCATATCAAAGGGACCAAGTTTTTCGCCGATCTCTTTAAAATGATCTCCGTAGCCACCGTCTCCGCTCCAGAAAATATTTTCGGTTGCGGTAGTAAAAGTGTATCCACCCCAGAGACTTTCATCGCGATCAAACAATCCTCTGCCCGAAAAATGTCTCGAAGGCACGAAATTGATCTTTACATCATTCACATCAACTGAATCCCACCAGTCCAATTCTGTGATCTTTGATTCCTCAATTTTCCATCTAAGCAAATGTTTTTTAACGCCAAGCGGAACATAGAAATGTTTCACCTTAGATCCCAATCTTTGAAAACTTTCATAATCAAGGTGATCATAATGATCATGAGAGATAAGCACCGCATCAATTTCCGGGAGTTTATCAATGATATAAAGCGTCGAATCTGAATATCTCCTGGTGCGAATTGGCCCCACAGGTGAAGCATCAGGTCCAAACATTGGATCTATCAGAATATTGGAATTATTCATTTTGAATAATCCCACAGAATGACCATACCAGATAAATTTTGTTTTGCCTTCATCCTGATCCCACAGTTCCTGATCAAATTCCTTAACCGGAAGCTCTTTTTCAGGACCTCGTTCAGCCTTGCCTTTAAAATTATCCCGAATTAATCCCGGCATCTTCTTCAAATCCATATCCAAAGTAGTTTTCTGAAGATTCCTGAATTTCTCACCATTCCACTGAGAAGATTCAGCAAAGGCAAGTTTTTCTTCTTTGGAAAGTTTTCCACCGAACTGCGGATTCAGATACAGATATCCAATTCCGTATAAAACGCCAATAATTAAGAGGGCAATTATGATTTGTGCTGTCATTTTTAATTTTTTTCTCATTGATCAAATTTCTGATACAAAGATGCGCATCATTCAGCCTTAACTTGAACACAGAATACTGAAAGGAAAACACAAATTACTGAATATTAGAATACAGGAAATAAAATATCCTTTTCAATAAAAAAGTTAATTCTGAATCCTGTATTCCTGAGGAGTAAAACCTGTTTTCGATTTAAAGAAGCGGCTGAAATAATGTGGGTAATTGTAACCGAGGCTATAGGCTATCTCACCAATGGAATCTGTGGAACCTAAAAGAAGGGTTTTGGCCTTATCTACCACAAAATCATTGATGTGGTCTTTGGCACTTCTACCGGTCTCTTTTTTTAGAAGATCGCTGAGGTAATTAGGAGAAAGGTGCAACTCATCTGCACAATATTGTATAGACGGTTGGCCAATTTCGGCTAGTTTTCCAGATTGATAATAGTCCTTTAGAAGGCTTTCCATTTGTGAAACTATATCCTTATTCTTTGCGGTTCGAGTATTAAACTGCCTTTCATAAAATCGAGTACACAAATTCAGCAAAAGTTCGAGGCTGGAAACGATCACCCGCTGACTATGATTATCGATCCTTTCCTTAACTTCCTGCCGGATCATTTTCATAATGTCTGTCACCAGAGTCTGTTCTTCATCTGAAAGGTGAAGCGCTTCGTGCACATCGTAAGAAAAGAAGGAGTAGTTCTCGATATAAGCACCAAGGGAAGTATTCCTGATAAGATCTGGATGAAAATAGATCATCCAGCCGTTTATTGGAGTCACCGGTTGTTCCTGGTTCGATTTCATCACCTGGTCTGGCCCCGTAAAGATCATGACCCCTTCGTTAAAATCATAGTGATTTCTACCATATTCAAAGGCACAGCTAGCATCCTTCAGCGCGATAGTGTAGAGGCTTGAAGAAAATCTTTTGCCAAGCCATTTATTATCCAGTTTCACCTTGGATACATCGATAATACTGATCAACGGATGCTTTGGTTTTTCTAGGCCAACCAATTCATGGAATTGGCTGATCGATCTAATTTTAAAGATATCTTCTGCCATCATACTTATTTTATACAAATTTCGACATAACGTTGAATTCAGGCTAACACAAATCCCTGATTATTAAACAGGTTTTACGTGAATTAGAGAACGATTTTGGCTTTAAACCAATTTGCATAAGTTATCTTAAGAAAAGATTGGTGAATGTTTAACAAGGCTTTGGTGATTACTGTAGGTTCGTAATGATAACTTTAGGGGAACCAAAAAATCAACAATGAAGAAAGATAATGAAAATGCAAAGAAGAAGGATCTGGAAAAGAACACATCAGATCCAGAGGGAAAAACAATGACCACAAACCAGGGAGTGAAGGTAAATGACACTAATAATTCACTTAAAGCCGGAGAACGCGGAGCCACACTTCTGGAAGATTTCATTTTAAGAGAGAAGATTACCCATTTTGATCATGAAAGAATTCCGGAGCGTATTGTACACGCAAGGGGTAGTGGAGCTCATGGTTATTTTGAATTATATGAAAGCCAAGAAAAATATACAAAGGCGGGTATTTTTACGGATACCAATAGAAGAACTCCAGTTTTTACAAGGTTTTCTACCGTCGCGGGATCTAAAGGTTCGGCCGATATGGCGCGTGATGTACGCGGATTTGCCGTAAAATTTTATACGGAAGAGGGAGTTTTTGACCTGGTTGGGAATAATATGCCGATTTTCTTTATTCAGGATGCCATGAAATTCCCGGATCTAATTCATGCCGTGAAACCTGAACCGCACCGCGAAATTCCTCAGGCGGCATCTGCACACGATACTTTTTATGACTTTGTATCGCGTACTCCGGAAACGCTGCATAATCACATATGGGCTATGAGTGACCGGGCTATTCCTAGAAGTTTAAGAATGATGGAAGGTTTCGGAATCCATACTTTTAGACTGATCAATAAAGAAGGGAAATCACATTTTGTGAAATTTCACTGGAAACCGTTATTAGGAGTAAAATCAGTAACATGGGATGAAGCTGTAAAACTTCATGGTGCAGATAGTGATTTTCATCGCCGTGATCTTTGGGATGCAATAGATTCAGGTCAGTTTCCTGAGTGGGAATTAGGAATTCAAGTGGTGCCCGAAGAAGATGAACATAAATTTGAGTTTGATCTTCTGGATCCTACTAAATTGATTCCGGAGGAAATGGTTCCGGTTCAGAGAATTGGTAAAATGACCCTGAACAGAAATCCAGATAATTTCTTTGCTGAAACCGAGCAGGTTGCTTTTCATCCAGGACACATAGTGCCGGGAATAGATTTCAGTAATGATCCATTACTTCAGGGAAGACTATTTTCATATACCGATACTCAACTTTCAAGACTTGGAAGTCCGAATTTTCATGAAATTCCAATTAATAGGCCAATAAATCCAACGCATAATAATCAGCGTGATGGTCATATGAGAATGACTGTGAATAAAGGGAACACTGCCTATTTTCCAAATTCTATGAGCGGTGGATGCCCACATATGGCTAAAATGGCCGAGGGTGGATTTACCAGTTATGAAGAAAGAATTGATGCAAACAAGGTAAGAGCAAGAAGTGAAAGTTTTAGTGATCACTTTTCTCAACCCGGAATATTCTACAGAAGTTTAGAAGACTGGGAAAAGAATCACGTAGCTGAAGCTTATTCCTTTGAACTTGGGAAGTGTAATCAGGATCATATAAAGGAGAGAATGCTCTATCTTATATATAAGATTGATGAAAGCCTCGCCAAAAAGGTTGCTGATAACCTGGGTATGAAGGTGCCTTCCAAAATTGAAAAACCGGTGAACCAGGCTATTGGTGCCGATGATGACGGGAAGAAAAATGAGCCGCAAAAAAGAAAGGATTATATAGAGAAATCTGAAGCATTAAGTCAGACCCATATTAAGGCAGAAAGCATTGCAACACGAAAAATTGCATTTTTGGTAGGAGATGGTTTTGATGCCGGCAATGTTAGTACCATGAAAACGGCGCTGGAAAAGAAGAATGCTGTAGTAAATCTTGTAGCAACTCATGGAGGTTCAGTTAAATGTACAGAAGGTGAGATGCATAAGGTAGATGCTGCATTATTGACTACAGAAAGTGTGGCTTTTGATGCGATCTACATCCCGGGAGGATCTAAAAGTGTGAAAGCTTTAAAAGACAGTGCTAAGGCTAAAAAGTTTATAAATGAAAGTTTAAAACACTGTAAGGCGATCGCGGTAGATTCAGAAGGCGAAGACTTACTTAATGAAACCTTCGGAAAAGACTTCAAGGATGACGAAGCGATATGTATCAATAAAAAACCGGCAGATTTTATAAAAGCAATTGGAATGCATAGAAACTGGAAAAGAGAAGATAAGGCTAAAATGATTCCTGCTTAAAACCTTTGAAAAATCAGGTTTAATTAAAAAAACTCCTCGCTATTTAGCGGGGAGTTTTTATTTGAGCAACTGTATAGCCGATCGCTAATTACTGGTCAAAAGACTTTCTTAACTTTTGAAATTCTTCTTCTAAAAATGAAAGCTTTTCTTTGATATCAGTGTTCCTTTTTTCTGGAATTCTGTGGTAGAAAACATACTTCATTTCCCATAATTCCTTAATTTCTGCCTGACTGATTTCTTCCTGGTCGATCCCTCGATGATCTGCTTTTAGAATTAATTTATTATTGGCCTGGTAAACTCTCCTCAATAAAATTTTATCCTTTGTCACCACAATATAAATACAGGAATTCTGCAGTTCAGAGAATTTTTTACGAGGTAATTTCTCGCCTATTATTACATCCCGGGGATATAAGCCATCATTATCTGTACTCATTTCAAGATTATCCACGACGTAAGCTCTTAATTCATCGCCATTATTTATAGGAAGGGTAATGCAGGGTAGATCGTTAATAAAGTTTGAATTATCAGAATATTTAAGGTAATCATCCTGAAGATGCGGAGTAATACAAGGTATTTTGCTAAGGTGATCCTCATGTTCTTCAACCTCGCCAGATTCGAAGTCCACCTTAAATTTTAATAATTGATTTACCGTAAGCTCTTTGGTAAGCATATCTCCAATCGGTATGCTAAAATAGTTAGCAATTTTAATAATTGTTTCAATCTTCGGTTCACTACGACCTTCTTCATATGCCCCCAGGGTACCACGTTTAAGATCAAATAATTCAGCAAATGCCTGTTGGCTAAGAGCCTTGACACTTCTGATCTTTTTAATGTTTTTTCCGAATAACGACATTTATTTGCTAATAAAATTTGCAGAATTAAAATTTTAATGTATCTTAGACTAACAATATTAGCAAACAAATTCATCAATCGCTAATATTTTTAGTTTAAATCTGTTCGAACGATTTGCTATTTAAACATCGAATTCATTCATCAATCAAAAAACGAATTAATGATCGCACTTGCTTTTTATGTCCTGACAGAGCTTGTCAAGATTCTTTAACAAAGTCTTAATACTTTTTTGTATTATTAAACTTTTAAAATTTTAGTACTAACCGTAACAACCACCTATGAAAAATCATTTCAATATTACGAGAGATTTTTTGCTGGAATTAAATTTTAATATCACCAAAGAGAATCCAGAAGATGGTCTCCTTGTAATTCAGAAAGAAAATTCCGGGATAAGAAATCTTATTGTTGGCGTAGCTCCGCCCATACTTATAATGGAGCAATATATATTTAAGATTAACAATCAGTCAGAAAAAATTTTTAAAAGTCTTTTGCAAAAGAACCGGGACATAGTCCATGGAGCTTTTGTACTGGACGAATCTGGTGAGAAAGTAATCTATAGGGACACTCTTCAAATAGAAAATATGGATCTAAATGAACTGGAAGGAAGTTTAAACTCCTTAAGTCTCTTAATGAGTGAATACTCAGATCATATCATAGAATTTTCTAAATATTAAAATTAACCGTTATGAACATTTTTAAAAGATTATTTAAAATAGGAGAAGCAGAAACAAATTCTGCCATTGATAAAATGGAGGATCCCATCAAAATGACTGAACAGGGAATTAGAGATATGAAACAGGATCTTGATAAAAGTCTGGAGGCACTGGCTCAGGTTAAGGCTTTAGCCATAAGAGCTAAAAATGATCAGGAAGAATTTCAGAATAAAGTTGATGAGTATCAGAATAAGGCTATTATTATTTTGAAAAAAGGACACTCCAAGGATATGGATGCTGCAGAAGCAGATCGTCTGGCAAAAGAAGCTCTTGTTCAAAAGGAATCTGCAGAACAACAGGTTTTGAGGGCAAAGGAGGAATCTGCGAAATTTGATAATAATGTGGCGCAGCTACAAAAGAATATACAGACAATCAAAGCCAACATCGGGAATTGGGAGAATGAATTAAAAACTCTGAAAGCTCGCGTAAAGGTGAGCAATGCTACCAAAAACCTGAATAAGCAAATGGCAGAACTGGACAGTACCGGTACTGTTTCCATGCTTGAGAGAATGAAGGAAAAAGTAGCCCAGGAAGAAGCTCTGGCTGAGGCCTATGGCGATATTGCAAATGCTTCAAAATCTATTGATGAAGAAATAGACAAAGCCGCAGATACTTCTAAAGCCAAAGCTGATGATGAGCTCGCTAAGCTTAAGCAACAATTAGGAATGAAGGATTCTAAAGACGAATAACCTTGAGTGATCTAATCAACATACTTTTTTCAGAAGTTAACGTGATCCTGAGCATCCTGTTGATTATCCTTATTCTTTACTGGATAATAACCATGATTGGCGGTCTGGATTTTGATCCAGACTTCGATATAGATGTCGATGTTGATGCAGACGTAGATGTGGACTCGGGAATCGAAGGAGGAAATATGGATTTCGAAGATATTTCCAATACCGAGATCAACCAGGAGGATGTGGTAGGGAAGAGGCGAAAACCATTAAAATGGTGGCAGATCTTCCTTATATATTTCAACTTTGTTGGCCTTCCCTTCATGTTTACGTTTACCTTCTGGATCTTTATCTGGTGGTTCATCACGGCGATTACTACGGCTATTACCTACACCCATGACAATTTTATAGGTTTCGGTATCATGATCCTGGCTATATTTCCATCCCTGTTTGTCACTAAAATCCTAACCACGCCATTCAAAGGGTTTTTTAAAAATTTGAATAAAGATGGGGATGCTCCAATTGATTATCTCGGTCGAAAAGCAGTTTTACTATCCTCAATCTCTGAAGACAGAATGGGAAATGCCGAAGTAAGCGTAGATGGTGATTCTATGTCCATCTATGTGAAATCTCTTACCGGCGAACCTCTAACCTACGGCAGCAGCATACTTATCATTAAAAGATCTGCAGACCGAAATTATTACCTAGTACAATCTTATAACGAATAACTAATATTTTTAAAATGGAATCAATTTTACCAATCATCGGAATTGGAATAGGCATATTACTGTTCCTTATCATCGTTTACTTCGCGATCATCGCGATGTTCTATAAAAAAATACCACAGGGACAGGCCCTAATCAGGACTGGTTTCGGAGGTACAAAAGTAGCTACAGACAAAGGTCTTTATACCGTCCCCGTTTTTCATAAGACTGAAATCATGGATATTTCGGTTAAGAAAATCCAGATAGAAAGGCTTGCTCATGAAGGTCTTATTTGCAAGGATAATATGAGAGCCGATATTAAAGTTGCCTTTTTTGTTCGCGTAAATAATGACATTGAGTATATCAAAAAAGTTGCTCAAACTATTGGAGTAGACCGTGCCTCCAAAATTGCTACCCTGGAAGATCTTTTTGAAGCAAAGTTTTCGGAAGCTTTGAAAACAGTAGGAAAAAAATTCGATTTTATCGAGCTCTATGAAGCGAGGAGAGAATTTCGTGATGAGATCGTAAATATTATCGGGACAGATCTTAACGGCTATACGCTTGAAGATTGTGCGATCGACTTTCTGGAGCAAACTTCTGTAAAAGAGTTAAAGCCGGATAATATCCTTGATGCTGAAGGTATCAAAAAGATCACCGAGCTTACGGCGGTTCAGAATATGAAAGCCAACCTTATCAAAAGAGATGAGGAAAAAACGATCAGAAAGCAGGATGTTGAAGCGAGGGAGGCGATCCTGGAACTTGATAAACAGTTAGCTGAAAAAGAAGAGCAGCAAAAACGTGAAATTTCGAATATCAAGGCACGTGAGGAAGCTGAGACTCTTAAAGTGAACGAAGAGGAAAGATTAAAATCTGAAAGTGCAAGAATTGCTACGGAGGAAAAAGTGAAAGTTGCTGAAGAAAACATGCAACGCCAGATCATCGTCGCGCTTAAAAATAAAGAGCGTACAGATGCTGTTGAATCTGAAAGAGTTGAAAAAGACAGATTGCTCGAAGCAACCGAAAGAGAAAGAGTAGTAACCCTTGCTCAAATTGAAAAAGAGAAAGTTGTTGAAGTCGAGAAGAAGAATATCCAGGATGTGATCCGCGATAGAGTGATGTTGGAAAAAGGTGTGGTAGAAGAGCAGGAGAACATGAAAGATATCCAGGCATTCAAGACTGCCGACAGGGATAAGCAGGTTAAAATTACTACTGCAGAAGCACTGGCTCAGGAAGATTTAATCAAAACAATCAAAGCTGCTGAGGCGCAGAAAGAGGCTGCGAAACAGAAAGCAGAGGAGATCAATATTGAAGCGCTTGCTCATAAAGAAGCCAGCCAGAAACAGGCAGAAGCTCGTAAAATACTGGCAGAAGCACAAGCTAAAGAAGAAGCAACTGTTGGTATGTCTGAAGCTCAGGTGATGCACGCTAAAGCTGATGCGAATGAGCGTCAGGGATTAGTGGAAGCTAATATCATTGAAAAGAAAGCGAAAGCCGAAGCAGCAGGTATCGAAGCGAAAGCAGATGCCAAGCGCAAGGAAGGACTTGCTGAAGCAGATGTGATCAAGGAAAAAGCTATAGCAGATGCTTCAGGAATTGAAGAAAAAGCTGCAGCAATGAAGAAACTGGATGGTGTTGGAAAAGACCACGAAGAATTCAAATTACGTCTTAATAAAGACCTGCAGATAGATCTGGCTAATATCAATATTCAGAAGGAGATCGCCGATGCTCAGGCTCAGGTGATTGGAGATGCTCTTAGAGCTGCGAAGATCGATATTGTTGGTGGTGAAACCATGTTCTTCGACCAGATCGTAGGACAGATCACCAGAGGTAAAGGCTTTGACAGACTGGTGCAGAACTCCAATAATATTCAGGAAGTGAAAAGCGCCATTTTAGGAAGTGAAGATGTAAAAGGAAATCTTCTTGAAAAAGTAAGGGATTTCGCTTCTAAGTATGGAATTTCTACTGAAGATCTTAAGAATATAAGTATTGCAAGTTTGATCACAGACCTTAAAATGAGATCAGATAACCAGGAAGAACAGACCATGTTAGGGAATCTTCTGAACCTGGCCAAAGGATTGGGAATTTCAGAAAGTACTATTCCAAGGCTTACTAAATAAACAAAAGCCGGCGTTTATCGCCGGCTCTTCTAAGCTTCATCAATCACTTTTCATCAAATTAATTTTAAAATTCAGGATAGGATATAATGGCAAAGGAACCTATAAAGGAAGAGAATGCGCAAAAACTGGATGTTGGAACGTATGAGGTCATCCAAAACCGGCTACAGAAGCAAAAGACAGAACTCCAGCAACGCCTAAAAAAACTGAACGAGGGCCGGAAGGAGGTCTTTGGTTCACTGGAAACTAAACTCATCGCCAATGACCGCATCAATACTGAAAATAACTGTATAGCCAGGGATATCGTATCTCTGGAAAATATTTGTCTTTTTGGTTATAATGTACATTTTGGATTAAGAACTGAAATTACGCTCAGCGATGTGATGAGTGTCTACGAATTCAGAGATAATAGTTTTGAAGCTGTTTCAACAGACCTTCTGAAAGATGAGGTTTTTGAAACCGATTTTAAGAATCTTTACAAGTATTACCGAAACACGATCTTTTCGAAGTTTGCCGTGATCGGGAATTACCTATATATGGTCTTTCAGTTAAGTGAAAGTGTAACCGATATAAAGACTTTTAAATGGCTTATTAAAGACGGGACGCTTCAGTATGTAGATAATCGTAGCGACCATGAATACAAGCTTCCAAAACAACATGAATTTAACTGGCAGGAAGTTTCCCGCGACATGCATCGCCAGGGAGTTTATGCCCACGTTTCAATTCTGGATCGTGTTTTTGTGGAAACCATTAGTGGAGATCTTACTATCAAGATCGAAGATAATACAGATGATGGAAAAGGCATCTATTCTGAAGAGGTTGAACATAGGGATCAAACCCTGGATGATGGTCAGTATAGATTTGCCAATCTGGGAAATCTCATCATTTTAGAAATTAAGCCCTTTCAGGAAGAACCAAGATATTTTGTTTATAATCATAAGCTGAAAGAAGTTCAGAAGATTGAAAGTATCAAGGATTCCTGTGTTTTGTTGCCAGATGATCACGGGATTATTTTTCCTACCGGATATTATTTACAGACCGGTGAATATTACATTTTTGATAATAGCATCCCAAATGTAAAATTCCAGGAAAAGGTAAGTTCTCCGAACGGCGAGGATTATCTGTATGTTTTTTACTCGCCAAATACCGGGCTATACAACCTGATGAGTTACAATGTGATCTCCCAGGAGATTCAAACTCCCATAATTTGTAATGGTTTTACTATTCTTGAAAATGGGGAATTATGCTATTTCAGAAATGAAAATGAACAAACTCGCCATCATGTGATCCAGATATGGCAAACACCGTATTTAAAAGGTGACTTTATGCCTTCTAAACATGAGGACAGTTTGCTATATAAAATCGGGAATAAGGATATCGTAAAGGCGATTGCTGAGGTTAACGGCCTTATAAATCTCTTGAATAAAGAAGATAATTATGACGGTTTGTATGCAGATCTGGCCAAGCAGTCTAAGGATATTCTGGATGCATACTACTGGATAAAAGAAGCTGAAACGCAGCAATTAAATGAACCTTTAAAAGAGATCAACCAGGCGGCGAATGCGGCGATGGATGAATTTCAGAAGGTGTTGCAATTAAAAAAGAATGCGCGCCAGAAAACCGATGAGATCGCGAAAAAAGCAGATCAGCTTTTCAGTAAAATTAAAAGCACTGGTTTTAGAAGTATCAATGACTTTGTTAATGCGCTAACTCAGCTACGTTCCTTGCGTGGAGAAGCGATAAGCCTGAAAGATATTCGATATGTAGATGAGAAATATATTGATAGTCTTGAAGAGCAAATTTCAGAACAAACCGCAAAAATTTCTGAGCGTTGTGTCACTTTTCTCCTTGATGATAAAGCTTTAAAACCTTATGAAGCGGCAGTTGCAGAAAAGGAGAGGGAATTAGGGAAGATCAGGAAAGTGATCGATGCGAGAAAACTGGAAGAAGAGGTTAATAAAATTTCCCAGGATCTGGAACTTTTAATCGAGATCGTATCAAATCTTGAGATCGAGGATACTTCTCACTCCACCAGCATTATCAATAATATCTCCCTGATCTTTGCGACGATCAATCAGTTAAAGGCAGAGATCCGGAAAAAAAGAAAATCTCTGGGTAGTGAAGAGGCGCAGGCCGATTTTGCCGCGCAGTTAAAATTGATAGACCAGAGCATTATCAATTACCTCGATATCGCAGATACTCCTGAAAAATGTGATGATTTCCAAACCAGGATTTCCATTCAGCTGGAAGAACTGGAAGGGAAATTTGCCGATTTTGAGGAATTCATCAGCTTGATCATTGAAAAAAGAGAAGAGGTTTATAATGCCTTTGAAGCTCGTAAGAACAGCCTGGTTGAAAAACGAAATAAAAAGGCGATCGCTTTACAGAATTCTGCGGAAAGGATCTTAAAAGGAGTTCGGAAAAAAGCGGAATCATTTTCTGAAATTTCAGATATCAACGCCTATTTCGCTTCAGATATATTAGTGAACAAGGCCCGTGATATCGCCAAACAGCTTCAGGAAATGGACGATAGCGGGAAAGCTGAAGAAATTCAGTCTTTACTGAAATCTGCCCGTGAAGATTCCTTGAGAAAACTGAAGGATAAGAAGGAGCTTTATGAGGATGGTGAGAATATCATTAAACTTGGAAAGCACAAGTTCGGTGTAAACAACCAGGAGCTGGATCTTACCATTGTTTATGCTGATGGCGGTCTAAAATATCATCTTACCGGAACCGATTTCTATCAGAAAATAGAAAATGAAATTTTGCTGGAATCTGAGGAATTCTGGGATCAGGATTATATTTCTGAGAATAAATATATCTACAGGGGAGCCTACCTGGCCTATAAGATTTTTCAGAAATATCAGGATGCAATAACCGGTAAAACGGAGGAGGAGTTGCTAAAACTAGTGCAGGAAGAAAGCAGTAAGGATTATTCTGAAGGTTATGTAAAAGGAGTGCACGATCTTGATGCGGCGAATATCCTTTCGGTATTTAATCAGAAATACAAGGCGCTGGATCTTCTGCGATTTCATCCCGAAATTAGAGCTTGTGCCCAGTATTTCTGGAATTTCACCGATGCAAAAGATCAGAAATATCTGAATGAAACTATAAAAGCATCGGGTGATGTATTGCAATATTTCCCCAATTCCCGGGAATATGAATTTCTCCTGAAAAAACTGAGTACGGCGATATTTGATTTTGGGGAGCAGTCTGGAATTTATGAAGCTGCATTTGCGGAAGAGGCAGCAAAATATCTTTTTGAAGAACTTCAGAATGATAACGATTTTCAGAAAAGCGGAATTGCAATTCAGATCAAAGAAGAATTTTTAAGCAAACTGAAAGAGCAGAAGGCCGATCTTAAATTCCGTAAAACTCTGGATAACCTGGAATCGAAAGAAGCCCAGGTTTCCTTGATCCGCCAATGGGTGAAGGCATTCTTGAATACTCAGGCCGGTGAAGATCTAAATCTTAATTTAAAATACGTCAACGAAGTTGTATGTCTTATCCTGTTTGAAGACGAAGCGGTGCTGAATACAAAATTCACGTCTCCATCAGAAAAGATCAGCGGCTTAAGAGGCGAACATCACTTGATCCAAAATGGGACTTACGAATTTAATTATCATGACTTTGTAGCAATCCATGAAGGATATTTCAAAATAAAGGTTCCGGCATTTCTTCAATTCAGGAAAGCAAAACATCAGGTCACTGTAGAATTGAAAGAGGATTTGAAACTGGAAGAATTCAAGCCAGGTATTTTAAGTTCTTTTGTTCGAAATAAGTTGATAGATCAGGTATATTTTCCATTATTTGGAGATAACCTGGCCAAACAACTTGGAACTGTAGGAGATCAAAAAAGAACCGACAGGATGGGACTTTTATTGCTGATTTCTCCACCGGGTTACGGGAAGACCACGCTTATGGAATATATCGCCAACCGGCTTGGTCTTGTTTTTATGAAAATAAACGGACCCGCGATTGGCCATGATATTACATCAGTAGATCCATCTTCTGCAAAAAATTCGGCAGCCAGAGAAGAATTGAAAAAGCTGAATCTTGCCTTTGAGATGGGAAATAACGTCATGTTATACCTTGACGATATCCAGCATTGCAATCCGGAGTTTTTACAGAAATTCATATCACTTTCTGACGGAACCAGGAAAATTGAAGGGATCTATAATGGTAAATCCAGGACGTATGATATGCGCGGAAAGAAATTCTGTGTTATCATGGCTGGAAACCCATATACCGAAAGCGGAGAAAAATTCAGGATTCCAGATATGCTTGCCAACCGTGCAGATATTTATAATCTGGGAGATATCATTGGGGATACTGCGCATTTGTTCAGATTGAGTCTTATTGAAAACTCCCTTACCTCTAATCCGGTGATGCACCAGTTAAGCAGTAAGAATTTCGATGATGTTTACAGGTTGCTGGATCGAATTGAAAATGGGAATCAGGAAATTCAGCTAACCGGAAATTATACGAACCAGGAGATTCAGGAATATATATCGGTGCTTGAAAAGATCATCAAGATCAGGGATACAGTATTGAAGGTGAACGCGGCCTACATTAGAAGTGCTGCCATGGAAGATGAATACAGGACCGAGCCGTCATTTAAGTTGCAGGGATCTTACAGGGATATGAATAAACTTGTGGCGAAGGTGGTGCCGGTGATGAACGATCAGGAATTAAAAACCCTCGTGCTTTCTCATTATGAAAGCGAATCTCAAACACTCACCTCTTCTGCGGAAGCGAATTTATTGAAGTACAAGGAACTTGTGAATCAATTAAGTGCTGAAGAAAAAGTACGTTGGGAAAATATTCGTGAAACTTTTCAGAAAAATAACAAGCTGAAAGGATTTGGCGATAAAAATGAAATGGCCCAGGTATTATCCCAGATGATGCAGTTTTCGGAAAATCTTGAGGGAATTCGGATAGCTTTACAGAATGGATTTCAGAAATAAATTTATTCTAAAACTGACTAAAATAAAAAAGCACCCTGATTAGGGTGCTTAATTTTTTTTATCAAAGATCTATTTAGAACCCTGACTTGCTTTAATTTGACCACATGCTACCGGCAACGATGGCATTCCATCCATTCCGTGTAGAACGATCGCCTTATTTTGAAGAGGTGTAATATCTTTAGTTACATTTTCATAGGTCATTTCGAACTCTAAGTTTCCATCTTCATCTGCTTCAGGAAATGGTTGCAGAGTAAGCAAAATACCTCCATAAAAAGGTGCTCCTTCACCAACAGTGATCAGTCCATCACCATCCACATCTGCAGAAGCAGGCGGGCATTTGGCATTGCCTTCATTCGCTGTGAATCCATGAATATGTTGGGCATGAGCCCCAGGCTCTAATCCGCTGGCAGAGATCTTTACGGTAAGGTTAACGCCATCAAGAGTCAATTCTGCGGTACCTGCAACCCCGGAGCTATTCAATTCTCCAAAATTCACAGTGTACATTTTGGCTTTGGCGCCATTGTTAGGAATGTCCTTAGTTTCATAATGAGCATCTACAGAATTGATTTCTTCCATTCCCGTTTCCTCTTTGGAACATCCTACGGAAAGAATCATAATAGATGATAGCATTACCAGGTAATAAATTTTTAAAGTCTTCATAATTTAAATGTTTTTAGTTATATGAATACTTACGGGAGATTTAAGGAGCGCGGTTTTACGTAAATAGTTAATATTCAGTTAAATAGAATTTTTGTAAGTGGTTCTTTTCAAGTAGATTTTGGTTTTACGGATAAAGGGGTAACATTGAAAGTTGAGAGGTAAATATCTAAAGAAAATAAATATTCAATATTTTTTAATTTCTGATATTGATTTTCAATTAAGGATAAAATGGAGGAGAGACAGCCAAATTTTCAAGCCAGATCTAAAATTTGTAAAACTGTTATAATTTTATCTTTCAATTTCTGAGAAAATTGATGCAACTTACTCCACAATAAATTAAAAGATCAAGTTTATGGCTTCAGGCTTTTTTGCACTGTTAGATGATATAGCGGCTTTGATGGACGACGTCGCGGTAATGGGAAAGGTAGCTGGTAAAAAAACAGCGGGAATCCTAGGAGATGACCTGGCAGTAAATGCCGAAAAAGCTTCGGGTTTCATCTCTTCCAGAGAGATCCCGGTTTTATGGGCTATCACCAAGGGTTCATTCTTAAATAAACTTATTATTCTACCAGTAGCATTTTTACTTAGTGCATTTGTACCACTGGCAATAAAGATCATATTAATTCTGGGTGGATTGTACCTTGCCTATGAGGGAGCAGAGAAGATCTATGAATATATCTTTCCGCATGCACATCCTTCTGAAAAGCCAAAACTTGAAAAAGTCACTAAAGAGGAAGCCCTGGCCCGGGAACAGGAGAAGATCAAATCGGCTATTATTACAGACTTTATCCTTTCGGTTGAGATCGTGATCATCGCATTGGGAACGGTTTCTGGAGAACCTATCGCCACACAGATTATAGTGGTTTCATTAATAGCATTGGTCGCTACTGTGGGGGTGTATGGGATTGTGGCCCTTATCGTTCGAATGGACGAATTTGGTGCTAAACTGATTAATCTGAATGATAGAACCGATAGTTTTTCAGACAAGGTCGGTAATTTCCTGGTTAATGCTTTGCCATGGGTGATAAAAAGTCTTGGCCTGATAGGAACCATAGCTTTGATGCTGGTTTCAGGAGGTATTTTTGTACATAATATTCATTTTCTTCATGGTATCCTCGAAAATATCCCTTCCATTATTTTAGAATTTTGCATAGGATTGATCGTAGGATTTATAGTTCTTTTGATCATAAATCTCGGTAAGAAAGTCTGGAGCTCTGTTTTTAAAAAGTAACCCGATTTTTCATGTCCAATTCTTGGCTTTCTATTTCTAATATTTTATAGAATTGAAAATTTATAATAATATACTTTCGAAGGATTTGATTGCATTTTGATTGTCAAATACTCGTGAATTCAATTAAAATATTGAACAATAGTTAAAGTTTGTATTTAAGTTAGAAAATATTGGTAATCAGTTAACTAAATTGTTAAACATATTTGATTTTAAGTTATATTCGGTTCTTTGAAAATTGACTTTAAAGTCAAAAAGTTAATTAATCACAAACCAAATAAAATTTTATGAAAAACTTAAACAATCTTTTTCCGAAGACATGGAAAAATAGATCGGGATCCTCTTTTTTCAGCAGTCGAAATTTCAGGAATTTATGTATGTTTGGAATTGGAGTGACGCTCTTTACTGCCTGTACCTCAGATACCGAAAATGTGCAAACTCCTGAGCAGGATGGCATAAAAACAGATTCTTTTGTTTTAGATCAATCGAATGATTTTCAAATCATTGATGCTAAATCAGCAGATCTAAGTGGGAATTTAGATAAAGCTACAGAAGCTGGTGGCTCAGATCGTGGTCGTTTCAATATTACTTTCAGGTATTTAACATCTACAACCGAAAGACAAAGAGAAGTATTTGATTTGGCCAGGGAGCGATGGGAACGTATAATCATCAAAGATTTGTATTCTATATCTGGAGAAGTAATTCCTTCGGCTTTTGCGACATTGGGTGTTCCGCCAATTATTACTGCAGAAGAAGGAGTTATTGATGATCTTGTGATTGAAGTTGTGATCGATGAAATAGATGGACCCGGAAATATACTTGGTCAGGCAGGTCCAAGATTTGTTAGAATTCCTGAATTAACAACCATCAGTGGTGTTATGTTTTTTGATGTCCAGGATTTAGATTTATTGGAGGAGTATGACCTGTTTGAAGAAGTTATTATTCATGAAATGGGACATGTTTTAGGTATTGGAACGCTTTGGAATATTAACATACCAGCATTAGGAGTAGCGAGAACCCTGCGCGAGGGGACAGGTGTTGATCCATATTATGTAGGCGAGCAGGCAAATGTTTTCTGGAATGCAGAAGGTGGATTGTATGAATTGCCAATAGAGGATATGTTTGGTGGAGGAACCAGAAATAGTCACTGGAGAGAATCAGCTTTGGATAATGAACTAATGACTGGTTTCCTTAATCTTGGCGAGAATCCTTTAAGTCGTATTACCGCAGGTTCTGTGCAGGATCTTGGATATGGTACTGCAAGGGTTGGTGAAAGTTACGATCTGCCTAGAGGTACTGAAGGTGTAGAAGTAGGTGGAACCGATTCTGAAAAAACTGAAGGTCTTAATATTGGTGAAATGGAAGAATTACTTCAACCAATTGGTGGGGTAAGAGTTAAAAAGTAATAAGGTTTATTTGGGGTTAAATACAGAATTTAATCTCATCAATAAAAAGTTTGGTCTGATCTCATGGTTGGGCCAAACTTTTTTTCATTCAACCAAATCCAAAATTATCTACCACCTAAAGAACCCTCGATCTTTTTATAATCACCTGCAAGGCTGGTTCCCCAAGACCAGCAATAGGTGAGAACTTCAATATCTTCGGGTTTTTCAGGTTTGATAGATAACATTTTATCATTGATGCCCAGCAGGATCTTCTTTCCTTTTATTAGGGTAGTATAAAGATTGTCACTTTTCTTGTTAAGATTCATTTCAAAAGTTAATCTCTGTTTCCTTTTACCGGAGCTAACCTTTAAGTGAAAATCTTCACTGAAATTTTTTTTAAAACAAATTGTGATCTGTTCTTCGGCAGGAAGATCTTTAGAAATATAGCATCCCGTGATAGGTGAGAATTCTTGAAGATTTTTCATATCCCCTAACTCGATTATTTCTGAGATTTTCGGAATTATGATTTCTGAATGGGCACTGGTATTGTCACATCCCGAAGATTGGAATGCTATTATCATTATAAAGACTAATTCTTTAAATCTCATATTAAAATCAATTCAACAAAAACAGGATCTAAAGGAAATAATGAATTCCGTCTAAGATTTCATCGTTACGAATATTCCTTATTTTTTATTATGGGGGAGGTGGTTATTTCAACCGGTAAGACATCAAAACTGTTCACTATGATCCTGTGCCTTTTAAGATTTATGAATTGAATTATAATTATCAAAACAAAAGGTATTACAGCAATAGTTAAAAAAACAATTTCCCATGTAAAACTGGTCTTTAAGATCCCAAGCAGGCTTGCACCGGTAGCCCGGCCCATATTAGATAATGCCATATAAAGTGTGAATTGTGTAGCTGCGACAGTTTTCCAGCATAGGTGCATGGCAGATGCGAAGATAGCGATGCATAAAAAAGTATAGAGCGTGCAATAAGATAATATAAAGGCGATCATTATAAAAAAGCTGCTCCAGAGATTAGTTATAAAAGCAAAAGCACCTATTAGAATGGTTAGTAAAATAAGGTATATGGTGAGCATTTTTATTTTACCAAAATAATCTACCATATAACCTCCTATGAACATCCCTAAAAAGCCGCCAATCACATTGGTGGTAGAGAGTACATTCGAAAAATATGAATTTGTCCAACCTAATTCCTGTATACTAAAGATGGGAAGCAGCGTGTCTACCAGGCCGTACATTATTCCTAAAATAAAAATCCCGATACAGAGGATCAAACTGGATTTTAGTTTCACTACTTTATAAAGACTTTTAAAGATATGCATCCAGCTTTTCAATTGTGTTTTTTTAGAAATTAATGAAGCCTTTCCCGGAGTCCAGGGAAGTAATTTTTCGCCTGCACGTTCCCTAAAAAATAGCGGAAAGATCATAATTGCTGCTACTACCAGGGAAAGTGAGGAGACAGCAAATGAAAAGCCGAAATTATTTATTAGCCAGGTCCCAGTAATTAAAGAAAGAGAAAGACCTATGGTTTTTGATCCCCACATAAGGCCGTTCGCTCTGGCTTGTTCCTTTCTTGGTATTACTTCTACAGCCATTCCGTCTGTGGCAACATCCTGAAATGCTCCAAAGAAATTAACCAGAAAACCCGCGATCATCAATCCGGTGATATTATTCATGGGATCGTGCACCAGGCCGAGATTTAAAAAACTAAGTATCAAACCTATCTGACCAAAGATCACCCAGGGACGTTTTCTTCCCATCGATAAAAGAGTAAAACGGTCCATTAGGGGTGCTATTAGGATTTTAAAACTCCAGGGAATGAGCATAACACTAACCAAAGCAGCGATTTCCATAGGTGATTTACCATTCATTGCCAGCCAGGCAGGTAAAGCGATATAAGTGATCCCCTCAGGAATTCCCTGTGCTGCATATAATGCCGAAAACGTAGCATATCTTGTGATGGCATTATCAGATAAATTTCTGTCTAATCTATTTTTTGCGCTGTTAAATTTCCCCCTCATATTTTCAGATTTTAAGATTAGTAGATTTAATTATACAGCTGATGATTTTTTTTGCCTTGAGTTTAATTCAAATACATTTTGGCTTTAATAACTATTCAGAATTTTGATTGATGTTTTAATGACCCTCTAAATGAACTTTTCTTTTTGCTAATAGATCTCTAAATATGAAAAGAGAGGTTATGCAATTCTTGTGATGACTAGTAAAGCATACTCAAGATGATTATAAATGATCTTTAAAAAAGGGTTGCCAATACCGACAACCCATTTAGAATGGCTAATTACTCATTTCAGTATTTAGTTTGAATGTGTAGGACCAGCTATTTTGTAATGTGTCAAACCAAACTTCCCATAATTCGGCCGCTTTTTCTTCCCCCACAAGGTCGGTATAGATCTTTGCAGGGCTGTCCCGTTCAATATCCATATCGGCATATTTTGTAAAGGGTTCAGCAATCATAAAGTCTGGAGTATCGGGGCCTCCATATTCTATATTATACCATAAACCCCTGGGCTGTCCTTCTTTCTTTTTGATAGCATCGTTCACAGCGTTTATTACCTCTTCAAAAGCGTATTCTTTATGTACTTCGTAATAGTTTACCCGAATGTATTTTGCCTCTTCAGGGAAAGTTCTGCTTATATCAGGCATACTTCGTGCAATTCTTGAATTCACCTTTTCGATGTGAGGCATAATTAGATTCAGAAGTATTACATAACATTCATTACTGGCCTCATCTTCTCTGTCCATTTCTGCCCAGTTCGGTATCATTCCAGACATAACATAAAGGTTTCCAACGCCTTGCTGCCTGTGCCACATGTTCCATTTGTCCTTTCCATTGTTTTCAAGGTAACATGATTTCCAGCTTTTTACACCTTCGATAAATTGGGCATGATGCCCCTGCTTCACCGTGATTTCTGTAGTGGTTAATATTTCACTCTCACCATTCTGGGCGGTAAGTATGCTTAGGCTGAATACGGCTAGGAAGGCCGTAATAATTAATCTAATTGTTTTCATAAATTATCTAGTTATAATAAAAACCGTTAATAAGAATCTAATTAACTGATAATCAATGATTAAAATAAATGATATGGGACGAAAGCATTGCTGCACTGTCCGGAAAGGAAATTTTATTTAGCAGGGAGATCAAATGGTATGTAATCGCTTTAGCAATTCCTTTTTTACAGGTTTAATAATGGGAATAGCTTTTTTGCCGATCACGATATGGCTTGTAGCAATTTCTTTGATCTGGGAAATATTAATGATATAAGACCTGTGGATCCTTAAAAAGTGTTTTGCCGGAAGTTTATTGTCCATCTCTTTTAAAGTTATAACCAGTAAATATTCCTTGTTATTCGTGAAAATGCGACAATAGTTACGTTCAGCTTCAATATAAAGTATGTCTGTAATATCTACTTTTACCATTGAGTTTAAATGTCTTACAAAAATACAGTCGTTCAATATGGTTGCATCGGTATTTTGAGACGTTGATTTTTCATTATTTTCATCCTTAAGACCTACTTGAGAGATTGTTAATTCTATAGCCCTTTGAAGATCTAGTTTTTTAAAGGGTTTAGCAATAAAACCATACGGATGCGTTTCTTTTGCCCGATTGAAATGAGCGTCATCGGCATTTGCAGTTAAGTAGATAATAGGAATATCGTGGGTTTTTTGCATTGCCAGCGCAGTTTCTATTCCATCCAGTTCACCTTTAAGATTGATATCGAGCAATAAAATATCCGGGGTTTCAGATTGTATATGCATTAAAGCCTCTTCCCCTCGTGGAATTATTCCGGTAACCTCGTAACCTAATTCATTTAACTGAAGTGAAATATTAGCAGCGATGATCATTTCATCTTCTACAATTAGTATTTTAGTTTTATCACTCATTAGGCGCTTTTTCTGATTAAAAAGTCAAATTCAATGTGAGTCCCTTCATCATTTCGCTCTATCATTTTTCCATTGAGTTGCTGGGTTAACAGTTGTACTAGTTGTGAACCAAAACCAGTACCTTTTGGCGCTAGACCATTTGTTTTCCCAACTCCATTATCTCTAACCAGAAGTTTTAAGTTTTGATCAGTTTCCATTTCCAGGCTTATATTTATGATTCCCTGCTGTTGTTTTGGGAAGGCATATTTTAAGGCATTGGTGAGCAATTCGTTTACAATAAGACCAATAGGGACTGCAGTGTCTACGTCCAGGTCCAGGTTGTCCATGGCACATTCTATTTTCACCCGGTCTTCGGCATTAAAAGTGTCCAGAATACCTTCACTTAGATTAAGGAAATAGTCTTTCATTTCTATACTTCCCAGGTTCGTTCCCTGATACAATTTTTGATGAATGATCCCCATGGATTGCACCCGGTTCTGGCTGGCGATCATCGCGTCTTTTGTAGCAGAATCTTCTATCTGGGCAGATTGCAGGGCGATGAGGCTTTTAACCATTTCCAGGTTGTTCTTGACACGATGGTGGATCTCTTTCAGCAATAATTCATTTTCGGCATTTTTAGCTCTGATAATTCTGGTGGCTTTTTTACTCTTATTAAAGAAATAAAGAAGGGATAATAAAAAGACGAACAACAATGAGGCGATAACAATAAAAAGTGTTTGGGTCTTACTTTTCTGATCTATCAAAGCTGCCTGAGATGCTAAAGCTTCATCCTTCTTTTCTGTTTCATATTTGATGGCCATCTCAGATTCAATGTTTTCGATCTTGCCTTCAAGCATTTTTTTAGAGTTAGCGTAGGCCTTATCTTTATATAAAAGAGCATTTTCAAAATCTCCCAGATTGGTATACACCTCTGCCAGATCTAAATAGGGTTGGATAATTCCACTTTGATCCTTGTCTTCATAAGCATTCACGCCGGCTAAAAGATGATCTAAAGCCTGTTCATAGTTTTGCTGTAAAAGATAGATCTGTCCAATTTCTGTCCTGTAGGTTGTACAGCGCTCTTCGCCAACATGCTTTTTACACAAATCCCATGCAGCCATATAATCTTTTAAGGCATTGTCATAATCTTCGGCTTTCACATAGACTTCTCCACGGTACGAATATGCTCTAACCGGGATGAAAATTTGGTCTGGCGCTTTTGTTCTAACAATTTCAAGACAGTCCTCGGTAGCTTTATATGCTTTTTCATATTCTCCCAGTTCCCCGTAGCCTATGATTAAATTGAATTGTGCGATAGCCAATCCGCTGTAATTTTCGGATTTCTCTAATAATGGAATCGCTTGATTGGTATAGTATATAGATTTTTCATAATCTTCCATCACCCGGTATTTTACGCCCAGGGTGCGATAGGCGCTTCCCAGGCCGGCATCGTCATTTAATTCTTCATACAATTCAATGGATTTGAACAAAACCTCCTGTGCCTTATCTAATTGACCAGTGTTCAGATAATCTATAGCCAGTGAGCGGTAAGTATCGGCGATCTTTTTGGGATCGTCGCTCTTTATATGATATTCTAAAGCTTTTTCAGCATGATAAACTACAGAGTCTGGAGAGAAAAGGCCATTATAGGCGTGCCAGTTGGCTAATGATTCATGAATTTTGGCAATTAAAGTATCATTCTCTGTCCTTAAACCTCGCCTTAAAGTTTCAAGGCCTATGGCGTGAAATTCCTCTAAATTTTCTCCGGCAGTAGAATTTGCGTTCATCCAGGATAGGACCGAATCTATAGGTTGTTCATTGAGATTTTGCTCGCTTAAATCTCCAGATTGTGAAAAACCGAAAATTGAAAAAAAACAAACCAGTAAAAATGTGGAAATTATTTTAAGCATACTTTTGAAAGAACGGGTTGTGAAAATCTCTGGATTCAATTTTAAATATACTGAAATTACTTATAATTATATCTCTCACTTAAGTATAAGTATTTGAATAGCAGTTTATTTCGGATATCTGCTCTAATACCCGCAAGAAATTTTTGAATTCCTGGCATTTCAGGAAATTATTTCCTGATAATAAAGGCAGTCAGACTTATTTTGTTCAGTTTTAAATAAGGCCGGCACCCAAAGCAAGTGAAACAATAATTAATAATATAGCTACAATTACCTGGATGAATCTTAGGGTCACTTTTTTCAAAAGCCTGTTTCCAAAATAAGATCCGGCAATGCCAGATAGGGTTGCACAAAATAGCAAGCCTAAATTGTCGGTAAGTTCAGACTTTATAAATCGTGTGGCGTATACGCTTAACCTCGTGAAATCTACAAAAGTTGAAACCACTACGGCAGTTCCAATAAAGGCTTCTTTGGAAAGCCCAGCCTTAATAAGAAAGGCGCTTCTCAAGGCGCCCTGATTTCCTGATAGTCCACCAAAGAAACCGCTCAATGCTCCACCTATAGGTAATTTGCTTTTTCCGAACTTTAAATTGTTGAGGTACGGAATTAGATCAAAACTTGCGAAAATGATGAGTAGAATTGATATCAGGAATTTAGTAGGATAAACTTCAAAATGGGATCCAAAGGCAGTATAAGAAAACAAAGGTTCAGTGGAGGGAATGTTGACCAGGATCCAGGAACCAATAATAGCGGCAATCACTGCGGGAATACCAAATCTTATCAAGACATCTTTGTCTGCATTCCTGCCTACCAGGCTTACCTTATAAATATTGTTGAAAAAATGCACCACACCTGTTAGCGCAATAGCTAATTCAACAGGAAAGAATAGCATAAAGAGAGGTGTGAGTATAGTGCCTAGTCCAAAACCTGAAAAAAAGGTTAGAATGGCAACCAGGAAAGCCGCAATCGAAATGATTATAATTTCCATTGATTATTTATTGATGAAAGACCAACTTTTTCAAAACCCTCTAAATATCCTTTTAATTGAAATTAGGATAGCTTCTAAATTAGGAAATTATATAACACCTCAATCTAACTTTTGCCTTCCTAAAAACAAGATAGTCTATCACTTGGAACTAAGCATAATTAGAAAAACTCTGGCACGGAATTCCAGTTTAAAATTAGGTAAATAAAACAGGCTTTAGGCCTTTTTAAAATCTCCTAATTGAATTATATTCCCGGCCGATCTTTAATTGAAGAATATGAAAGAGCAAAATGTAAGTGTGTATTTAGAAGATGTACTTGAAAATATGCCGATAGACTGGGTTAAGCTTACAACCCACCGCTTAGATATTTATAATGAATCCCTCGCAAAAACTGAATTTCTGGAGAGATTTGAAGAATTATATCAAAGCAATAATGCTGAAAAAGCAGCCTTGAGCGAACTGCCTACAGCTTTCGATTACATCAGGCTGGGACATCCTTTATCGACAGTTCTGGAATGGGGTATAGCAAAAATGAATGGTCTTAAAGCAGATAATGTAATAAGTTTTTCCTCCCGAATGATGCCGGTTTTGGCAATTCTAAGAAAGAATCTTTTTGATGATAAAAATACCCAGATCTTTTATAAAGGCGAGCTACCGGGATTTTTTGATTTCGAATCTCTGAAGCAGGTTTATGGATATTCTTTTGAAATAAAGCAGGTAAACAAAATTGAAGATATCCCGGAATTTGACGGGAGTACTGTTTTCATTTCAAATCAGGATGATCTGAAACAGCTACCTCTAGATCCAAAGATCGATTTCTATGTGAGCCTGCAGGCTGAACTGGGAAGTGTAATCATGGTGAATGGTTCTGAAAACGAGAAATATATTGCCGAAATCCAGCATGTAAGAAGAAGAGAAAGCATTGCCATGACCCCGGCAGATTGCCATACAGCATTACTACAATTATTAGGGAAATCGGGATCTGTAAAAGCAAACAATTATCAAGGAGATAAGGCTAAGGTTGTAGACTCGGTTCATAAGATCACTGCAACCAATTCTAAAGTTCTTCTTGGTTCCTGCGGACTTTCTGTTCAATATGCTATTATGATGGGGCTTATTGATGATGCCATCGAAAAGCACCCTGGAAAAACCATAAATATCATTGTGCCTCCAAACTGTTATGGAGGAACGAACGACCAGGCTAGGAGAGTAGCTGCCTGTCTTGATAATGTTGAAATCGTTGACCTCCCGGTTGATGGTGATAATGATATGGTGCAAAGTACAGACCAGGTTTTAGACCAGGTAGCAAAAGCCGGTGCAATACCATATATCATTGCAGAGATACCTACGAATCCAAGGGTTGAAGTTCCCGATCTTGAGAAATTAAGGCAGGTTCTAACTAAGGAGAGAAATAATGCGAACGGGGAAAAGGCAGTGGAGCCGGTTTTTATTTTAGATCAAACATTCTGTCCTAACGTTCAGTTCTGCGGAAAGGACGGAATACTTTCTGAAGTAAAAACGATATCCTATGTAAGCGGATCCAAATTTCCAAGTGGAGGTAGATGTACTGCCGGTTATTGTGTAGCTAACACAAAAGCTGAAGAACTAATGGATAAATTAGATAAGCATTTGAGGTTATGTGATAACGAAGCTACTGGTCTACAAGTAGAAATACTGGCAGAACAACTACCATCGATGAATCAGAGGATCAAAGATGCTTATAAGAATACGCGTGAATTCGTAAGCTTTATAGAAGAAACATTGCCTGAAGCAAAGATAAATTTTGTTTCAGAAGATCTGGCGGAAGAAGGATTTACACCTTCCGTATTTTCTTTAGACCTCCCAACAAAAGGGGAAACAGAGGAAGAAAGGGAGACTTACAAAAGAGTACTGAATAATAAACTCATCAATATGATGATTGGTGAAATTCCTAATGAAAGTAAGTATTGTGTGAGTTACGGGCAGCTAAGAGGCTGTTACTGGACGATACCCGCAACTTCCACCCAAGGAACCACTAAGGAAGATGACAAGGATTACATAGCCCGGGTTTCAGTTTCTCCAAACCTGGATCTCGAATTGCACAAGAAAGTCTTTGCAGATTTTGTGAAGGAGATTTAATAATGGCTCAGTAATCGAACTTAAAATTTTGATGTTAAATATTTTATAATTGTTTAATTAATTACAAAATAAATTAAACAAAAATATTATCTTTATTTTGTTGAAAGTTAGAAATATAAGCATGATTTAATAAGTTTTCGCGAAACTGTTAAATCAAATTTACAAGAATAAAGACATGCGCGTTGCAACAAAAAAAATCCTGCAGGATACGTCCAGCAGGATTTTTTTAGTTTAATCCGCTTCATAATTGAAGTGGACATTATAGCTGAATTACTAGCTATACTATAGCCAGATTTTTCGTCAGAAGTTCATTCTGAAAAGCCTGTAATCCTTCACCGGCTTTGATTGGATGGCCAAGTTCAATTAACGCACGTTCTAAGGAACTGAGCACGGCAATTAGGTCGTTCGAAGAGACCGATCCCAAATGGCCAATTCTAAAATAGGATGTCTTTAATTCCGGCAATAAACCTCCGGCAAGGATCACCCCGTCTTTAGTTAACTTTGCGAGCAAAGCAGACCCATCAATTCCTTCTGGATAATAAGCTGCCGTAAGTGTATTCGCTGAAATTTCATTAGATTCTGGTAAAAAATCGAATTGTAGCGCAGCCAACCCGGCCCTGAAAGCTCTCGCCAGTTCGCGATGTCTTTTCACCCTAGTTTCCATGCCTTCCTTTTGAATTATTCTCAGACTCGTTTCCAGAGCCACGATTAAATTTACGGGAGGTGTGCCAAAGTAAGAAGGTCTTCGTTCTTCATAAGCTTTCATAATAGGTAACCAGTTATTCCAGTCGCCAAAATAACTGCCTACGGGTGTCTTTCTATTATTCCAGACTTGCATGGCTTTTTCGGAAGCGACCAATAGGGCCAGGCCGGGAGGAACCCCTATAGCTTTTTGAGATCCGGTTAATACCACATCGATTCCCCAATCATCCTGGTTAATCTCTTCTCCGGCGACAGAACAGACGCCGTCTAAAATACTCAGGCAATTATATTTTTGAGCCAGTTTCGCAATGGGTTCCGGATCTACTCGAACTCCGGTTGAGGTGTCTACATGAGTCAGCGTTAAAGCCTTGTATGCGTTGTATTTTAATTCATTTTCGATTGCATCAAGATTTACCACCTCACCGACAAGCGCTTCTAAAATGGTGGTTTTCGCACCATATCTATCCATGATGTCCTTATAGCGTTTGCCAAAATATCCGGTCGAGATGATCAAAACCCGGTCATCTTTTTCAACCAGGTTAGCGGCTGACATATCCATGGCTAAAGTTCCGGTTCCGGCAACGATGAAAGGTTGTCCTTTCGGAGACTTCCAGACTTCTCTCATCAGCTCGATACTTTTTCCGAAGCTTTCAATAAATTCTGGAGCCACATGACTGGTTGTAGCTTTGGCCATGGCATGAAGTACTGCCGGTTCAAATTCTATGGGGCCGGGGATCATTAATAATTTTCTGCCTTTCATAATTCTAGTTATTCTGTTTTCTACTTTAAATCATTCGTCACCCTGAATTTATTTCAGGGTCTCACTTTCAGGTTAACTTTCATAAGATTGAGTTTCTTGGTTAACAAACGAAAGCAGAAAAGCCCAAGGCGTGAAATTGAACGCCTTGAGCTTTCCATGGGATTTATTTATCCATCACCAGTTCACGTTTCGCGGTTTTTTTCTTTTCAGCAAACTGGTTGCTGGTGTTTTTCTCTCCACCGGCTTTAAGCGCTTTTTCACCTGCAAAGAAGGTCTTATGATCATCTCCCAGGTCTGATCCTGCCATACGCTGGTGTTTCACACAGGAAACTCCTTTACGGATCTCCTGTCTTTGCACACCTTCCACATAGGCTAGCATTCCGTCTTCAGAAAAATAACCTCTGGTAAGATCGTTCATGTGTAATGCCGTGGTATGGTAAGTAGGAAGGGTAATAAGGTGGTGGAAAACCCCTGCTTCCTTCGCGGCATCTTTCTGAAAGGTCTTGATCTTTTCATCTGCACGATGACAAAGTTCAGATCCATCATATTCAGCATCCATCAGGTTATTTCGGTCATAAGCCGTCATATTCTCACCTTCGACAAGCATTTCTTCGTAAGCCTGGTTGCGGAAGTTGAGCGTCCAGTTAAAAGAAGGAGAGTTGTTATAGACCAGTTTAGCGTTTGGAACCACTTCTTTTACGCGGTTCACCATATGCGCGATCTGTTTAACATTAGGCGTGGGAGTTTCTATCCATAACAGGTCTGCTCCATTTTGCAGACTGGTGATACAGTCTAAAACCACGCGGTCTATATTAGAACCATCTTTGAATTTATAGAGTCCGTTAGGCAGTCGAACCGGGCGCACCAGTTTACCATCTCTTTTTAAAAGCACATCGTCTTCACGGGCATCTTCAATAGCTATAGTTTCAGCTTCTACAAAGGCCAGGTATTTTGAAGCCAGGTCACCTTCTTGCTGACTTACCGGTAACTTCTGGGTCAAACCGGCACCTTCAGAATCTGTCCGGGCTACGATAACCCCATCTTCAACTCCCAATTCCAGGAATGCATATCTTACCGCATTCAGTTTGGTAATAAAATCCTCATGTGGTACGGTAACTTTCCCGTCCTGGTGCCCACATTGCTTCGCATCTGAAACCTGGTTCTCGATCTGTATGGCGCAGGCTCCGGCTTCGATCATTTGCTTGGCCAGAAGGTAAGTGGCCTCCTCGTTTCCAAAACCGGCATCGATATCGGCAATTATAGGTACTATATGAGTTTCGAAATTATCGATCTCCTCCTGCACATCTTCTCCTTTTTCCAGTCTTTTAAAAAGGTCGTTCAGTTCCACGGCATCTGCCTGGCGAAGGAAATCATAGATCTCTTTGATTAGAGAAGGAACCGCTGTTTTTTCATGCATTGATTGATCTGGCAATGGTCCGAATTCTGAACGCAAAGCGGCAACCATCCAGCCAGACAGGTATAAATATTTCTTATTCGTTGTTTTGTGATGTTTCTTTATGGCGATCATATTTTGTTGCGCCACAAAGCCATGCCAGCTACCAAGCGATTGGGTGTATTGAGAATGATCCTGGTCGTATTCGGCCATATCCTTTCTCATGATGGCGGCGGTGTATTTCGCAATATCCAAACCGGTTCTAAAGCGATTCTGGGTGATCATTCTGGCGGCATTTTCCGGGTTAATGGAATTCCAGCTTTCCCCGTATTTCTGTTTCAGGTTTTGAACCTTTTCCAGGGCAGATTGATACTGAGTTTGCGATAAATTTTTCATAATTTTGCGTTTGATTATTGAATTTTTCTGAAATTTTGATAATTAGGTCTCGCAATCTATGGCAGTAGTTGCGAGACATTTTTTATAGGTATTTATACGCCGGAAGCGTTAAGAATTCTTCGAATCTTTCTGAAATGGCCAGTTTATCGAAGAGTTTGAAGGCTAATTCAAACCTGGTGTTCTTTTTAATATTTGACTCTCCGTATTCGGTAAGTATCTTTTCCACTTCATCGTCGAAAATATCGATGTAAAGCTCCATATTGAATTTTCTCCCGTCTTCCAGGACCACTTCATTTTTTAACCATTGCCATAACTGGGTCCTGGAGATCTCAGCCGTAGCGGCATCTTCCATTAAATTGTAAAGTGCCACCGCACCATATCCGCGGAGCCAGGCTTCCATATAAAGGATACCAACATTAATGTTCTTTCTAATGCCGGTTTCGGTAACAGTTCCCTGCGGAATTTCAACCAGATCTTTTTCAGTTATCTGAACATCCTCACGCATTACGTTCAGCTGATTTGCCTCAGGCATATGCTTATTGAATTCGGTCATGGCAACTTCCACGAGCGCTGGATGCGCTACCCAGGTACCGTCATGGCCATTTTTCACTTCACGCTCTTTATCTTTTCGAACCTTTTCGATAGCGGCGGCATTCGCGCGATCATTATTTTTGATCGGAATTTGCGCAGCCATTCCTCCAATAGCCAGGATTCCGCGTTTATGACAACGCTGGATCACCAGTTTGGAATAAGCATCCATAAACGGAGAGGTCATGGTAACCTGATCACGGTTAGGCACCACAAAATCTTTATGGTTCCTGAATTTCTTGATATAGGAGAAAATATAATCCCAGCGACCGCAATTTAAACCTACGATATGATCTTTAAGTTCATAAATGATCTCGTCTAACTGAAAACTCGCGGTGATTGTTTCTACGAGGACGGTAGCTTTAAAAGTTCCTTTTGGGACCTCTAGGTATTCCTGAGCAAAATTGAATACCTCATTCCACCAGCGTGCTTCCAGGTAGTGTTCGAGTTTTGGAAGATAAAAATACGGAGCGGTGTCATTTTCCAGCATGGTCTTAGTATTATGGAAAACGTACAACCCAAAATCGAGCAGGCTGGCGGACACCTGCTGGTCATCAACCAGGAGATGTTTTTCATTTAGATGCAGACCCCTGGGGCGAACCAGAAGAACCGCGGTTTCATCGTTTAGCTGATAAGATTTCCCACGTTTGGCATCTGTAAGAGAAATGGTCTTTTTATTGGCATCGATCAGGTTGCGCTGACCTTCCATTACATTTTTCCAGGTAGGAGCGGTGCTGTCTTCAAGATCGGCCATAAAGGTTCTGGCTCCTGAATTCAAAGCGTTGATGATCATCTTTCTGTCAACAGGTCCGGTAATTTCTACCCGCCTGTCCTGAAGGTCTTTCGGGATCTCTCCGGCTTTCCAGTCACCCTCGCGTATGGCTTTTGTTTCAGATGGAAACTCTGGCAAATTACCTTTATCAAAATGTTTCTGCTGTTCCTTTCTTTTTTCCAGAAGCGATAAACGCTGAGCATTAAATTTCTCATGAAGTTCGACGATAAAATCGAGAGCTTCGTTGGTTAAAATCTCAGGGTAGTAATTGGTTACTTCTTTTCCAAAGTTTAGGTCGGAAATTTTTAATGATGTGGTTTCCATAGTTTTAATGTTTTATAGGACAATATTAAAACAAAGAATTTAATAAAACAAGCGAACGTTCGCTAAAAGAGTAAATTCGCATTTTAAGGTATTTCGCAGAATTGTCTATATTTGAAATATGGAGGAAGATTATATCAAACTGATCTTTGGCTTGAAGCTAAAGCAGATAAGGACCGAGAAGAATTTATCCCTGTTTGGATTATCCAAACTTTCGGGCTTATCAAAGTCATATTTGAATGAAATAGAAAATGGAAAAAAATATCCCAAACCGGATAAAATTGCCTTGCTTTCAGATAAATTAGAGGTGCCATATGATCAAATGGTGTCCTTAAAGCTGGATAAAAATCTAGCTCCGATAGGGGAGTTGCTTCAGTCAAAAATCTTAAAGGAAATTCCGCTAGACCTTTTTGGCATCAAGGAAAGTAACCTTATAGATATAGTCTCTAATGCCCCGGCGAAGGTGAATGCCTTTATTAGTACCATAATTGAAATTGCTAAGCATTATAACTTTAGCAGGGAAAGTTTTTTCCTGGCTTCAGTACGATCATTCCAGGAAGCGAACAATAATTACTTTGATGACCTGGAACAGCAGGTGCTCAAGTTTGCTAAAGCTTACCAGGTTGATCTCAGCAAATCACCTACCTCAAAAGAACTAGAGGAGATTTTGATCGAGGAATATGGCTATAAAATCAATGAAAGTGAACTGGCTAAATATGAGGACCTGGAAAGCCTCAGATCTGTTTTTATTCCTAAGACCAATACTTTATTACTGGCTGATGGAATTGATGAAGCCCAGAGGACCTTCATTTATGCCAAGGAGATCGCCTATAATTTTCTGGGAATTTCAGATAGGCTACATTCTTTTCCCTGGATCAAATTTGAAAGGTTCGACCAGGTTTTGAATAATTTTTATGCTTCCTATTTTGCCGGAGCACTGGTTATCCCGAAGGAAGAACTGACCTTAAAACTGGAACAACTTTTTGAAAAGGAAATTTTCGATGCGGAGTTGTTCATGAAAATGCTTAACGGATTCAATGCTTCGCCGGAGACCTTCTATCAACGTTTAACCAACATACTTCCAAAAGCTTTCAATATAAAGAACCTGTTCTTTTTAAGAATTACGCACCGGGCAAATAGCGGTAAATATTATTTGAATAAAGAACTGCATTTAACTCACCATCATTCCCCGAGGGCGAATGAAACCAATGAGCATTACTGCAGGCGCTGGATGTCCCTGAAAGTTCTTGAAGACATAGCCAAATCTGGTAATTCCCATGAATTTGGTATTCAGATCTCCAATTATCCCAGTCATGAGAACCGGTACCTTATCTTTTCATCGGCTACCCAGGATCCTTTCCGGGAGAACCAATATAGAAGCATAAGTATCGGGTTGCTTTTGAATAAACAACTGGAACGAAAGGTGAAATTTCTTGAAGATGAAAATATCATCCGGAAAGATGTTGGGGTGACTTGTGAACGTTGTGCTATTCAAGATTGTGAGGTGCGCCAGGCTCCGGCCATCGTCCTGAAAAAACGAGAAAAGAATAGAAAGATCGAGTCTATTGTGGATGAGTTAACGGACAAGTTTCAGGTTTAGAATTTTTGGCTAAACTGAAAGCCAGTATCAAATCTTTTTATAGAGGATCAATCCAATAAATATCAATACAAATAATATTGAGATCAGGATCACCGTCCTCCAGAAGAGTTTATCTATGATATCCTCAGTCCGGTCAAACGTTGCGTCAATACTTTGGTTAGTCAAAGCATTCAGATCCTTAAAACTAGCTTCCCGTTGAGTGCTTATTTGTTCAGATATTTCTGCCAGAACGATCGCTCTTTCTTTTTTGATCTCCTCCAGGATAATTTCACGTTCCATGCTTAGAGCCTGCAGCACTGCTATTCGCTCACCACTTATGTCCTTAAAGGCTGCCTCCCGTTGGTTATCGATCAAATCTGGGCTCGATTCCAATACCAATACCGTTCTTTCCAATAAGTTCGAGATAGAGTCAAAGCGACTGTTTAATTCAGCATTTGTCAACGCGTTATCGATCAGGAATTCAGATTCCCAGCGCACCTGTTTTGGTAAAACTTCCATATATGAACCGAGTTGAGCGCGCATCTTATCCAGGCCTTGTGACATGTCTTCTGCCAGTCTTTTAAACGTAACTTTCTCGGCATTTTGAATTTTTGTCATCACAGGGATCGTAGATTGCCTCACAAAATACGAGCTGGTAAGGGGATGTTTTTCGGCAAAATCGGTAACGATCCTGGCTCCTTCAGAAATATCATTATCGGGCACCAGGTTACGGCCAATATCCAGCAGATCTTCCCAAAGCGAATTCACAGTACTTATGGCAATATCCTGCTGCTCACCAAATAGGTCCTTTCCAGCGCCTTTTTCAAAATACAGTTTCATTTGGTATGTAAAAACTGCAATATCAATGTATCCCAGGAAGGGATCAGAGTTATAAATAGCGGTATTGGCAACGGGAATGGAATTCATTTTCCAGACCAGGGCTTCCCTATCCACGGCGGGATCTTGAGAAGCTTTTATGATATTGTCGGCCGACTCGATTATGCTCCGCTCAAACCTGTAAAAGAAGTCGTTCATTGTTGAGCTCAACTCCTGTTGTGAGATTTCAATTTCTCCTCCGCCCGGACCAACCGACTTCTTTTTTTTCTGTGCGGTGCAGCCCTGAATACCGAATACCAGGATTAGAAATATCGAGAAAATGAAGCGCATTCTATGAGAGAAATTAGAACTGCTATGTACCATGGTGTCGCCATTTAATGATTGATATCTTTCAGTAAGGCAGAAATGAATATGCGCCTTAGTTTGTTAATTCCAAAGTCATTTCCAATTGGAATTGAATTTCTTCCTCTTCATCTATTTATCCGCCACTTTCCTTCAATATCCTGATTCAGTCTCCCAGTGCGATGCAATAGGATATCGTTCCTTTTTTACAATTCTATTCCGATCATTTTAAAATGAAAGTTCATAGTGTGCTGATTTTCAGCTTATAAAAGATATAAAATAAATAGGAATTAAGTCGAAAAATTAAATAGGAAGGGCTAAGTGGAGGGAGAGTAGTTGATTTTATCTTTCCTTATGTCCATCCTTATGGTCTGAGCGAATTAAAACAGAGAAATCCTGCCGAAATTTATTCGAGCAGGATTTCTCTGTTCTAAATAGCAAGGCATTTGTTAATGATTGTGGAGTCGGAGGGAAGGACCGTTTTTAAAAGTTTATCGTATCCCTCTTCAACAAATTTTAACATTGAAGTCTGATATCTATAATAGTTCAATATGAAATTTTTATATCAATTGAAGGTCCTTCATAATAGAAATCAAATGAGGATTTGTATTCGCGTTAAACTCTTCTCGCAAATCCTTCAGCTTTTTTTCAATAGCACTTTTACTATTTGGTTTGATGTTTTGACTTTTCAGTTCTTGTTCTATCTGATCCTGGGTTAAACCGCTGGCCAGATACTTAACAATATTGATCTCAAAATCATTTAAGGTCAATACATTATTTTGTTTCAGGATTTTTTCAATAACCGGGGAATTATAGTTTTCACCTTTGCTTAAATTCAGAATAGCCTCCTTTAACTCCTTTAATCCTTTTCGATCTTTGCATACATACCCATCGATATTTCCCGAAGCCCATATATCTTTAACTGTTTGCGGATGATCTTCTATAGAATTGACTATTACTTTAAGCCCGGGATCTTCAGACTTCAATGCGGCTATAAGCTCCTTTCCAGATTTTAATTTTTCTTTGCGATGATCCTGTTTAAAGGAAAGATCACAGATGAGTAAATCGAAAGGTTCATTTTCCTGTGATGCTTTTTTTGCAAGGAGCCATGCTTTATCACAATATTGCGCATGGGCAACTTCAGGAATGTCAAGCTCTTTCAAAACAGATGCTACGGCATGGTTGATACTATCCATATCTTCTGCCACTAATACTTTTTTAAACATGCCGTTAAACTATATTGGAATTTGGACTAAAATTTTCAAGCCCTTATCCTGTTCAGTTTCAAAATTAAGTTTTCCTTTTATTGAAAAAATACGGTTTTCCATATTTTGGATCCCATTACCCGATCTCAGGTTTTCATTTGAAACTCCAATCCCGTTATCGGAATATTGAATTTTCAATAAATTCTTTTCTTCAGAAAATATAATGGCCACCAAACTGGCCTGGCTGTGTTTATTCATATTGATCATCATCTCCTGCAGAACTCTATAAAGAATGATCTTTTTCTCGGGACTAATGTCATTCCAGTTAATAGTTTCTTCACCCCTGAGAATAAGTCTCGTATTTTCTGAAATGGAAGAGCTAAGCGTAGATACTAAATGAGGCAAATAATTAACTCCCATGGGAATACTGCTGTTCTCCCTGGAAATATTACGGGTACGTTTATAAATATTTTCCAGTTTATCCATAGTATCATTTGGTGCAATATCCTGTATTCCGCTCATTACATTATAAACGTCATTGGCCAGCTCATCGTGGATCTTTTTAGAGATACGTGTCTCCGTACGATGGGCTTCCAGGATCTTTTCTCTTTTATGCCTCTGCCTTAAATAGTAAAATCCGAATCCGCCGCTAACCAAGATCAGCATTCCACCCAGGGATAAAATGATGGTCTGGTTTTTTAATTTTTCAGATTCTAATTGTTGTTTTACAGACTCTGCCTGAAGTTGATCTATTTCCTTTAATTTCTGTTCTTCGTCATATTTTATTTTAGCAAATACATTTTTAATTTTAGTGCGGGCAAGGTTAATACTATCATTAATCTTGAAATATGCAGAGGCATATTTGCTTCTTCTTTCCCCTTCTTCTAAAATTATCAGTAATTTTAATGCCTCTAATTCAGCTGTGGGATTACCAAACTTTCTAGCAGTAGCCAAGTATTTTTCAGCAAATTTTTTAGATATACCGGGATTGGTTTCTTGGTATATAGAGCTTAGGTGATAGTAACTGTTGATTAGACCTTCAATATCATCAAGATCCTCTCGCATCTTTGCAATTTTCTCCAGGTCTCTAGCTACATTTTTTCCGGAATCCAAAAATTGATTATAATAAAAATTATCAGCTAAAAGATGGTGAATTTTGGATGATTTCTCGGTCCTTTTGATTGCTGGAGATAGAAGCTCATTAGACTTTTTATAATCACCAATTCTTTTATAATTGATGGCAATATTATTAATAATGATAAGGCTATCTCTCCTAGTAGTTATATATTTTAGGGCTTCGCTATTTTCTTTTATCGAAGCATTATAATCCGTCAATTTAGAACTCGTAATGGCAATAATAGAATGAGCAGTAGCCTTAAAAGTAGAATCAGTATGGGGTAAAAACTTTAGAGCTTCTGTAGCATTGCTATGACTACCAGTGAAATCTCCAAGACGGTCCTGGGCATTTGCAAGTTCAACTAGCCTTCTACCAATATTAGAGGAGTCACCAAGTTTTTTAAAAAGGCTTTGTGATTTATACATATTTCTAAGCACCTGCTCATGCTTATCTAAATAAAGAAAGATTCTTCCTTTACGATAATAAGCCTTAGCCAAACTTGCAGTGTCTTTAAGCTTTTGAGCATTATTGATCATTAAATTAGCATAGTACAAAGAACTATCATGAGCTTTTTGTATGTTATGATAATAGATCTGATAATCTATAATCTCAAATAAGAGGGTATCTTTTTCTGATTGGATTTTTTTGGCTGCCAATGCTAGAAGATCTAACTTCTTATTTATATCAGTTTCTTGTTTGGCTTTATTGAAAATTTGATACGAGTAATCTTGCCTTATCTCTTGATCTTGGGAACTTCTTTTTGAGCAACTAACAATTATAAAAACTACAAAGAAAAGTAAGTGCCTCGCTTTAATCATGGGGCGAATTTAACCAAAAAGCTACAAATGAACTCACATTAAATTTGGGATCATTGCATTTAACTAATGGATATTGCACCTTTTTATGACACCTCCTGACGCTCTAAAGTCTAATCTTTTTTTAGCTGCGAATTCAACCCGTAATATATAATTGTCTGAAAAGCTTCAATAAGTCGCAGAATTATCATTTCATTGAGATTTACAGGTATTAGAATTCAAATGAACTATTCAGAAAGCGATAATTGGCTGTAACTACAAGTCAAATATTAATCAGACTCAGATTAGATAGATGAAAATTCCGTTATGGAGCTACTGTTCAAAGGTCAGTTAAAATCTTCCGGAGAATCTAGAGAAATTAAAGCTTTTTTAATCAAGATTCGAAGACTAATTTTTAATTCTTCATTGACCAAATTCACATCGAAAACCTCTCATTTTCTTAATAGAATATTAATTATTCATATTTTTTAATATTTCTTAATATCTCATATAAGATCTTTTTTAACTCAATAGCTGTAATAATCATTTTTACAGTTAATGTTTCTCTAAGCCGGTTTTATCCTGTAGATGTGTTAGGTAGTTTAGCAGGATGATTAACAAAAAAATATTCAACAATACGGCTACAGCATTCAGATTAAAATCTGATCTAGAACTTAAACGGGCAATTTTACTTTTTAGCGTTATGGGCAAACCTTTCCTGATCAAACCGGGAATAGCCCTGACAAAATTTGCTCTTAAGGCTAAATTGCCTGTTCAGCCGCTTATAAAAAATACCATTTTCGATCAGTTTTGCGGGGGAACCAGTATAGACGATTGCAAACCCATTATTAGAGAGATGGACGACGTGAATATGTCAAGTATCCTTGATTATTCTGTTGAAGGCAAAGAGGAAGAAGAAGAATTCGATTCAGCATTTAAGGTCAAAAAAGAACTTATAGCTTTTGCCAGCGAAGAGTCTGAAGTACCATTCGCAATCTTTAAACCTACAGCCCTGGGTCGTTTTGAAATATGGCACAAAGTAAGCAGCCATATAAGTCTTTCCGAAAAAGAAACTGCAGAATGGGATCGGGTCAAGGAAAGAGTGGAAGGTTTATGCGTAGAAGCAAAAAAATTCAATGTGAGGTTATACGCCGATGCTGAAGAGAGCTGGATGCAAGGTGCCGCTGATGATTTGATGGAAGAAATGATGCGGAAGTATAACCAGGACCAAGCCCTCATATTTAATACATTCCAGTGCTACCGATGGGACAGACTTGATTACCTGAAAGAATTACACCAAACTGCTCAGAAGGATAACTTTAAAATTGGCGCAAAGATCGTTCGCGGGGCATACATGGAAAAGGAGAACAAAAGGGCTAAGAAACGTGGCAAAAAGTCACCAATATGTAGAAATAAAGAAGCTACAGATGTCAGTTTCAATAGTGTGTTGGCTTATTGCCTGGATCATCTTGATGATATATCAGTATTTATTGGAACTCATAACGAAATGAGTAACTATCTGGCTTTACAAATTATGGAAGATCAGAATATAGCGAAAGATGATCCCAGAGTTTGGTTTAGTCAGTTATATGGTATGAGTGATCAGATTAGTTATAATCTGGCGGGAAAAGGATATAATACTGCCAAGCTAGTTCCTTTTGGTCCTGTTACAGATGTGGTGCCGTATTTGTTGCGTAGAGCTGAAGAAAATTCTTCTGTTGAAGGTCAGACCAACCGTGAATTGGTTCTGTTAAATGGAGAGATAGATAGGCGTAACGGAGAGGTTCAGAATAAAGAACAGGTTCCAGCTTAATTTTCTATTATTCGGTAAATAAAGTTGACAGAACTTTTAAGTCCAGGTATCTAAAAAACAAAAATCCCGCTTACAGAGAGTGGGATTTTTTATTGAGTTCGATACTTAAAAAAGTGGAGTCTAAGTGCCTGGCTGCGCCTCAACCTTTAACACCCATTCTGTAAATGCATCCGGCTGTCCTTACAGTCCAGGCGCCTTAAAAACAAAAAATCCTGCTCGAATAATTTCGGCAGGATTTTCTAGATTTAATCCGCAGCCCGGCTGCGCTTAATTGTGGAGTCGGAGGCTACTCTGGCTTAAATTGTTGGTCAATGAGAATTATTTATTATGTTGTTATAATACAGTGGTTTACGGCTGTTTTTTATGTCTTGTTATAAGTTTTAGTACTAACTAGATATAAGGAAATTGTCAACCATTTTGTCAACGCATCATTTTAACTAATTTTTTTTTCGCCCTATGAATTATTCTTTTTACCTACGTAAACCCAATTCCAATTCGGAGACTTTAATTTTATTTTCCTGTTATTTTAATGACGAAAAAAAGAAATTTGTCTACTCCACTAAAAAGACAATTTTACCTGAGCATTGGAATTCAAAAAATAAATGTCCTAATAAAAGAGGAAAATTTGTTTCACCAAATCAAAAGCAAATTACCAAGAGGTTAAATGAATTTGCCACCGAATTTCAGAAGATAAAATCTCGATCTGAATTAGGAGAGCAAACATTTGATAGTTTGATTCTAAAGGAGCATTTCGATCATGTTTTTGAAAGGGTAGCTAAAGTAAGCTCATTCTTTGAGGTCTATCACAGATTTACCGAGGAGAAGATAAAATTAAAGGAATGGTCAAAATCTACTAAAAAGAGATACAAGAACATTAAAAATCTTTTGGAAGAATTCCAAGAGGTTAAGAACTATAAGTTAACTTTTGCCAAGATTAATAAGAAGTTCTTTATTGAGTTTACCGACTTCTGCTATGAATATAAAGATCACTACACAAATACTTTTAGTCGTAATGTAGGTTTGTTTAAAACCTTTATGTTCTGGTCTGTGAAGAATGGCTATGCTTTTAATGAAGCCTTCAAGGATTTCAAGAAACCACAGAGAGTATTAACCAGGCAGGAAGCTTTGACGATGGACCATGTTAAAAAACTTCATGCATATAATTGTTCAACCATATCTCAAGAGAAATCTAAAGATGTATTCGTGTTTCAATGTCTTACCGGATTGCGTTATGGCGAACTTGAACTGGTTAATAAGCGTATAATAACTGCAGATGATTGTCTGTTTCTTAAAGAGAGTAAAGATCATTCGAAGCCGGCTAGAGAAATCCCAATATATAAAATCGCATTGGAGATCTTACAGAAATATGATTATGAATTGCCGTTAAGTACAAATCAGGAACAAAATAGGGTGATTAAGGTAATTCTGAGAGATATGGGCTATACCCATGAAGTTGAGTTTTCGCGTAACAAGGGAGTAGACCAAAATAGATTTGTAAAACCATTTTGTGACCGGATTTCAACACATACGGCACGTAGAACTTTTGTAACGATACTTCGGAATGCTGGGGTAGCAGATAAAATTATCATGAGCATAACTGGACATCGAGATATAAAGACATTCAATATGTACCATCAGATTAGTGCTTCCAATACTGTAAAAACAGTGAATAAAGTTTTTGCAGGGTTATAGCAGTATATGTTAAAGCATATAAAAATTTGGAATACTTCTGTGTTATATGTAAAAGCATATAAAAACACTGATTTTTATTAAATTGTATGTTATTGCATATAATTTCGTAAGTTTACTGAAAATTATACGTTAAAACATATAATGGAAGAGCTTGCAGAATTTGTAAAATCACGAAGGAAAGAAGTAAATCTTACCCAGGAAGAGTTTGCTGAAAGGGCAGGGGTAGCATTAACCGTAATCCGAAAAATCGAACAGAATAAAATGAACCTGAATCTTGAGAAAGTAAATCAGGTTCTAAAAATGTTCGGTCATAAGCTTGTGCCCGTAAGTTTTAAAGATATCGAAAGAAATGAGACAAGCTAAAATTTTATATAATAATCTGTTCTGTGGATTATTGACCGAAACTGACGATGGAACTTTTACTTTTCAATATGATGAAGATTATGCGAAGGAGCATCCTGGTCAGTTTATAACCTTTACTATGCCAGTAAGAAAGGAAGAGTATAAGGATAAACGTTTATTTGCCTTTTTTGAAGGCTTAATCCCGGAAGGCTGGTTGTTAGATATTGCTTCCAAAAACTGGAAGATAAATCCTAACGACCGGATGGGATTGTTATTAGCTTGTTGTCAAAACTGTATAGGTGCTGTAAGTGTTCAACCAATAGAACTTCAGGATGAGTAGATGTTTATATTGTTATAAGGAAGTTGAGAATGGACAGGACTATCATACTGAATGTAGCCTTGCTTTTTTTGGAACCGAAAAACCTCCAAAAATAGAATACTCCCTGGATGAAATGTCTGAATTGGCAAAGCAGGTGGTTGAGCGGAGCGTTTCCGTTCCGGGAGTACAACCTAAGCTCTCCATGTCAGTTATGAAAAATAGTCAAAAAGATCAACGGCTCACCGTGGTTGGCGCCTTAGGCGGAAACTATATTTTTAAACCACCTTCAGAAGATTATCCTGAAATGCCGGCAAATGAGGATTTGACGATGAAAATGGCGGAACTTTTTAATATAGAGGTGGTACCACATTCTCTTATAAGACTTTCTTCCGGTGAATTATCCTATATCACAAAACGAATCGACAGGGCTGCAGATGGTACCAAAATTCATATGATAGATATGTTTCAGGTATTGGAAGCATTCGATAAGTACAGAGGTTCAATGGAGCGTATTGGCAAAGCAATCCAGGAATATGCGGACAATACACTTTTGGACCTTCTACGCTTTTATGAGCTAACGCTTTTTAGTTATCTCACTGGCAATAATGATATGCATTTAAAGAATTTTTCTATGGTGCAAGCATCCTATGGCTGGGCGTTAGCTCCTGCTTACGATTTATTGAATGTATCCATAGTAAACCCAGAAGACACAGAAGAATTGGCTTTAACCATTGCTGGTAAAAAGAAAAAGATAACACGAAAGTTATTATTCGAATTCGGACTTGGTTTAGACTTATCTAAAAAGCAAATTGAGGGAGTTTTTAAACGTTTTCATGGATTAAAAACCGATGCAATAATTTTAATAGAATCATCTTTCTTAACTGAAGATATGCAGAATGCATATGTCGATATTTTGGAACAGAGATATAATATTCTAAAGTAGATAAAACACTAAGATAATTTGTCCTCCAACTTATCTTTCCATTTTTTCCAATTTGGCATTACACCGGTCAAAGTTTCGTAGAATTTTTTATTATGATTGGTTACGACAAAATGTGTCATTTCGTGTATCAAAACGTATTCGATACATTTTGATGAAGCTTTAATTATTTCCGGGTTAATGGTTATTTTGTCTATTGTATTGGAACTTCCCCAACGCTTTGACATTCTTCTAATTTCAATTTTTGGCATTTTAAAGTCATATTCTTTGAACTTTGAATATGCATCCTTAGCGATGAGATTAAACTTTTTCTCAGCATGTTGGTAATACCATTGCGCTAACAATTTTTTGACTAAATCTTGTTTAATTTCGCCTTTACACACCACACAGAGTTTTCCAGCTTTAAGTTTCACTTGATTAATTGACCCATCGCTTACTTTTAAAATATAAGACTTCCCTAAATAGTGATGTGTCTCGCCTGATAAATACTGTCTTTCAGGAGTTCGAGGTAAAAATTGTTCAAAGTATTTTTGTTGTTTTACGATCCAATGTGCTCGCTTTTCTACTTTACGCTCAATTTCTGGTATCAAAGTATTGTGAGGTGCTATAATATGTACAGAACCATCTGGATGAACTTCTATTGCTAAGGTCTTACGACTAGACCATTTTACTTCAAAGAATATATCTTTTGTGCCATACTGTATCCTTTGCATTAGAAATTATTTTTAGCCACTCTTAAACACTTGATAAGAATTGTATCTATTTCATCAAAACTTATTTCAATACCAAGTTGGCCCCTTTTGCTGATTAGATAATCCTCAATTTGGTTTTCTATTTTATTTTGGATATCAACATTTTTTTTCCAGTCCGTTATGATCAGGTTATTCACAATTTCTTCAATTTCGATACCTGCTTCTGCGACCTTGTTCTTACTAAGTTCTTTATCTAGTTTTTTATTTAGTACTTCATTTAAAGCACCAAAAAATGCACGCGCTCGTGGATTGTTTTGAAGGATGGACGGTATGCCAGCTTGATACCCATTAACTAAATCATTCCTGGTTTTTTGCATCATCTCGAGATATTCCTTCTCTGTAATCCTATCGTCATAAAAGCTTCTAATGGTTTCTTCAATTAGTTGTGAGAATTTTTTGTAAAAGGCCTCGTCTTTTTCCATATTCTCAGTGATCACTTTTTTCATTTGATTCGCCATAAAGTCTGCTTTTGAAGCAGGCGTTTTACCATATTCAGTAAGCGCCTCCTCAACCATATTTTTATCAAATATGTTTACATCCCTAGTAAGGACTTGTACTTCATCTGCATCTATATAGCTATCTAGTAATTTTCGAACTCTTGGTTCATATTCTTTATAGGAAACCTTTTCAGCATATCTGAACTGAACCGATAATCGTAAGCTTTGAAACTTTTTTAATTCACTTTTGTAAAACCCAATTTGTTCAGTATTAAATTCGATATAGAAGTCATCTGAAGCTAATGATGTCTGTAAGATTCTGGCAAATGCAGAAACACGTTCGTAGAATTGATCTCGTAAGTCTTTTTCGGAAATATGTCTTTCTAAAGCCTCTATGTCATTTTTATTATTTACTTCTCTAAAAATATCCCAAACCTCTGCGTGGCGAATGGGCACTTTTCTTATTTCATCCTTAATATCTACTACTGTGTTTTTTAAATCCTCTTCATCAAAATCTTCTAATGCACTATACTCGGTTAATGCTTCGTCTAACTTTCCTAAAACACCCACATAATCTATAATATGGCCATATTCTTTTCCTTCAAACAATCTGTTGACACGTGCTATGGCTTGTAATAGGTTGTGGGCTACTAATGGTTTCGCTAAGTATAAAACTGTATTTCTAGGAGCATCGAACCCTGTAAGCAACTTACTAACTACAATAATTAGTTCGACCTCATTACTATTTTCCTTAAAACGAGTTATAGTGTCATTTTCATAGGCGTCCTGATCATTAAATCGTTTTAAAATTTGCTCCCAGTACTTTCTAGATTCACTAGTAGTTTCAGACCAAACGTCATCATTATTCTGTCTGCTATCTGGTGGTGTGAAAACCACTCTCGTATTTATCTTTAAATCGGGATCTGTTTGAGATTCAAAATACTTTTGATATTTGATAGCGGTATCAATTTTAGGGACTGCTAACTGTGCCTTAAAGCCCGTATCTTTCCAATTTGCTCGAAAGTGTTCTGAAATATCATATGCAATTTCCTCAATAACATGATCAGACTCATAAATCCTAGCAATGGTGGCAAACTTCTTTTTTAAGTCTTTTCGAGCTTCTTCATTTAAAGGTGCTGCTAAACGCTCAAAGCCTCTGTCAATTTTCTTTTTGTTGATACTTAGTTTTGCTGATCTCCCTTCATATAATAGAGGTAATACTGCACCATCCTTTACGGCTTGATCTATAGTATACTTGTGAATAAAGCCGCCAAATTTTTTAGAAGTGCTTTTTTGAGATTTCATTAAAGGTGTTCCGGTGAAACCGATGTAGGATGCATTAGGTACAATACGTTTCATATTAGCGTGCGCTGAACCGTATTGGCTACGATGGCTCTCATCTACAAGAACAAAGATGTTTTTGGACTCATCTTTAAATGATGCTCTTTTAGTAGCAATTTCAAATTTGTCTATAATAGTGGTTATGATTTCATTGCCTTTATCTTGCAATAGTTCGACAAGATCATTGCCACTTTTTGCTTTTTTAACGTGCTTGCCACAATTGACAAAGGTTTTGAAAATTTGTTTATCCAGACTTATTCTATCGGTAACTATGATTACTCTGGGTGAATCTATAGACGTATCCAGTGCCAACGCTTTCGATAACATTACCATTGTTAGTGATTTTCCACTACCTGTGGTGTGCCATATTACACCTCCCTGGCGGTTACCATCTTTGTTTTTAGTCTTGACGCGTTGTATTGTTTCTTGTACGGCAAAATACTGTTGATAGCGACATATTTTTTTATCTGGGCCATCAAATACAATGTATTTATAGCTTAAATCCAGCAAACGCATTGGACTACATAAGGAGTATAGCCCTTTATCTTGTTCCGTAACCAAACGGTCCTCGGCTGATGTTGTATTTGTCTTCTTTTTTAAAAGTTTGGTGATTTCTTTTTCTACTTCTTCTTTCCAGACTGACCAAAACTTTGCCGGTGTTCCTGTGGCTGCATATTTGACCTCATTGGGATGTACCGCTAACAACAACTGGGCATAATAGAAAAGTTTGGGAATACCTTCTTTTTCTCTTTGATTGCGAATGTTCTGAGAGATTGCTTCTTCTAGTGACTCATTTTTATCACGACGTTTGTTTTCAATGACAACGAATGGGATACCATTAACAAAAAGAACAATATCCGGGCGACGTTTTCCTTGTACACCTTCTACTTCAAATTCCTCTGCTACGTGAAATATATTATTCTCCGGATGCTTCCAGTCAATATAATTTACGGTATAAGCCTTACGGTCCCCTTGTACTGTTTCGTTAAAACTTTTGCCCAGGGTTATCAAATCATATACACGCTCATTGGTTTGAACCAAACCTTCATTGGGGACATTTTTTAATGCATTGATGGCTCCCTGAATACTGCCTGTTGAAAATTTATACGAATCACCTTTATACTCAAATGAATTTATCTTAGATAATTGTTGAGCTAGAATAGAATCTAAAAGGACATTGGTATTTATTTTCCCTCGGGCGTCAAAAACCTCTTCGGGTAACAAATATTTCCACCCCATTTTTTGAAGTAGGGATAGAGCAGGTTTTTGAGAGTCACTGTATTCTGTGTAATTTACCATCCTATTTTGATAATGTTTTACGAAGTCCTTTCATGATCAAAAAGATTATTTCTGAAGTGTGAATTGTACTAAATAACCTTTCATTTTCTTGAATAGTCAATCCATTATTTTTAGAGAGACGATCTAATGTATAATTAGATAAAAAGTTTGTAATCTGTTCGTAATCAATTTTATCTTCATCCTTTTTGGTATTATAGTAACCTACAAACTCCTTGTAAATTTCGTTTTGAGATGATTGCCAATCAATAGTTAGTTCTTCAGGTTTATTACCTTTTAAGCCTTCTATTATTCTGGATGTGACACCTCCAAATATTCCCATAAAATAAACAGGAATGTCTTTTTTTAAGGCAAGGATTGACTCTTCTAAAACTCCTGGAATTTTACCTTTGAAATTAGATATACTACCGCCAGTAAAAATTCTAGCGTCTGTATCTCTTTGCATTTCTTCTCTCATCTGACTTAAGCTTTCTGCCCATATATAAAGATTTTCATTTCCAACAGGCGGATAAAATTTTGATTTATCTATAGCTAAGTTTTTTGGCGGATCCACCGTTACGGGTAAAACGCCATTCTTCTTAAATTCTAAAAGATCAGACTTGGTAAGTTTTAGATGGATTGGAAAACTAAAATAATTTTTAAAGAATAATTTACTCACCTCTTTGCTCGGTCTATATTGATGAACAAGGTTTGAAAACAATCTCGTGTATCCATTATTTCTTAAATCACCACCATAAACCAGAGTGCTCCCATGAATTACTAAAAACCTTGTCAATTCCGTTATCAGATTACTCTGATGCGATAGCGAAAAACCTAAATTTTCAATTTCAGGACTATCACTTATTGAAATAGCAATTTTTTTACCATCAAAAAGGTGTATCTCTTTTTCTTTGGGGGTTTCTTTAATATCACTAGCAACAAATTTATCTAGATCTTTAGTAGTTACTTTGGCTTTCCCTTTTTTCTTCATATCTCTTGAATATATGTTGGTAATAACAGAGGAGTAATAAATTTAATATTCTTATCTATATCATTGAGCAAACTAAGTTCCTCAATACCTATTGGAGGATCTGGATATAAAACAATTAAAGATTTTATATCCTTTTCTTTGGCTTTAAAATTTTCTACATCTATATAATTAAACAGTTCCGGAGCTTTAGGAAGTACTATGCAACTATAGTGTTTCTCCAAATCATACATTTTCAATATAGACTTTAAATAAAGTTCATTATACTTATCGCTAATAACTTGAGACAATACCAGATTTATAATTTCTTCAAAATTATCATCCCAAATTATGGTTGGGAAATTTCCACTATATGGGAAACTTCTTCTCTCTCCCTTTTTAATATCCATAACACCAATTATTGGACATCTATACCTCTTCGCAATTATGACTTCTTTTCTACACCATTCTCTATTCGCATACTCGTCTGTATTAAATATTACAAATGCAGAATGATCTATATGCCTTTTTATTTCGTTTTCGAATTGATGGCCATCTGCAATATCATTAGCGTCGAAAAATGCTTTTAGTTTCGTATTACTATAAATATGGTTCCTAAATTTTAAAGCTAATTCCTTACCATCTTGTTTAGCATGGGAAATAAAAAGTTTTATTGGTGGATCGCTATGTTCGTTCGTATCGTAATTATCTTCTACATTAAACAGAAATTTAGCAATACTTTCGAGTAATCGGTATTTTATAACTTTATCATTATTTTCAAAATCCTTATCCGGTAGCAAATAATTTTGGTCTGTTTTTATAAATTGAAATTTACTCAGGTATGTTGGATTAAAATCAAATGCATAAGAACTAAAAGGAATAGGAAATATTCTGGTATTTTTTTGCTTTGCTTTTAATAGACTGTCAATGGTATCTGTCCAGTTGGGATCGTTAAACATGTTATCGTCCACTAAAATTATAATTGCATTTTTATCTGACTCTGAGAATGGGATTTTGGCAAATGTAGCACTACCCAATGGCTGAGTCCTATAATGCACTGGAATTTCATATTTAGCGTGAGTTACACTACCGTTTTCTCCACTATATGTATTATAAATACTTTTTGCATATTCCTTGCCTTCTTTGAATTCTGGATGCCATAAAACATATATAGATAATGGGCTTTTGAACTTTTTCATTTGCAAGCGTTTTCTGCTAGTTTTAATATCCCAGCGTTTTTTATTTTTTCAGATTCACTTCTTTTCGTAAATGCCAATTCAATTAAATCTTGCATTGCTTTCCTATCTTCCGTCCAATCTGCGACGACCGCATAACCAGAATTAAGATTTGCCGCGAATCGAACAGGATAATTTTCGGGGTCGTAATATGTTCCTGATCCATAATCAGGATGAGAAGGAAGTCTGATTCCTAACAAACCTGCATATCTGTTACCGACTTTAACGTTTAAGGCACCAGCTATTTCCCAATCTACGTGTTTTCTGCATTTTGTGTTAGGTCCAAGTAAAACGGTAAGGACTGTGGTATCCTTCAAATAACCCTCATTAATCAATCTGTTAATGTACCCATCGCTATTTTCTCCATCAATCTCATGCATCATTACTGATTGGTTAATAATAAGATCACCAAAAAGATTGTCAAATTCTTGTCGTTTTAACTGATCATCCTTATGATAATAGCTGATAAATACATTCCGTTTAGCAATGTTTTTCGGTAGGGTGTATCCCCATTTAAAATAGCCATCCTCGGCTCTAAACAAATTCTTGGGATACCATTTTCCATCAATCTTTTTAAAAATACCGCGAATGGTATTACCCTTATTAAATTCCTGTACCAACCAATTTCTGTCTTTAGATTCAAAATTTACTACAGAGTTACCTTGTAATAAACCAACAGTAACTGAATCTATCAATTGTTCATCAGGCCTGAATGATAATTTGGATATTAGATATTCCTTACTCATAATTTAATTATTACAATTTCCAATCAAGAACATTATCCAATTGATGTGAGATTACATTGTGTTCATTGATTCTGTTATACATTTTTAAATATTCTTTACTATAGCCAACAACATCAGATATATATTGGTTTAAGGATTGTGTACCTCTTATTATTCTAACGGTTTTTAAGTAATCCGGCAACGAAGCTTCAGCTATACCTTTTAAAGTAATAGCGCCTAAATCAGTTTTATCATATCCATACCCAATTTCCCATGGCACCCATTTACTTTGTATGGTGTTTCTAGAAAGTACGCATAACATATGACTGCTATTATTAATGCCTTTACTAATGCATTGGACTACACCTTTTGCATTTTGAATTTGTACTTGCTCTTTTAAATCGTAGTCATATTCATCTAAATACACATCAATATTGGCTTTCATTAAGTAATCTGCTATTTTTATACAATCCTCAAGATCACTCTTATGATGACTTATGAAAACACATTCCTTACCTAAGGATTGGTTGGCTTTTGCTTGACTCCTATTAAGTGCATGAGATCTATTAATACCTGCCATGTTTAAATTTTAATTCCAAAAAAGTTAAAAGCATTCCTTTCAAAGCGTTCTGAATTATTTTTGATCTGGTGACTTGCATTATTTCTTTTCCATATAGCATAGTTGATTTTACTTTGTAAATCGCGCTCTATGTTCTTCCACTTCATGGAGACTGCATAACCAGAATCAATATTAGCTTGTAATCTTTCTGGAACAGAATGGCTTAAGGTTGGCAAGTAAATAGCTAACAACCCTTTTGGCTTAAAAGATCGTTTAGGATCTCTACTATTTTTATAACCTCTTAGGGATGCCCATAATTCCCAATCGATCCATTTTCTATGGCCTGTTCGTTCACCAATGAGCACTATGGTTACAGAACAAGAACGCATTTTATCTCTTATTACCTTGTAGATTTGCTCATCCGTATACTCCGAAATATCCTTTTTTAAAGAATAATCTGCCACTTTCATTCCTTGCTTGAGTTGACGTAGTTTCTTTATATAGCCTTGATCATTGTTGTGATGATAACTCACAAAAAAGTTTCTTGATTTAAGTGCCATATCTTTATAATTTCAGCCGCTTCTTTCCAGTCAAAAATTGCTGTATTATACCTTGTTTTTGTTTTTTTAGATTCTTTAATTTCAAATCAAGTTTTTCAATTTCTTGATGAACTGCTTCAAGAATTCCTACAATTTTTTCTTGCTCAACTAGCGAAGGAAGTAAGAATTCTGTCTCTTTTAATATATAACTATATAAACGCTTTAAAGTCCCACCTTCCGTTTCGAAACGGACAAAATTCAAAACATAGAAAAGAAATTTATTAGTAACCAAGTTTTCATTATTATCAATCCAAATTATATTTGAATCTTGATAATATGCTTCCTCTCCATTATAGACTACTGTTCGGCCTATGGTGCCAGAAGCAGAAATTAATATTTCACCAATTTTAGGATATGAAAATCTTTTTTTATACTCTTCAAATAGTTCCTCTTCTATGTAAGCGTCTGGCTCTTTGCCAAAAGTTCCGATTTTGTAAAATGGAACTCCCCCTACAGGATTTGTTTCAGAATTAAATATTCTTTTGCACATTTTGACATTACCAATATCACCCAACTTCGAAATTTTCCATTCTTGATCAAATCCTTCAAACCGTTTCTTACCAGTAAGTAACTGTTGCATTAATCCTTTTTTGAGTTCCTGTTTTTGGGCAATCAGTTTTCCTTGTTCCTTGATGGCTTCATCCCAGGTGTTGATTATTGATGCTATCTTTTGCTGTTCTGGCAGGGGCGGGAGTGGAATGAATAATTTTTTTAAACCACTTGAATATATATGAACAACAGAATGGCCTTGACCAATTTTGAATAATTGACTTCTAATGACATCCGTATTTAATAAGTATCCTAAATATTGAGAATCTTGATTTTTTTGTTTAAAAATAATTATATCACCTCCAGCATATGCTGTCTGGTCTCCTAAATATGCTATGGATTTCCCGATTTCTTTTAGTGTTTCTCCAGAGCCAGCAAATAAGATATCACCTTTTTCTATGGGGTTACTATTCTGCGCAGAATCTTTATTAATTCTTGATTTGAATGAGGTAGTGTAGTTATGATAATGTGTATAAATTTCGGCATATCTAACGCTAGGTAATCCCTCAATTCCCTCTTCTAAAATATCTTTTTTCGCGATACCTTTGCCTTTTGAAAATTCCCCAAGTTCATCTAAGGATTTGATACTCCAATTCTCAGGAATCCAACCTAACTTGGTATTCTTATAACCTTCTTTTGCGTTAACGATATTATAGTCTGTTTCCGATTCTATCATTAAAATTGATGCTTAAATAGTTGGTAAATAGGATATAGCTGGGCAAAATCGTTGATGACGGTAGATTCTATATTATTATCCGAAATAGCTTTATCGTCAGGTTTGTATTCGCGGCCTATTCTGAAATAAAAGAATTTAGGGTTGTCTTTCAGTGTAAATTCCTTAAGTTCATCTAAATCTTTAAATTCCCTTACCGGAACTTCATCATCTGCAACGGTGATTGTGAAATCATTGTCTAGATCTTTAATAAGAGCATAATATTTTTCTGCAAATAACCTATTGGTTTTCAATTGTTCTCTTATGAAATTTCTATCTGGGTAACTTCCATTGTTTTTTCCAACTCTTAACTCTACCCATATAACATCTTTTCTAATAAGAACTTCCGCCCGCATATGAAACAATGAAGTCATGTTATCTCCATAAGCTTCTTTATATTTTTCTATTTCAGGTTCATCTCGCCCATAGTGTAACCATATAGCATCCAATGAACTTGATGCGCGCTCATTATGTCTAAAGGAAGAGGTTAAATGTTGGGTTTGATGATGCGGATATAATTCCCAGCCTTTTCCTTTCATTACTGGATATATACGATTATGCAATTCTTCCATCTTATTACGTACTTTCAATCTCTCTGCAATTGGGCCAGGTTTATCCAAAATTGGTTTTGGAGCCTTAAAGGCATTGTAATGTTCAAAAGTGAAAAATTGACCTGCAAAATCATAATCAGATAAGGCTACCTTCCCTTTAGTTACACCGGTCGATTTCTTAAACTGCCTTGTAATGGATCGTAATTCTTTTTCTCTATCGCTTCTTTCAGCATAGAACAAGCTGTATTCATTCAACCACTCCTGGTCTAGGTTTGAACCTAAATTATAATAGGTAACATACCAGTCTAACAATTCCTGTACAGCATCAGGGTCTTCAATTTTGAAATTGAGTTCAATGTTATTAAGAAGACCACCTTTAGTACAATTCCCAGAACCTAGGAAAGCTGTCCAATTATCATCTATTCTGAATAGATATAGCTTAGGATGAAAGAATTGGTTTTTTACATCGTAAATTTTTGTTTCTATGCGTTCACTTATTAATTTTTGGAGCGCTGAAGGTTGGGTAGGTAAATCATAACCAACTAAAAATTCTAAAGTACAGTCTTCATCTCTATGATCAAATAACTGCAGTCCATAGTCTGTTAACATAGCTACTGCAATACATATCTCATCTGCTTTACGGATGAAACTTTTAAATTCTGTTTCTAATCGTAATACCGTTTTCAAAATCCAAGTTCCTTTAAATGTTTGTTCATTTCAGCTCTTACTTGCTCCAACTCTAATTCTAATTGAACGATGTTTTTTTGCACGGCAGCTACGTCTATAGGTTCTTCTTCTTCAAATGTGTCAACATACCGAGGTATGTTTAGATTATAGTCATTTTCAGACACTTCTGATAGGGTAACAACTGAACTGTATTTTTCAATAGTTGTAAACCTTTTATAAGTATCTACAATCTTATTGATGTCTTGTGTGCGCAATACATTTTGTTTCTTTCCATCTTCAAAATCTTTACTGGCATCTATAAAAAGTATTTCCTTTGTAGTTTTCGCTTTATTGAAAATGAGTATTGCTGCAGGAATTCCTGTACCATAAAAAAGGTTAGTAGGTAAGCCGATTACTGCGTCTAACAAGTTCTCCTCTATGAGCTTTTTTCTAATTTTTCGTTCTGCGCTTCCGCGGAATAGTACACCGTGTGGTACAATTACACCTACTTTACCATTAGGAGCCGTAGTCTCTATCATATGAAGAATAAATGCGTAATCTCCCTTAGATTTAGGAGGAACACCACGAAGGAAACGCTTATAGCGATCTGCTTCTGCATTCTCATGCCCCCATTTGTCAAGACTAAAAGGAGGATTGGCAACTACAATATCAAACTTCATTAATACATCCCCCTCAATTAATTTAGGATTATTAATGGTATCACACCATTCGATCTGAGCTGAATCCATTTTATGCAAAAAGCAATTCATTTTGCTCAATGCCCATGTATCACCATTACTTTCTTGCCCATAGATCGCGAAATTATCTGTTGGATTACCTTGAGCATCCTTGGTTTCCTCTGCCACTTTTATCAATAGAGAGCCGGAACCCGCTGTAGGATCAAAAATTCTATCACCTTCCTTTGGTGCAACTAGTTTTGCTAATAAACCAGAAACTTCTTTTGGTGTAAAAAATTCACCTCCTTTTTTACCTGCTCCAGACGCAAATTTTTCAAGGAGGTACATATAAGCTTCTCCAAGGATGTCTTGCTTCCCTTCCCAAAGCGATGGACGGAAGTCTAATTCTGGTTTTGCAAAATCATTAATTAGATTTTTAAGTCTTCGATTCCGATCCTTGGTTTGTCCTAATTTATCAGAATTAAAACTGATGTTTCTAAAAACACCATCTAATTTCTCGATATTACTTTCTTCTATTTTTGCAAAAATTTTATCAATTTTCTCTCCGATATCCGTATCATTTCTATGTTCATAGATATAATCAAAAGAGCAATTATCTGGCAGAACAAAACGTTCACGCTTCAGCTTTCTCTTAATAAGTTCTTCATCATCTCCATAACGTTCTTTAAGTTCATTGTAATGATCTTTCCAAACATCACTTAGATACTTGATAAACATAAATACTAAGATGTAATTCTTGTATTCTGACGAATCAAATGCTCCTCTAAATGTATCACACGCATTCCATAATGCAGTGTTTATCTGATCCTGTGTAGGCCTTAATTTATTTGACATTTTATAATTTACTTAAAAGTTGAGTGGTAATTAATTTGTTTTTTAGGTCTATAATCTTATTGCTTAATGCTAATTCCTTATTATTCAGATTAGCAATGTTGGCTATTTTAATTTGTAGTTCTAACGGAGGGAGTGCTATTGGTGTTTCTTCTAAAGTAGTTTTATTAATACTGGTATTATAAGATCCTGCTTCATTAGTTTTGAAATAATTTTGAACTTTTGTTTGATTTATATACCACGCAATATATTGTGGATAAGCTATGTTTTTGTTTGTTTTAAGAACAAACAGTGCTGAAGATGCAATAGTTGGAATATTATCTATTTCCTTGAATACCAGGGCGAAATTATTGGTTCCTTTAGCGGTAAATAGAATGTCATCAGTTTCCAGGTAGTACTTGCTTTTTATTTTATTGCCGTCGACTAAATAACATTCATTTCCGAGAAAAGTATAGTTTCCCTCAAAGTCTTTTAACTGTATAACTCGAACATTTCCACCAATCGTATTCTTGATCTTGCCTCTGAAAGAATAACCTGAGGAGAGTCCTTGATACTTTAAAATAGATTTTAAATTAACTACCTTGTGTTGCATAAATAAATTTGCATAATGATTACGATGCAAATATATAATATAATTTTACATTTGCAATTAAAATATTGCATAAAATTCACGATGCATAAAAGTAGGGCGTAAGATGTATTTGAAGATTAGCTTGACTAAATAAATTTTAGTTATAGGAAAATCCAGGGCTTTGAATAATTTGTTTCTAGGTAGACGAAGCTGACTTTTAATTTATTACTAGTAATTAACTATTGGTAATTACGGCATTAATTTACTTAATTGATGCCGAATTAAGAGTTCGATATGGATATTTACAAACTTAGCAACAATTGCCTTTATTCAATTAAACTTTTCAGATTACCTGGATACTACAACCGTTCCCACTATGCTGTTGGTTAATCACCCTTTTTATGTTTATGAGGTTTTAAAGATGGTGTATTGCCTGGAACTTTCTTATTATCACGTTGGCGTCTGTCTGGTTTCCCGGTTGATTTAGCAGTCCTTTTTGGACCTGGCTTTATTCCCATAATTTTATTGTTTAGAAAATTAAGATATGTATTGTCTAAAATTAGTGGATTTTTCCAAAGGCTCTATAAAAGAGATGCTTAACTTCTCAACATTTACTTAGATTTATTAACTAAAATTGAGTCCCAGGGTATTTGCAATATTTGATTGATAGATATTACAGGAATTACAAAGCAGATCACCTGACTGAAGGAATTTGTAGAGTTCTTGTCTATTACGGACAATTATTTGAAATGAGTTTTGGCAAGTTTTACAATCATTCACTTCATAAACTGCATAGATTTTTGCATTTCTGAACTCATTAAACGAATAGGTGTTTTTATACATATTCAGAAATTCCTCTTCTGAATAAATAAAACCTTCAATGGTACTAACGGTTTTAATTGCAAAATACGTTTCTGCCATTTTTTTAGTTTCAAAACTTAGGCTGGGATCGACAAATATTTCTTTTTGTTTCATGTTTAAGTTATTCTGTAAAATATAATATTATAGTTTTCTATTATTATGGTAATACTATTAAATGATAAAATAGTATTGCTGCCTTATTATATTGAAGCATTAATGGATTATAACAATATTGTATTAGAATATTTCTGACTTTAGGGATATCTAAATTGGATTATTTTCGCTTCGCTCAAAGGTTCTCTTGATCGTTTCTAAGCAAAAGCATAGATTGAATAAGTCTTCTCAAAGCGCTCTTTCTTTATTAATATCTGTTTTATTTTTAACCCAGTGAAATGATTAATTACATCTAAGGTTTTTTTTATACAACTATCATTGGATCATCAAAAAGTCAGGCTTTGGATTGCCCGTCCAATTCAAACACATTAACACAATTTTACAATTTAGGTGTAGCTTTTTGTTGTTAAACAACCTTTAAATTCTATTTTAGAAGCTAGTTAAATACTAATCAATGAAGTCTCTAATTAAGTTTTTACTTTTTAATATTTTTTTCTTGTTATTCCTTTCATGCAGTCAAGAAAATAATAAGGAAAAATACAAAATTGGTTTCTCCCAGGCTATGACTACCGATAACTGGCGTAGGGAAATGAACAAGGAGATGAGAGTAGAAGCTTCCATGCATCCGGATCTTAATCTTGAAATTAAGGATGCTGAGAATCACATAGCCAAGCAAATCACTCAGATCGAGGGATTTATTGAAGAAAAAGTTGATGTGCTTATTGTTTCTCCAATTCAGTCCATACCCATTACACCCGTGATCGAGAAGGCTATGAATGCAGGTATCCCTGTAATCATTATAGACCGGAAAATTGAAGGTCGGAATTTTACGGCCTATGTGGGTGCTAATAATATTGAAATTGGAAGAAATGCGGCGAAATATATTATTTCACATTCCAAGGGGGAGGCCAGAATAATTGAAATAACTGGTCAGGAAGGTTCTTCTCCTGCTTTTGAAAGAAGTACTGGTTTTAAAAATACGCTGGATTCGGTTCCCGTTTTGCAAATAACCCATACTTTAAGAGGGGATTGGGAAAAGGCTTCAATAAAAGAACCTTTATCGTCGCTTCTGGATTCGGTACCTGCACCCGATTATATTTTTGCCCATAACGACCGTATGGCAATGGGTGCCTGGGAGGTTGCCAGGTCAAAATCCCTGGAAAAAGAGATTAGTATCATTGGAGTGGATGGGTTATTTGGACCAAATGGAGGGATCCAAATGGTAAAGGATGGTTTACTGGATGTCACACTTCTATATCCAACGGGAGGCTCAGAAGCTATTAAACTGGCCAGCGATCTTATTAATGGAGAGAACATTGATAAATATAATATTCTAAGAACCGTTGTGATAGATTCGGTGAATGTAGGTATCATGCAGAATCAGTTCAATAAAATGAACCAGCAGCAAAATGATATAGAAAAGCAGCAGGCTTTTATCGAGAGCCAGATTAAGACCTATAATTCCCAGAGTAATCTTATCAAAATTATGATCGTTTTGTCACTCCTGCTACTGGCCCTGACCAGCTGGAGTATTTATCTGGTGATAAAGATCAAAAAGAGCAAACGGGAACTTGAGATCAATCATAAAAAAATAATTATTCAGCGTAACCAGATAGAGGATTTTGCAGAAAAATTAAAACTTTCCAATGAGAGTAAAATTAATTTTTTTACTGCTTTGTCCCATGAATTCAAGACGCCTCTTACGCTTATAACAAGCTCTATCGAGTCTATTTCAGATAAACCGGAAAAGGATCTAAGAGGTATTACCAATGAAACAAACCTTATCATTAATAATTCAAAACGTTTGCTTCGTTTGATTAATGAGTTACTGGATTTCAGGAAGCTGGAAAGCGGAACCTTCAACTTAAAACCGGTCAGGACTAAGATAATCCCCTTTCTTAGTAGCATAACAGAAGATTTCAGGGCAGAGGCCCTGAAAAGGTCCATTAACCTTAGCTTTACGGCAAATGGGAAGGATACAGAAATCTATGTTGACAGTGATATGATAGATAAGGTGTTTTTTAATATTCTTTCCAACGCCTTTAAATTCACTCCTAAAAACGGAAGCATTAGTATTGAGGTGAAGGAATTTGAAAATGAAGTTTGTATCTATTTTAAAGATTCCGGAATAGGGATTCCAAAGGAAGAGCTAACAAAGATCTTTAACCCTTATAGCCAGGCCAGCAATAATAGCAAACCCAGTTCTGGTCTCGGTCTTTATATCACCAAACAATTTGTGGAGCTTCATAAGGGAAAGATCTCAGTTTCTTCACATCAGGGTGCCGAGTTTAAAATTTGTCTTTTAAAGGGTAAAGCACATCTTTCTGAATATCAGTTGTCTGAAATGGAGATCGAGACCGGTGCCAGATCGGAATATAATTTGCCTGAACCAATAACTTCTGTTGAATTAAATGAGGAAGACCAGGGTGATGAACATGCGGAAAGTATCCTGATAATTGAAGATAATATCGACCTTTCAGGTCTTCTTAAGTCCAGGCTGGGAAAAGAGTACCGCATTTTTCTTTCTGACGGTAGCGACGGAGTGGACAAGGCATTGGAAATTATTCCCGATGTTATTATCTGTGATCTTAACCTGCCAGATAAGACGGGATTTGAGATATGCAGGATATTGAAAAATGACCTCAGGACTTCTCATATTCCAACAATCATACTTACAGCATTAAGCGACCCGGAATCTGAAATAAAAGCCCTTAGATCTGGCGCAGATTACTATATAACCAAGCCATTCAGCTTTGATATTTTAATGGAGTCCATTAAATCTGCTTTATATAATCGTGAAAAGCTGCGTTATTACTATACCAATAAAATAGACCAGGTTAGTGAGGAGGACTTCGATTCTTCTGAACAATCCTTCTTAAAGGAACTTAATTCCTATATCGAGGCTAACCTTAGAAACCCTGAATTCTCAGTAGAAGAACTGGCGGCTAACCTGGGGATTTCCAGGGTCCAGTTATATCGTAAGGTAAAGGCTCTTCTGGGAATAAGTGTAAATGAGTATATAAATGCCCAGCGCCTTGGGAAAGCCAGAAATCTGTTGCAGGATTCGAGCATGAATATTTCAGAGATCGCCTATGAGGTTGGCTATTCTTCACCCGGTTATTTCTCCACTTCTTTTAAGAATAAGTATGGAGTCTCTCCAAAGCATTTTAAATCTTAACAAATAATTAGGCAGAGGATTTTACCCCAAGCTTAAAAATTGATACATAATTTGAATTCTAGTATCAATTTTAAAACTACATCGTTTTCGCTAATTGGGTGAAACCAATGTGAAGGCCTGTAAAACATGGTGGTTCATATAAATTTCACTATTAATTAACATTATTATAATGATTTGAGGAATTCTTAAAATAGAGCAGGGAATTTTAAACATACATTGGTTTCCATATCAATAAATTGAAAGATGAATAAAATTCTCGCCTGGTCAATTAGTGCTGCTTTAGCCGGATTCCTGTTTGGATTTGATACTGTAGTTATTTCTGGAGCCGATAAACAACTTCAGGAACTCTGGGGAACATCCGATACCTTTCATGGTACTGTAGTAATGGCAATGGCTCTATGGGGTACTGTAGTAGGTGCAATATTTGGTGGAATTCCTACTAATAAAATAGGGCGAAAAAATACTCTAATAATTATAGGGATCCTTTACCTGGTTTCAGCTTTAGGCTCGGCAATGGTCAATGATCCTATATCATTTGCTTTTTTTAGATTCCTGGGTGGTCTTGGGGTCGGGGCCTCGACCATTGCGGCTCCCGCTTATGTTTCAGAGATAGCTCCTGCAGATAAAAGAGGTAAACTGGTATCCCTTTATCAGTTCAATATCGTGTTAGGTATACTGGTCGCATTTTTGTCCAATTACCTTCTAAGGAATACCGGAGCTCAGCCATGGCGATGGATGGTAGGAGTAGAAGCAGTTCCGGCCTTAATATATGTCCTTTTTGTTGTCTTTATACCAAGAAGCCCCAGATGGTTAATATCCAGAGGAAGGGTGCAGGACGCTCAAAAAGTTCTTCAAATTATAAACCCTGATATAAATGTCAGGGAAAAACTTGCCGAAATAAAGCATCAGTCCGAGACCGAAAAGACCGGGGAGAATATCTTTATGAAAAAATATCGCTTCCCTCTTATTCTGGCTTTCCTGGTCGCATTCTTTAATCAGCTATCGGGGATCAATGCCTTTCTTTATTATGCACCTAGAATCTTCGAATCGGCTGGCCTGGGTGAGAGTACAGCACTGTTAAGCAGTATAGGAATAGGGGTGGTAAATCTTTTATTTACCCTTTTAGGCGTATTTCTTATAGACCGTTTAGGGCGCAGGCAACTGATGCTTATTGGATCTGTAGGATATATTATTTCCCTGTCACTGGTAGCGGCCGCGTTCTTCCTAAATTGGGGAGGCCTTTGGGTCCCAATCTTCCTTTTCTTTTTTATTGCGGCTCATGCCATAGGTCAGGGAGCGGTGATCTGGGTCTTTATATCTGAAATTTTTCCGAATCGTCTTAGGGCTTCGGGGCAGGCCTTTGGATCCTCCACCCACTGGGTGCTGGCGGCTATAATACCATCTCTGATCCCATTCCTCTTTTCCAGTATCGGGCCAGGTTATGTTTTTGCCTTTTTTGCCTTTATGATGCTTTTACAGCTCTTCTTCGTGATCTTCATGATGCCCGAAACAAAAGGCAAATCCCTTGAGGAATTGAGTGAGGAACTTTTAATAAATAATCAACAAGTACCAATTACAAATAACTGATCAATATGAAAAGAATAATCAACTTAATGCTTATTTCGGCTTTGACGCTTGCCTCAGCAACCTCCTGTATGGACAGGAAAGATGAAGAAGGCAAGGAAGCTGTGGCGATGGAGGTCCAGAAGGATGAGGATTTTCGTCCTAACTTCCATTTTACGCCTGAAAAGAACTGGATGAACGATCCTAACGGGATGTTCTTCTATAATGGATATTTCCATCTTTACTTTCAGCATTATCCAGACGATAATGTATGGGGGCCAATGCATTGGGGCCATGCCATAAGTACCGATATGATCACCTGGAAGGAACAACCAATTGCGATTTACCCTGATGAGAAAGGTTATATTTTTTCTGGAAGCGCAGTTGTAGATAACAACAATACATCCGGTTTTGGAAAGGATGGTAAGGTGCCTATTGTGGCCATGTTCACCTATCACGATCCAAAAGGACAAGAAGCGGGAGAAACAGATTATCAGTCCCAGGCCATTGCTTATAGCCTGGATGAAGGTAAGACTTGGACCAAATATGAGGGGAATCCTGTGATCGAGAATCCCGGAATAAAGGATTTTCGTGATCCCAAGGTGACCTGGGATGGTATTCACCAGCAATGGGTGATGGTACTCGCGGCAGATGATAAAAGCCTTTTCTATACTTCTCAAAACCTTAAGGAATGGAAACTGGCTTCAGAATTTGGTGAAGGTTTAGGCGCGCACGGCGGAGTGTGGGAGTGTCCCGATTTCTTTCCAATGTATGTTGAAAACAGCGACGAAGTAAAATGGGTTCTTATTCAAAGCCTGAATCCGGGGGGATATAATGGTGGATCCGGAACCCAGTATTTCGTTGGTGATTTTGATGGCAAGGAATTCACCCCGGTTAAGGAAATGCAGGATCTGGGGGAAGACCATCATTACTGGATAGACTTTGGAAAGGATAATTATGCCGGGGTTACCTGGGCAAATATTCCGGAAGAGAATGGAAGGAAGCTTTTTATGGGCTGGATGTCTAACTGGCAGTATGCAGAGAAAGTACCAACAGAGACCTGGAGAAGTGCCATGACCATTGCCCGGGAATTAAAACTTGAGAAGATTGAAGATAGCTACATTATCACCTCTGTTCCCGCAAAAGAACTTCAGAATTACAGGAGTATCAGTTATAAGGATGCTAATGTAAAGATCGAAGGTGATACAAAAATTATAGATTCATCTAAGATAGACCTGACCAGTGCAGAGATTAGATTTAAAATCTCAGACCTTAAGCAAACCAATTATAAATTCAGGCTGTCCAATTCGCAGGGAGATGAACTCATGTTTGGATATGATCATGGCAAAAAGGAATTCTACCTGGACAGATCTAAAGCAGGTCAAGCCGGTTTTTCTGAAGAATTTGCGAATACGATATCTACAGCTCCACGTATTTCGGGAGCTGAGGACCTAAGCGGAATTATCATTCTTGATAAAACCTCCATAGAATTATTTTTTGACGAAGGAAAAACTGTGATCACAGAAATATTCTTTCCCAAATATCCCTGGGAGAAACTCTCTGTAAGCGCAGAGGCTGGTGAATTCACTCTGGATCATATAGAAGCATATCAATTAAAATTCAAATAAATAAACTAACATGAAACTAAAATTAAGCTTATTCCTGTTGCTCCTTGTGCCTTTGAGCTTTATTACAGCTCAGGAGATACAAGTGACGGGAACCGTAACCACAGCCGCAGAAGGAATGCCACTTCCGGGAACCTCAGTTTTCGTAAAGGGAAGCTCTGTGGGAACCTCAACAGATTTTGACGGAAATTATAGTCTTGACGGGGTAGCACCAGATGCTACTTTAGTATTCACATTTGTGGGCTATAAAGAAATAGAAGTGCCTGTAGACGGCCGAAGTGTTATTGACATTGCTCTGGAGGCAGATTCAGCTATGCTGGATGAAGTTGTATTAACAGGATACTCCAGGGAAAGAAAGGTAGATGTAACCGGAGCCATAACCGTTGTTGAAACGGCCCCTATAGAAGGACAAAGTAGAAGTTCAGGTAATGCTATGCAGGCATTACAAGGACGGGTTCCTGGTCTTTTCGTAGAAAAATCTGGAGATCCTACAGGAGCAAGTAGCCGGGTACTCATTAGAGGTATAACTACTTTAGGGAACAATGATCCACTTTATGTCATTGATGGAGTACCAACTCAGAGACAGGAAGTATTTTCCTCCCTGAATCCGGATGCCATTGAATCTATACAGGTACTGAAAGATGCATCTGCCTCTTCCCTTTACGGAGCAAGAGCCGGTAATGGTGTGATCGTGGTTACCACCAAGAATAAGAGTGGGCGTGCAGAAAAAGTAAGTGTAAGTTTTAATTCAAATTTTTCAGTACAATCTGAAAAACAACAACGTTATGATATGCTGAATGCTGTTCAGCGAGGTCAAGCCATATGGAGGGCTTCTGTAAATGACGGTGCTGATCCTGCATCTGGTTATGGAGAAATTTACAATTTTGACTGGAATAATGACTTCGATAATCCCGTGTTAAATAGTGTTACTGTTCAACCATTTGTTGGTGGAGATGAAACGGTTCCGGCAGGAGATACAGACTGGCAGGAAGCAACTTATGAAACAGGATATGTTTATAATAATGAGTTAACTGTTTCTGCTAATTCTGAAAAATCTTCATTCCTTATAAATCTTGGGCATCTTAAAAATACAGGTATTCTTAAATATACCAATTATGAGCGTTATACGGCTAAGATCAATGCAAATACTAACCTGTTTGAAGATAAGGTGCGTTTTGGTGTAAATACACAACTCTCAACTTCAGATGAAACGCTTGCTTCTCCTGATGTTGGTAGTGCACCTACTCCTGGGTTGGCTATATCTCTTGCTCCAACCATCCCGGTATATGACATTAATGGAAATTTTGCGGGACCCATTGGAGCTGGATATTCAGATAGAAACAACCCCGTATTGATTCAATATTTGAATCGGTGGGATAACGCTGAAAAAAATAATTTCTTTGGAAATATTTATATGGAAGCCGACCTGCTGGAAAATCTAACTTTTAGATCTAGTTTAGGTATAGATTTTAGTGATTTCAAGAGAAAAGATATAGAGCCAAGGGTAAATAACGGCTTTATTACCAGAAGTAATAACAGCCTGACTTTTGACACTAATAAATACACGAGTGTAGTATTTACAAATACGCTGAATTATAAACTGGAATTAGGAGCTCATAATATTGGGGTACTTCTTGGTGTGGAGTCCGTTAAAAATGATTTTGATAGTGTTCTTGCAAGAGCTGAAGGATTTGCCGTAGAAGAAGAATCTTATTTTGTATTAGATGCGGGGACAGGTGCCAGGACTTCAAACGGAAGTTCTTCGGGTAACCGATTGCTTTCTCAGTTCGGTAAAGTAAATTATTCTTTTGATAATAGATATTTAGCTTCTGTTACTGTACGTAGAGATGGATCTTCCAGGTTTGGAAAAAATAATCGATATGGAGTATTTCCGGCGGTGACTGCAGGTTGGAGGTTAAGTAATGAAGATTTTTTAAATGAAAGTGAAACCATTACCAATCTGAAGTTAAGAGCAGGTTATGGTGAAGTGGGGAACCAATCAATAGGTGATCTTGCCAGATTCGGCCTGTATGAAGCCAGATATGGACCAACTCTTTCACAATATACAGGTGGTTTCTTTGAGCAGTATTATAACGTAGGTACCGCATATGACATTAATGGTAATAATACAGGAAACTTACCTTCCGGGTTTGTATCTGTTCAAGCGGAGAATCCAGATCTTAAATGGGAAACTACCAAAGAATGGAACTTTGGAGTAGACTTTGGACTTTTTGATAATAAATTGAGCGGTTCTTTTGATTATTTTACCAGGGAAACCGTAGACATTCTAACCACGCCTCCAATTCCTTCCGTACTCGGGGAGGGTCAGCAGCGGGTTTTAAACGGTGCTACAACGGAAACCAAAGGATGGGAGTTTGCCCTTGCGTACACGAATACCTTAGAAAATGGACTTACTTTCTCAGTTTCAACTAATTTATCTTCTTTTATGGATGAAATCACATTTCTTCCAGAAGAGGTACGGGCAGGATTCCCGGGAACGGCACAAAATTCAATACTCGGACATTCTCAATTTTCGATATTTGGATATAAATCAGATGGCCTCTTCCAAAGTCAGGAAGATATAGATAGCTCTCCGGAACAGGTGGGTGCTCGTCCCGGAGGTATTAAATTTAAAGACCTTAATGGAGATAATGTTATAGATACAGATGACCGTGATTTTATAGGAACAACCTTACCTGATTTGGAATATGGTATAAGAATAGATCTAGGATATAAGAACTGGGATTTCTCGGTGTTCGGTTCCGGGGTGACTGGAAGAATTGGTCAGGATCCTTACATATTCTGGAACAATTTTGTTCAGGGTAGGGAAAATGCCGGATTGGGTGTGCTTGACGCATGGACGCCAAATAATACCGATACTGATATTCCATCTTTATCACTCGCTTTTAATGATTTAAGAACTTCCGATTATTTGTTTCGAAACAATTCATATTTCAAGATTAGAAATGCCCAGTTAGGATATTCTCTTTCCGACGCTCTAATTGAAAAAGTTGGTGTCCTGGAAAGTTTCAGAATCTATCTTCAGGGAGAAAACCTGTTTTGGTTTACACCTAATGATTATATAGGATCAGATCCTGAAAGAACCGATGTGAATAGAATCCCGGTACCAACTGTGGTTTCTCTTGGTCTAAACGTGAATTTTTAAAATATGACAATCATGAAAAATATAAAATATATCATAACAGGATTATTGCTTTCCAGCCTTTTAATATCCTGTTCCGAAGATTTTTTAGAATATGAACCGGAAGGAGTTCTTTCCAACGAAAATGTAGCAACAGCTGAAAATGCTGAATCTCTTGTGATTGCTGCTTATGCAGGAATTGCGAATGACGATATGATAGGCCCCTTAACCCATATGTGGGTGTATGGGAGCGTTCGCTCTGATGATTCCTATAAAGGCGGAGGAGGTCGAAGTGATGTTGGCGAAGTCGATAGATATGAACAATATTATCTAACGGTGCCAGATCAAGGAGAATTGATGGCTCCAAGAACATGGACAAACTACTACAAAGCTATCTCCAGGATAAATTTTGCGTTAAGAGTAATAAATGATATACCTGATGCAGAGTATGATCTGAAGACTACCCGGCAGGCAGAATTGAGATTTTTGCGCGCTCATTGCCACTTTATGCTGAAAAGAATATTCAAAAAGATTCCTTATATCACAGAAGATCTGACACAGGACGAGATCGCTAATACCGGAAATGATCTTCCAAATCAGGAATTATGGAATATGATCGCTAACGATTTCCTTTTTGCTTATAATAATTTGCCTGAGGCACAGGATGAAGTTGGTCGAGCTGATAAAAATGCCGCAGCGGCATACCTTGCCAAAACAAGACTTTATCAAGCTTATCAACAGGACGAAAACCACCAGGTAGTGAGTATTAATACCTCTATGCTTCAGGAAGTTATTGATTATGCCAATGAGGTTACCGGTAGTCTTGAACCAGATTACGCGAATAATTTCCTTGTTGAGTATGAAAATGGACCTGAATCATTATGGGCTGCACAATTTTCTATTAATGATGGGACAAGAGTTGGAAGGGTCAGCTTCGTTACAGGCTTAAATTCTCCTCATGGAACTGGACTATACGGATGTTGTGGTTTCCACCTTGCTAGTCAGAATATGGTAAATGCGTTTAGAACAGATACAAATGGTTTGCCTTTATTAGATTCTTTCAATGATTCAGACATTTTAAATAATGTTCAGGAAGATGGTACAGTAGCGGTTTCTTCGGGCTTAACCGTAGATCCTAGATTAGATCACACCGTAGGAGTTCCGGGAAGACCTTTTAAATATCGCAATACTGTAAATGAGCAGGGCGATATGATCTATAAATTTAGTTGGGCGAGAGATCCGGGAGTTTATGGTTTCTTCGGAAATATGAAAGAGCAACAAGCGCCAGATTGTTCCTGCTATGTAAAGGAAGGTCCTTTCGTTGGGACTTCGAGAAATGTAATATTTATTAGATATGCAGATGTACTATTATTTAAAGCGGAAGCGCTTATTCAGTTAGATAGATATGATGAAGCACTTCCTCTAATAAATGAAGTTAGAGAACGAGCTGCGGCTAGTACAGAAAAACCGGTTGCTGCTGGGGCTTCAGATATTTACAATGTAGGGCTATATACTTCCTTTCCAAGTAAAGAATTTGCCTGGAAAGCATTAAAGTTTGAGCGAAGGCTTGAATTCGGAATGGAAGGACCAAGATTCTTTGACCTGGTTAGATGGGGTGAAGCTGAAGAAACTCTGAACGCTTATCTAGATGAAGAAAAGACTAAAAGAGACTTTTTAGCTAACGCAGTGTTTACAGCTGGGAGAGATGAATATTATCCAATCCCACAAAGAGAAATAGATTTTACAGGCGGGCTTTATGTTCAGAATCCTGGATATTAATTATAATTAATTGTTTGGATAGTCAAAGAAACACGGGGTTAGCCTCGTGTTTCTATTTAAGAAAATACTAACTCGCGGTTAATTTAGAGACGATGAAAAAAAATATCAAAGCAGTATGTTTTGGGGAAATCCTTTATGATGTTTTTCCTGATAAAGAAAGAATTGGTGGCGCGCCATTAAACGTAGCCAGCAGACTAAGCAGTATGGGAATAAACACAGAGATGATTAGTAGGATTTGTGTTGATGTAAAAGGATATGAATTGCTTAGCTATCTTAAATCAAGAAATATAGAAACTGGGAATATTTTAAAAGATGAACAATACGGTACCGGGATTGTAAATGTTAGCCTTTCAGCCAACGGTTCTGCGACTTATAAAATTATGTATCCTTCAGCATGGGATAAGATCGAGCTCAAGGCTGGAATGGTTGAATCTGTCTTGAATGCCGATGTCTTTATATTTGGAAGTTTGGTTTGCCGTGATAGGATAAGCCGAGGTACTTTGTTCGAACTTATTCGGAAAGCTAAGTTTCGGGTGCTAGATTTTAACCTGCGACCTCCATATTATTCAAAGGAATTATTGATGGCATTGATGGAACATGCAGAGTTCATAAAGTTCAATGACGAAGAGCTTTTTGAGATTGCAGGTTTATTAGGGTCCAAATATAATTCCCTGGAACAAAACTTGCTTTTTATTGCGGATAAATCTAAAGCAATATCAATTTGCGTGACCAAGGGTAGGCACGGTGCCGTGCTACTACGAGATAAAAAACTCTATTATAACTCGGGTTACAAGGTAAAGGTAAAAGACACCGTTGGGGCAGGGGATTCATTTCTTGCAACGCTGATTGCTAAACTATTGCAAGGAGAAGAACCACAACAGTCACTTGATCAGGCCTGTGCGATGGGTGCATTGGTCGCGGGAGAAGAAGGAGCCAATCCAGAAATAATGGCAGAAACACTTAAATCATTTATTAGTCCTTATTAATTAGTTTATCTTAAAAATATAATATTATAGTTTTCTATTATTATGGTAATACTATATAACAATAAAATTGTATTGCTGTATTAATATTTTATAACATTAATGGATTATTGCAAAATTGTATTAGATTACTCTTTCCAGGATTTAGGTTTATTCGAAAGATCAATGATGTGTTTGAAAAATGAGACATTCTCATTTCCAAAATCAGATTCTTTATTTCTGGACTTTTCAAAGAAGTTAGAGTAATTAAGATTTCCTCTACCTCTTTTCCAAACGATCCAGACAGCATTATAATCTTCGCTGAAATATTCCAGTTTTTGATAACTCCATTTTTTTAATGCTGAATCAAGTTCAATGATGATATCTTTACCATTTGGATTTATGATATAAAAATCTACATTACAACAATTTTGTTTCCTGCTAATCCTGATAGATTCTGGTAATTTAAATTTTTCTTCTCTAACTATTCGTAGGCCTAAATTTTCACAAGTATTAACTATCGAATCAGATAAGGCGCTTGTACATTCTGCTTTGCTAAATCCATAGTTCAATTCTAAATATTTCTTATCAATCTTATTCAAATCTTCCATTATTAGATTCATTATTGACCGATGGGTTAAATTCTCTGTTCTTCTTTCCTGATCTTTCATAATATTCAGTTTTTGATTATTAGACTTTCAAAATTTCTTTTTTCGTGCATAACAGAAAAGCCAGTTCATTTCATTAAAAGCGTATAAAAAGCCTCGTGATTTATGCCGCTTGTTGAAATGATCTGGCTAGTTTTGCCAAAGAAAAAAGGAAAGGAAGTCCTAAGAGATTACTGACTATTGTTGAGTCAGAAACTTGAATAAGATCGATTTTCACTAAAGTGAACAGGAATGATTAATTATTTAATGATGTTACCAGGAAATACCTTTATTAAACCTCTTTTCCTGCTCTTTATATCGAAGTATTTTCTCAATACCTTTTAAAGAAAATTTTCTATCAATATGGGAACCTTTCTTTCTAATTCCATTTTTGGTAAAAGAGATTCCTCGACCAATTTTTGTCTTTATCTCACGGTTTTCAAGGTGGAAGATTAAATCCTCCATGGAATCGGACATCTTAATAGCAGCAAAAATTTCTTCTTTCAAGTCCTGAACTTTTGCGTCAGTAGAAATGAATTTTTCTTGGGCTTTAAATTTCTCGAGTCTCCGATTGACTTTTCTCAAGTTATACCTGGCTTCGATCTCTCTAGAGACGTCCATATTCTTATAGTGGGTATGGTCATCGCGAACAGCTAAGTTGTTTTCTCCGATCCTAGAGGCCACTATATGAGAATGCTCCATTCCAGTTTTAGATTGATGTATATAAACGGCGTAAAGATTAGCCTCAAAACCGATCGTTTTAGCATAATCCTTACAGATATCAATCCAATCCTGTTTAGTTAATTTCCCTTTATCCTCAGGAGCTTGTCTTATTTTAATATGGAAGAATCGTTTGATGCATCGGTCATTAAATCTAGCCTGAAACTTCATCTGTTCATAAAGTTGACTTGAGTTGCCTAAACACTTATTGGTATAAAGTACTTCACCACCTCTTTCGCAATAAGCCAGTGCATTTTTACCATAGGATATCGATTCTAACTTTACGATCATTTCTCTAAATTTTGAAGTGCAATTCTTAATCTCTCTTTTTCAAGGTGTTTCTTGAATTTTGGAGTGAGTCGCCTAACGTAATTTATAATGGTTGTGTCACGCGATTGAATTTTCTCTTTAAGGTGGATGAAATCATTAGGAGCTTTCTCATCCTTCTCAAAGGAATTTAGAACGGCATAATCATAGAACATTTTATAAGTATCTCGTTCTGCCTTTAGTTCACTCTTCTGATTTAAATATTCGGGAATATATTTGAAGGCTGGAAAACTAATAAAAAAGAGAACGATAAAACTAAGAAGTAGTTTTGAAGAGAAGGGTGTGTCTTTTCCAAAAATTACATTTTCAGTTTTATGATGGATTTCCTTTTTATTTTCCTGAATTAATTCTTCTAATTTTTTTCTGGTGCGATTTAATTCACCGTGAAGGATTTTTTGCTCGCGAGCGAATAAAGAATCTATTTGATTTTTTTGATCTTCTTTTGTAGGCAAATCTTTTTCCTCTGTTGATTTTAATTTTCCAATTTCCCCTAGTAAATGATCGAGCCTATCCGATACATTCTGCATTAAATTCTCTATTTGTTTATTTTCATCTACCATAGCTATAGTTTTGAATTGATCTCTAAAATGTGATTCTTTAAATCATCAATATCTTTCAATACTGATTTTTGATCTGCAATGAGAAATTTAGAATCGGTGTTTAAATTGTGGGCAACCTGGTTTAAATTATTTCCAATTTTGAGGAGCTGAGTGGTGTAATTTTTAATATCTAAATCTTTCCTCTTGACTTCAATAATTGGTTGCCCTAACTTTTCCAGTACGCAATTCCTGACAAAAAAGGCGACTGATACTTGAAGAAATTGACATTGATTTTTGAGTAATTCTCGATGTTCTAAGCTTAAATTGAAGACTACTCTTTTATAAGTTTTTGATTTCATACTTAATAAGTTTTAGTTCTTATTTTTTTCTATGAGCGGCTTTGGCTGCGAATAGCCAGGTTCGCTAAAGTGTGCACTATCAGTGCACCTTTAGCACGCCTGGCAGAGCCTAACGGCTCTCATTGCTTGCAGCAATTAAATATTCGTTTAAATCATTATGCTTCGAATAATGAATACTGCAGTCGATTACCTTTTTTTGACGGTTTTCCTGAATGCATTTGAGTGCTTTTTTTCCAGATTCATCATTATCGAAGAAGACCTTGATTTTATCATAATCCTGAAGAATAGGAAGAGTTTCTTCAACTAGGTTTGTGCTGTTCAGAATCACAAAATCTTCTTGAGGTATTCTTTTTTTTAGAGTGAGGTAGGACATAAAATCCATAAAGCCTTCAAAAAGGGAAAGTGTATTTGAGTTATTTTCAATGCTGGTGATAGCTTTGTTATAAATACAACCTTTGAATATTGAATTTCTATGTTCAAAGCCTCCCAAATCATTCTCAAAACCAATCGTGAAAAATAATTTTTCATAATGACCATTGGAAGCTGATGGTGTATTAATATCAGGATCATCAGCTATAAGTTTATATCGATAGTGTAGTTCTCTACAGTAATTCTTTGCAACCGATAAATTGATACTTCGTTTTCTCAAATAGTTTAAGAGAACTGGATGATGTAGGTGAGTATTTCGATCAATCTCGCATTCTTTTAATTGACTTTTTCGAACCTTCGTAGGCTGGTGAAAAGAAAAATTATGATTTGTTAGATGATTAAGTGCTTCATATTTATCACAATTATTCAATTGCATAACCAGATCTATAATGGTCCCGCCATCTCCAATTGAAAAGCAATACCAAACGTTTTTGGAGGTATTAACATTGAAAGATGCTGTTCTTTCATTAGTAAGTGGGGATAGGTACCAGGTTTTATCTCCTTTTATGTGATCATGCTTATAGCCTCTATTAGAGAGGTAATAAACGATATCAATTTTTTTAGCTTGTTCAAAATTCATTTTTTCATTTTTTTGGGGAAATCAACCTACCTATCCTACCTTTTGGAAAGAGGTAGGATGGGTAAGATGATTTGGATAAAGTTTTATCTATTCCTGAACTGTATCATATAGCTCTTGGCTCCGGTTTTAGGATCGTTAATCCGCTTGTAACCCATTTTTTTGAGTTCTCGTCCGGTTGATATTATATTGGCCTGCGGAAAATAGTTTTTAAGTATTCTAGTCACTTGAGTAGCTGTCATACAGGCGCTTCGGTCTATGGAAGCTTCGAAATGTTCATTTATAAGCTCTTCCTCGACTGAAACATTACGATGTCTTTCATTTCGTTGTTTATTTAGTATTACATCTTCCCTGGTTAAGTCTGGATTAAAGGTCTTTTCAGTGTAAGCTAAATGATAGGCTTGAGCCCAAACTTTATTAATGTCTATATTCTTCGAGTAGTCAAAGTTTATATATCCAATGATTTCAAAACAGATCCACCTTACACTACCATCGCTATCCTTTAAAAAGTTTAGAAGATTGGTAGTCCCTATAAATGAACAGCTTCTTGACCGATTACTGTTTGTCTTGGCGTAAGGAAGTCTGAGATTTATATGGGTTTTTGATAGGAATGATTTATAGGCATTCATTGATCTAGGATCAATTTTGTCTATTTCATCAAGAATTGTCAGAATGTTTTTTGTCAGTTGGATTTGCCCATCCTTATCGTACCCGATATTCTCTACGTAATAATGCTTTAATTGAGGTGGACATATAAACCTGCAGAAAGTAGTTTTACCGCTGTTTTCGGCCTCTTGAGCAAGAACCAAGCAATTTTTATTATAATAATCTTCTTCCAGGGCACATTTAACGGCTCTAACAAACCACTTTTTAAAATGGTAATAAAATAGGTCATCGTCGTCTGTGCTTATATACGAACAAAGATCTTTTATATGGTCTTTACCATCCCATATAGGTAATTCAGAAAAATATTCTTTAAAGGGATCAATTTTCTTTACCAGATAGGAACTTAAGAAAGTTTCAAGGGTAGAATCACTCATTTTAATTTCCGATTTATTTAATTCTACTTTAATGGATTCGAATACGAGTTTATTCCATCCATGCTTATCTTTTAATCTGATATAGAATTTTTGTGAAATTTCATTGTAAACTAAATCATACCTGGAATTAATATGATTGTTTATTTTATCATAGATCGTTGTTCTATTGGAACTATGAAGGTGATAAAGTTTTGGTTTATCCATTTGAAAGACAGGGGTTATTACCTTATATTCGCATATACGGTAGTTAATACTGTTTTGAGAAATATTAATTGAAGGATAGAGCGGACACTCTATCCTTTTTTGTTTTTAAATTTTTTTAAGGAATTGTCTTTGTTAAAGATTTCATAGTGATTTATGAGAACACCTTTAATTCCAAATTTTTCTGCTTTTATAAAACCATAGTCTATATAATTATCTACGGTTTGAACAGAACAGCGGCATATTTCTGCAACCTCTTTACGTGTGTAGTATTTAGTAGTGTAATCTACTTTGGGAAGATCTCGAATGTCCAGAGCTATTTTCTTTAGCTCAGACATTTGCTCGATCAAAACCTCATAAGGATTGTGTATTGCTTTCATTGTGTATTATTTTGAGTTAATACGACAATATTATTGCTCCTTAGAGGATGATTCGCTCAATATTGAGTAATTGAGTCTATTTTATAAACCTATTTAAGACTATCTAGGTATGAAAGCTTTTCATAAAACTCTCTATGAGCTTCATCAATAAGCTCACCATTTTTATACTCTTTAAACTCCTTTTGAATTCTAGAAAAAGTTGATTCATCAAATTCTTCAACTTCAAAGTGCCTAGCCAACGCAGGTAGGAAATATTTCTGTTTACGATAAATATAAAGAACTTTTAAATCGATAAGCTTACAGGTTAAAATACAGAGTTTGGTAGCAGTAATGTGTTCTTTACTATTCCAAAAATCATTTGAATAAAGCAAAGTTTCAAATTTTCGAAACTGTTCTTTTGTCTTGAAGTATTCTGATAAGGGCTTATTTTGCTTTGCTAAACTCTTTTCTGCATTTGTCGAAACTTTTGTTTTAACCTGGTCAAGTTCGAAACTTAAGCTATTTACAGATGTAGTTGTAATATTATATTTTTTCTGAACTTCTTTTTCATTTTCTTTAATCTTATCGAGTTCTATTTTTAAATCTCGTTGATGTTCCGAATAAGATTGCTCTGAAATGATTTTTGGATTCGGAACTGTTCTAAATTTTTCAGACCATATTTTGTAGTGATTGAAATATGTGAAATAAATTGTTATCATTATCAGTATAGCTAGAATAGCAATTATAGATAATTCATCTTCAAATTGGAATGACCGTAATACCAGTGTTATAATAATTGGACCCAGAAAAAAAGTTAGAGATAGTCCTAAACGCAGTCTATTATTGGCTGGATCAAATTTTGTGTAATTGTATTCGGTGTTTCTGAGTGACTTACTAGGCATATAGAATTTTATGCTATTATAAACTACCATAGCTAAGTGAGATAATGTAGCGAAAAATAAGAGAATATATAAACTGAGAATTGGAGGCATACTAATTAGGTTTAATTAGTATAAATCTAGTAAATTTGAATTAAGCAAGTTACATGATAGATAAACCAGTTTGTCAACTATTTTGTCAACGCAAAATAAAAAGCCTCGTAAACACTAGGCTTACGGGGCTTTAAAGTGGAGTCGGAGGGGTTCGAACCCTCGTCCAAACAAGCAATTCAGATGCTTTCTACACGTTTAGTTTTCACTTGATTGTCGATGCAAAGCCGGCCGAAAACCACCAACTTTACACGTATCCTCGCTTAAGTTTCGGAAACTCATCAAGGCCCTGAGCTCCCTATATTTACTTTATCGGTGCCTCTGGTGTGGACGCCGTAAATCAAGGCTTCCACGAGACATCTTGGCTCCCTGCCTTGCAGGGACTAAGTATAACCTACTGTGATTCGGTTACGCAGCCAAGGCGTAGTTATTCTCGCCGTTTAAAAAAGTGTGAAATATGAGATTTAAGAGCTATATCCCAGCGCTCTACGTGCTTACAACTCAATTAGACTCGCTGTCAAAACCAAGTCGACCCCATAAAATAATGAACATCTTCTTTGCCGCAATAATTGTAATAATCACGCGGGCGTTACCCGCCTTAGCGGGTCGGGCTATTCGCTGCAATCTTTTTTATTGTACTTCGACAAGCTCAGCACTTCAAAAAAGGATTTTCGCTGCTATCCCTAACGCAAAATTTTCAAAGAAATCCGACTGTAGTTTACAATCGGGCCAGCAAAGATACTCATTTAAATTTATATCTTTGAGACACTACAATATTAAGCAAAACCCATACCAGAATGATAAAATTCGCCCTGATCAAAGAACGAAAAACTCCGCCAGATAGAAGAGTGGTTTTTTCACCACAAATGCTAAAAAAAGTAGTTTCCCAATTTCCGGAAGCTTCTTTTAAAGTGGAAAGTTCTGATATCAGGATATTTAGCGATGATGAATATCGAAAGGCAGGTTTTGATGTTTCCGAAGATATTAGCAATTGTGACGTACTTCTGGGGGTAAAAGAAGTGCCGATCCCGAATTTGATACCTGACAAAAAGTACTTTTTCTTTTCACATACCATCAAAAAGCAGCCATATAATCGTGATTTGCTTCGCGAGGTCCTCAAACGAAACATCGAACTTTACGATCACGAGGTGATCACCAACAAGAACAAGGCGCGTTTAATCGGGTTTGGACGCTATGCAGGGCTGGTGGGCGCTTATAATGGGATCAGGGCGATAGGAATCAAGGAAAACAGTTTTGAACTTCCTAAAGCCGAGACCTTGCCAGATCTTAAATCAATGCTGGCAGAACTCGATAAGATCGATTTGCCTGCTTATAAATTCGTTTTAACAGGAAGCGGTAAGGTGGCGCACGGAGCCAAAGAGATCCTTGAGCATCTGAACATAAAACAGGTGGAGCCGGAAACCTATTTGGTAAATGAATTTAATGAACCCGTATATTGTCATATAGATGTGCTGGATTATGCAAAACGTAAGGATGGCGCCCAGGGAAGCCGAAAGGAATTCTATATGGTCCCCGAGAATTATGATTCAGATTTCATGAAATTTGCGAAGACCAGTGATGTATTTATTGCCGGTCATTTTTATGGGCAGGGCGCTCCCGTGTTCTATTCTAAAGAAGATATTCAGCATAAAGATTTCCGAATAAAATATGTGGCAGACATTTCCTGTGATATAGCAGGTCCTGTTGCCAGCACCATTCGACCTTCTACCATTGCTGAACCTTTTTATGGCTATGATCCTGATACCGGTGGCGAAACCGATTTCCGCGATCAAAAAGCGATCACCATTATGGCAGTAGATAATTTACCCTGTGAATTGCCCAAAGATGCCAGTGAAGGATTTGGAGAAATGTTCCTAAAGAATGTGATCCCGGCTTTTTACAATAATGACAAAGATGGCATTCTGGGAAGAGCAAGAATGACGGAAAATGGAAAGCTGACTCCCTTATATTCTTATTTGCAAGATTACGTTGACGGTACCGCGTAAATATTTCTGGTGTATTCCAATAAGAGACAAGTGAAAACTCCAAGGCTGTAAGCCAGCAGATCCCAAACCGAAAAACTGCTACCAAGAATGATCATCACTATTTTAGGTGGCTGGTACTGCAGGACTTTTACAATGTTGATAAGCTGGAAAAACTCGACAGCGAAAGAAAATAAAAGGACTGTGATCAAACCTTTGAAGACAGATATTCTGCTTAGGCCCATCAGGAAACAATAGATAAGGATCACCACCAGGAAGTCTCCCAAATAAGGCCTGATGAAATCATCCTCTATATAGCTTGCTATAAAGATCTCGATGATCATGAGGATGGTAAACCCGAACCAATAGTAAATTTTTTTATTCCTTTTCATAATCATCCTTACTCCATAAAGTTGACGGGATATTTTTTAAGTTTTGAGAAAATAACCCGCCTGTTTTCAGTCTAAAAATTCTTCAATTTCAATTTTACTTGCATTGTTCTCTTCAAATTTTATTACCAAAGTATAAAATTTCCAACCCATCCCGTGTCCTTCATTTCCTAGATAAAATCGCCAGGTATTTATAGTATCCTGGTCACTTTCCTGGCTGGAATTTGGTGAACCCAGTATTTCGTAAATTTCGGCTTTGCTCTTTCCAATTAAAATATCATTTTCAAGCAGGTCTGTTCTCATTTCATGACGATTCTCAATTTCTTCATTCCAGCTTTGCTGGTTGAAATTACGTTTTGGGTGATATTCATGAAAAAGCAAACTGAAAATAATAACTACCAACCAATTATAAATCACTGGAAATAGTAAAATACCGGCAATTATTGTAAACGAAATTTCAGGTAGATTTTTCCATTTCTTTCTAAGTATCAAATAGAAGGTTAACAAAATACAGCCGGCGACCAATATCATTAAAGGCCAGCCGGCATAAAATGTACTAAAACTGTTTAGAAAATGATCTTTCATTGAGGCGCTTCCTAATAATTGTTCCAGTCTATCTTTCTTGAAACATACATGACCCCGCCCAGGATAAGGAAAAGACTAATACTTCCCACCAACAGGGCATAGCTCTCGAGCTGAATGATCACATAAATGAAAGAATAGAGTGCCAGCAGCGAAACCCCAATAAAGACCGGGAATTTCCATCCATTTAAAATGCTTTTTGAATATAAGCTGATCAAAAGAATGACCGAAATTCCGGCAATTAAATAGGCTTTTAAGAAGCTACTATGTTCAGAAATCGAGATCAGTAAAGTATAGAACATTACAAGTCCTAGCCCGATCATTAGATACTGAAAGGGATGGATAGGGATTCTGCTCAGCGTTTGGATCAGGAAAAACACGAGAAAGGTGAGGCCAATCACGAGGAATCCATATTTTGTGGCTCTTTCGCTTTTTTGATATTCATCTACCGGGATCATGAAATTTACGCCAAAAGCATATTCTGAAAGTTCAGGTAGATTATCCCGGAAACTTTGGGGAAAAGGCCTGTTGATATCCAGGATTTTCCATTTAGCATCAAATCCCTCTTCGGTTAATTTATTCTCGTTAAATGGCAGAAAACTACCAGTAAAACTATTGGTTTTCCAGTCTGATTTTATCTCTGCCTCGGTGGTTTTTCCAATCGGTACAAACGAGATCTCAGAACTTCCGTTTACAGATACCCGCATATTAAAGCTAATCGCCTTGTCTATAGGAAGGTCTATTGGGTTTAGAACTTCACTTTCCATAAGATACAGGTTTTGATGCGCTGATGGCAACGTATTTTTTTGCTGGTACCTGGTATTAAAGGTATATTCAGAATTGCCGATTTCAATATTAATTTGCTCATTAACCCCTTTTAGATTGGAAGTATTAAAAATGATGCGGGCTTTGTCCCAGAGAATATTTTCTTTTGAAATGTCTTCATTACTAAAATCTGGCGCTGAAAAGCTTCCGCTAATACTCGTCTTGCTCTTATAGACAGAAGTTTTATAAATGCCACGCTTTTTGATCTCAGGATTTATATTTGATTCGATTTTCAACTTATCCGGAAAAAAGTAGAAATATTCAATTTCCTCTATACTCTCGGTGATGACCTCTTTTTGAGAATTAGTTATTTGTTTCTCGCGAAAACTGCGGTACGGGACTCTTAATACAGGGCCATACAAAATGACGGCATCACCCCATTTAACATTGATCTCTGTCACGACATTTTCTTGCCTTTCAGCCCTTTCCCTTATTAGATCCTGAACCATGAAAAGTGGAATTAGTAAAATGAGGCTGAGAATCCCTATGATAAACATTCTGGCGGTGATGGAGTTCTTTAACCAGTGAACTATTCGGTTTGTATTTGGGTTTGATGATTGGTTGTCCATTTTTTGATTTTTGAATGATGATTAGTGATGGAGGTAGATGTATTTAAGCGTGAAAATGATCCATCGCCCTTATTTCTTTTTTATATTCTTGTGGAAGGATAAGCTCTTTAAGCAACCAGTCGAGGTTTATGCTTCGGCTAATTTTATAGCCCAGGATCAATGGGCTTAGAAGCGAAATACTTCGTAACATTAATAGCCGCCTTACTTTTTTAGGGGTAATTAGGATCTGTGTTTCTAAAAGCAATCTATACCTGGCCCAACCAAGATGTTTCGAATATTGCTTGTAAAGGTCTTTTGTGTAAGCTCCATATTCCAGGTGTTGTTCCAGGTGATTCTTCCTCATTCTTTCATATACTGTATAATTTTGCGGAAGGTCTTTAAGGTGCATGGCTTTCCCAACTCTGAAAAAGACATCAAAAACCTCTGCCTTTTCAGAAATGTTTAGTTTTCTTTCCAGGATCTCATAAGATCTGATAGAATAATCTATAAGCATAAAAAGTACATCGCGGTATGCCCAATCGGGAATATTGCTACCACGTTTTGACTCTACCGAAGCGTGGATCTTGTTCATACCATCAATGGCAGAAAGAGCAGATTGCTTTTCAGAAAAGACTATTTTCCTGGCATAGCCAACGGTAGAAAATAATCTACCCAAAGGATCTTTAGGAAGTCGTCCCGTATAATAAAGCCAGTCTACAGCTTTATTCAAGGCAAATTCTGCAGAGGCACCAGCGAAAATGAAAAGGATCGTATCGCTTTTGCCCCATATTTCCCTAACTATCGAATCTTTTTTTACAAAATAATCCATGTTCTATTTTTTGTTTTGAAATCGGACATCTAACTACCGGCAAATGGAGTACCAAAGATGCCCACAGCCAGTTCGGCCCAGATGAGGAATAGCCCCAACAGAATTAAAGTGCAGGCGATTATTCTTCTTTTCATAGTACGTAATTTGCTTAAGGCGAATTCTATGGCCAGGCCAGTACTAAAAAGGAGTATTCCTATGATGACAAAATCTCGGATGTCCCAGTCTACACCTTCAGCTCCAAGCAGCATGGCTAAAAATGGGATCGAAAGGATGGTGGCAGCGATTGCTAAAATGATAATTAAGCGTGTACTTTTCATAATATATGGTTTTAGTTAAATTAAGTACTTTGAAATTCAAAGTGAATAGATAAAAAAATATAGTTTGGTTTCTTTTAGTCTTTATTGCCGAGGTCGTTGCTGTTATGTAGCAATTTCTCAAGGGCATCCAGATGTTCCTGGAATGCTTTCCGGCCTGTGCCGGTGGCGATATACCTGGTATTTGGTTTCCTGTCTATGAACGATTTTTCCACTTTTATATATTTCTGTTTTTCTAAAGCTTTGGTGTGACTGGCGATATTACCATCTGTCGCCCCTAAAAGTTCTTTCAGGGTTTTAAAGTCGGCATGATCATTCACCATTAACACACTCATAATCCCAAGACGGATCCTATGATCAAAAGCTTTATTTATATTACTTATTATGTTCTTCATTAAGCACTTTTTCTATCATACTTATTATGCATCCAGATGCCATAAATAATATGAAAGAGTCCAAACCCGATTGCCCAGAAATACAATCCGTAACCAATGAATTGGGTAGCCACAAGGCCCAATATCAAATTGGCATATCCAAGACCCTTAAGGTCTGCAAAGGTATACTTACTGGCATGAATTAAGGCTAATCCGTAGAAAATAAGCATACAGGGTGCAATCAGGCCAATCAGATTATATTGTAGCAGAACCAGGCAAAAAAGACCACCTGCAATTAAGGGCGCAAAAAAATTCACCACCAGTCTTTTGCTGGTACTATCCCAGATCTTCTGTTCATTTTTTCTAGCTTTCCGGGTAGTCAGGAAAATAGCAGTGCCAATGGCTAGGACAAGTACTGCCACGGCTATAGTAACTAATTGTAAGGTGACGTCTGTATTTGCAATTCCGCTTGAGACAGATTCATAGGATTCATTGTAATATGAAGTATTGCTGTTTAGAACCATTTTCGCCATTACGGCACCAAGAATAGCGTAACACCCGGCAAAAACTCCTGAAAGCCCGCTTAAAGAAATAAAACGGGAGGAGCGATTCATCATATTTTTGATCTCGCTGAGGTCCTTAAGAAACTTTTCGTTTTCCATTTTAAAGTACTTTGAAAAACAAAGTAAAATAAAAAATATTAATTTCTATCTATAAATTTTTAAAATTTTGATTTGACTCTATCTTTATCAGGAATTTCAAATATTCTAAAATTCAATTATGAGAATTCTATCAATTTTACTCTGTCTTTTTATTTTTCACTCCGGGATGTCAGCTCAG